>JALXFN010000059.1 GCA_027068975.1 Campylobacteraceae bacterium | reverse complement strand
CGTGGCTTTCTTGTTAAGCTAAAATTATTCATTTTAGCTTACTCTATTGATAAGTTTTTGAAGCTTTCTTCAACACATCAAAAATTGGCTTTTAACTAGCAGTTTGGGTGGAGTAATATATTATTGTTGGCAATAAACGCCATAGTATAAGAGTCCAAATCTACCTTGGCTAAAATATAAATCTCATCTATCCCTTTTATTGGTAGAGGCTTGGTGCTTACCACATTAAAATCTTCATCATATCGGTCAAACTTTAGGTTATTAGCCTCTCGTCTAACTCGTCCTGCTACCATTAAAAAATGGGTTCTGTCACTTTTTTGCATTATGTTTCTCTCCTAACAGGTAAATATACCATCATTTTTATCCACCCCTATCACAATCCGTTCCGTATAATTCAACCGTGTAGACTCATAGATAATTATCGAATCCAACTCCGTATCGGCTACTTTTGCCAAATGAGCCTTTAGCTTTCGTAAATCACTAGGGCTTATCTCCCCCTCAAACACTGAAAATTGGACTCTTGTAAGATACTTCTCTACCTCTTTTCGTATCTTGTAGCTGTTGTCTTTTTTGGCTCTTAGGCTTTTGTCGGCTATGTCGTAAAATAATATTATGTACATCTTTAAAAATCCTCGTAGGGTGCGATTGCCATCGCACCATGTTATTAATATTGAATTTGGTTTTGACGGTGCGATAGCAATCGCATCCTACAGGCAATAATCCCTATACCCACACCCTTTGCAAAACTTTATCTCTTTAAAAGGTGGTGGTGTTGGTTGCTCTAAAAATTGGCTTATCTCATCTATAAGCTCCTCCATCATTTTCATATTGGCTTCATTTCCCTCTATAAAAAAATGTGTTGTTCGTCCAGAGACAACTTTGCCGTTTATCACTTTGAGCTTCAAAGAGGTTTTAAGTTGCCACATATAAAAAAGCAGTTGCATCTTTGCCCCCTCAGGGTTACTCATGCTCTTTTTGTACTCTGTAACCACATAGTGACCTCTCTCTTTTCCTATCTTGTCAAATTTGAGGTTAGAAAATGGAAAATCGTGTAGTTGCTCCTCTTTTATCTCAGCTAGAGCTTTACCCATTTTGATATTTTCATCCCATTGGTCGGCTGAAATTTTACGGCTATAGAGCCACGCTTCTCTTTTGCAGGTTACGTAGTAGTGGATTAGGGTTCCTGTTATTAGGTCTTGGTTAAATGTCATCTAAAATCCTATATCACTCATATCCAACTCATCAGGTACATACTTCTTAATACCATACCTCTCATCATACTCCTCTGCTCCAGCAGACAGATAAATCATCTCATGCAGATATTTAACTCTACTAATTGGTGTCATAAACTTATCTACCTCTTTTTTATTGACATTAACTCCATGTTGTAACATCTTTTTCACTTGTGATTGAGCCAAATCTTTTTGTCTAAATGTATCTTTTTCCTCTTTTCTAATTCGTAAAAGCTCCATCTCTATCTCTGCTATAAATCCATCATAAGGCTCGACTATAATGAGCTGTTTAAAATCTCCACCATCCATTATAGCTTCTATCTTTTTGTTAATATCAAAAAACTCCAACTTCTCTATCTCTTTTTCAATGTAAAAGCTCTCTAACTGCTTATGAATTTTATCAAAATAGAGTCTGCTTATCTCTAAGATATTGGACTCTTCTACATCTCCATCTTGTAAAACTTCAAATATCGCTTGGCTAATCTGCTGTAAATCTCCATAGATTAGATTGGAATATTCACAAATATCATCAAATATATAGAGTGTTCCTTGTTGCTCTCCAAAGTGACGATTGACTCGCCCTGCTGTTTGGATAATGGAACTAATAGGTGCTACCTCTCTAAAACCTACTTCAAAATCAAGGTCAATTCCTGCTTCTATGGATTGGGTTGAGATAAGTAAGATTTTCGCTTCATCCTCTTTTAGTCGTTTACTAACTTTTTCTACTACTCTTTGTTTATCGTTATCGGTCATATAACCATTGAGACAATAACATTCAAACTCATCTCTAAATTTCAGATAAAGCTCTTGTGCTTTTTTAACTGTATTGACCACACATAGAGTATGTTTGGTTTGGGCTTCATCTCTTACTTTTTTCATCAAAGTATCTTGCCCATTTTCTAAGCATAACCACTTTAAAACATATCGGTTCTGCTCTTGAAAATAGTCTAAGTTTGAAATCTCTCTAAATCCATCACTCATTATAGGCATGGTCGCCGACATAAAAATAAAAACCGTATTCATCTGCTCTGAAATTAGCTCACATAGTCGAATAAAATCTTGTCTAAACGCATAAGGAATGGCTTGTGCTTCATCTATAATAACTACAGAGTTTCTAAACTGATTAAACTTTATATTGTCTCTGTTTTTATTGCCAAAGAGAGCAAAAATAATCTGATATAGTGTTGTTATGTTTATCTCTCCACTAAAAGAACTCATCAAAAATTTTACTTGTGAATATCTATCTTTGGGTACAGACTCATCAATATCTGTTTTATGATGAATTTTAAAAATCTCTATATCTTCAAATATATCACATACCACATCATAAGTTTGGTCAATAATTGAGGTAAAGGGCAAAGCAAAAATAATCTTCTCTTGTTTAAATTTCAGAGCAAACTCCAAAGCAGTTAATGTTTTTCCATAGCCTGTTGGAGCTGTAAGAGTAAAGAGTTTATGGCTACTATCAAAGTTATTTAAAACATACTTTCTAAAGTCATCTCGTTTTTTATGATAAGCAAAAGCATCTATATGCCTACTCAATATCTCTTTTGGAATAGGCTCTTTTCTCTCTTTTTTAATCCCAAAAATCGCCTCAAACTTATCAGCATAAATCAAAGAGGCATAGAGTTTTTTAAAGTCAACAAAATCACCATAGTCAAAACTATTTTTAAATTTAAAACTTCGTATATATTTTTGATACTTTTTTGTCTGCTCTTCTAGTTGAGCTAAATTACCCTCTACAGTCTCATAAAAACCAAGACTCTTTGCCGACGCTATAACCTCATCAAGAAATAGTAACTCTTTTGAGTTAGTGCAGTATTTACCAATATATCTGTTGTCCTCATTTAGAGTAAAAAAGTTCTCTACATTGCCATGGTGTGAAGCAATCGCCAAAAATCCAAAAAGTAAATCTCTAGTCTCAAAATCGCTATTTAATAGGAATAGATAGGCAGAGAGCAGAGAGTGATTTTTATCTACCCCCTTATCTCCACGAATATAGATTTGAAAACTCTTTTTGAGTTTGGCTATATCGTGAAATCGTTTAACCTCTCGCTCTAGTGAGCTATCCTCTTCATGAAACATATTGGAGATATGCTCAATATAGAGTTTGTCAGGGTGTGAAAGAAATGTATCAAACAAAATAGACCCTATGCTCATTTATCTGATAGATATTGTCTCTATTTTTTGATGTAATAGCGTTCTCTGCTCCAATTTCGACAATAAACTCTTTGAAATCTTTAAATACTCTACCCTCTTCAACACTACACGCCATATTAGCAGTAGTAAGCTTGACTCCATAGTTTTCAATATCGAATTCAAAATCCTCTTTGAGGGTAAAGGTATTAATCTCTGAAAACTCATCTTCTATCTTCTCTAGTTTCTCTATCTCTATCCACTCAAAATCAGCCAAACAGAAATTAATCCCCAAATAGGGGGTAAAGGCTGTTTTATGCTCCTTTAAATATTTGGTTATCTTCTCTTGGTATGCTTGAGCTAGTAGTGATAAATCTACAAAAACTGTATAAGCAGGGGAGCAGATAAGCTCTCTATAGAACTGTTTTTTATCACTAGCATTTTGATACCCCTCTTTGATGTGCATATTTGAAGAGAGTGCAAACTTAATGCCATTAAAGACAAAAGATTTTTTGACAATCTCTTTATCTATTTTGATACTATATTTAATATCTCTCAGCCTATAATGCTCCTCTTCCCCTATCAACGCACCCAAAAAACCCATAATAGCAGTCTTGGGTGGAACAGGGTAGCTCAAACTCGAATAGATAGTAGCAGGGTGAGAAAAGTGTGCATAGTCTCCTGTTAGTTTAAATGCTACAATAGACATCTTATCTCTCTATCTTTATCCAACTGCTCTCAAACTGCTCTTTGTGGTTCTGCTCAAAGTCATAATCGACCAGATACTCTACCTTTTCAATCGCATCACTATATCTCTCTAGTTTGCCCTTTAATCTTGTGAAATCTATCTTGTAGTCATTAATGCTTCTAATTGCTTCATCATCTTTAGTTCCATTAAAATCAACACTATTATTTAAATCTCCTGCAAAACTATCATCTTTATAGGTAATAACAAGCATTAGTCTTGGAGTCTGTCCCATTTTAGAACGCGTAATTAGATTTTTTGTTCCAAACCATAAAGCATCAATTACTTTTTTGGCATCCTCTTCATTAAAACCTGTCCTTTTAGCATTGTGGTTATCCATTATCCCATAGGTGGCAAAGAGTGCATAGCTTAAAAAGTCCTCTTCTCTAAAAGTAGCTTGTTGTTTCTGCTTTTTAGCATCTGTCTCATGATAGCTACTAGCAAATGCTCCTGTTCCCTTGATATGATTCATGGAAACTTTATGTAGAGATTTTGAGACTCTAAACTGTACTGCCCCTGTAAACTGAACCCCTGCTGTGGTTATTGCTTTATCTTTTTTCATCTCATCTTTATCAGAGATTGGCAACACCCCACCAAAAGCTCGTATATCTAAAAATCGCTCTAAAATCTCTTTTTCAAGGTCTGCTTTACTCTGTCTAATATCTATCTCATTTTCTCGTATGGCTGTTTTACAATCAAGCACATTTTCGTCTCGTTTATACTCTTTGATAAAAACCTTATCTGCCCCCTCTTTTTTAATAAGCTCATCTCTAATCGTTCGTTTAATCCGTACATCTGTAGCCTCTGCAACTCCTGTCTCTTCATCAACTCTTGGTGCATTGCTGTTGAGCATATCTCCATTTGGATTCCAATTCTCTCCATCCCATAAAAATAGTATCTCTTTTTTTAATATAATTTTTTCTGACATTTTACTTCTCCTAATTTTTTGTTTTTTTAATATATTTTGTATAATCACTTCCACCCATAGCAAAGGCAAGTGAAACATAAGAGCTTTTGACAATACCACTATAGACAAATGCCTTTTGAGAGCTATCAATAACCAACTCTTTAATCTCATTGACTACTTTATTTCCTGAACCAGAAGTAGAGTTGAGTTTACGAATCGTCTCTTCAGACTTTTTCCAAATTCTATCTAAGCTATCTTTGGTAATTGCTCCACTATTGTTAAGCCATTTCTCATAAGAGCTACCTCCACTCACTCCATATTGCCAATTTATCAAAGCACTTGAAAGCATTCCTAAAAGGTAGGCACTCTCTAAAACCTCATTTTCAAGAAACTCACTACCCTCTATAAGTTGGGTTATCGTCTCTTTACTACTCTTTATCTCTTCCAAATCTATCTCCTTTTGTAATATAAAATTCTCTTTAAGCTTTTTTGTATCTCTAAACAGAGCCAAATATCTACTTATCGCCTCTATGCTTCTATTGGCGTAATATCCGTTAAAATATTTTCCCCACTCTACAGGATGAGCATAAGATTTATTCATCGTCCCCCAATAGATAAGTTGTGAAAATTTATGAATCAAAATATCTTTCTCTATTTTACTACTAGAGAGCAGTATGCTCATAATCTCCAATCTATCAGAAAAGATATTCTGAATATAAATCGTCTCTTGGCTATCTTTTACATCTTTGTTTTTAAATGCTTTGATATTGTACTCACCCATCTTGTCTGAAACATAAGAGATATAAGAGGGTAAAACATCATCAATCTGTAGCAAAACATCAACAGCAGAGTTATTTTTGGCATAAAAGAGAATGGTATTTAGAACAGGCAGACCCTTTTCGCCATAGGCAGTATCTTCTAAGTAGTCATTAATGGTAGTTTCACTCTCTCTTATCTCAAACATCTCTCCTTTGGCAGATTTTTCCAAAATCTCTAAAACATCTTTATACTCAACCTCATCACTCAAAAGTGTTGGCATAATCGCCATTTTTAGACCATAAAAGTTATGAGAAAACAACTTATCCATCACATCAAATCCAATCTTGACCTTTTTAGCCGAGTCAAAAGAGAGAGGAAGAAGTTTTAGCTTAATAGGTTTTAACTTTGTAGGTAGCTCATTGGTCGAACAAAAAGCCAAATTGGCATCTCCTCCAATCCCCTCTTGATTAGAGACAATATCATAGCCTCTCATGGTAGCTTCACTAAAACTATTTAGATGTTTTTCATAAATCTCTTTAAAATAGTACGAAATAGGTCTATCTTGATAGGAGAGTGCAAAATAGGTAGTAAACTTTCCTTTTTCTCCTTTTGCTTTCTCATATTTTGACAAGCCTTGAATCTCTTCTATCTTATCCTCATCTGCAAAAAACTCTTCATCTATAGAGTTTAAAACCTTTAAAATTTTATTCTCATCTATCTCTTCTTCACTAAAATAGGAGAGTAAGTTTTTATTGGCTTTTAATATTCCCCTTACAAACTTGTCAAACTCTTTTTTTACATTTTTAGGCTCAAAAAACATATTTGGAAAAAGATTACCACTGTTTGCCCCTACTCCAAAACGAGTAATAATCAAATCTTCATTTTTTATATTTAAATGAGGTTCAATAGTTTTAGTTTCTATATCAAAAAGATAGACCTTTATTTTTGTGTATTCATACGCTTTGTTTTTGACTCTCTTCTCATCTTCTAGGTAGTGTGTGCCTATGGTTGAGAGCGTTTTTATGATGTCACCCATCTTTTCGACTCGCTAAAAAATCATTGGTTGTATATAGAGTAAGCCCACAATTATAAAAACCTTTATCTTTGGTTATTAGTATCCTCGAATCATACTTTTTAGCACAGAGACACTGAAGTAAATCTTCTAAATCTAAATCTTTTTCTAAAGCAATATCAATTGCTTCTTCAATAAGTTCTAAACCATAAGGGACAATATTCCATTTTCTAATAATAGTTTTAAAAAATTGCAAAGTAGCCTTTTTATCTTTAATAATATAAAAAATGGTACTTAACATATCTTCACTTAGGGTTATTTTATAATTATTCAAAATTAAATATTGAATTAACTGTTGTACTTTTTTATGGTCTTCTCGCTTATCATCTAAAAAATCTAAAATAATATTTGTATCTAAAAATATATTTTGAATCATGAAATACCTTTCGTTCATAGAGTTCTTAAAAGAAGTATATCTGAATTTTCTTAAAAATGTTAATAGAAAGTATATTGGAATAGTAATTTTTAAAAATAGATATTTATATTATTTTGGGTACAATGCTATTCTAAGAAAATTATAGATAAAACACTATTTGTCCCTATGGGATTTGAAACATAGAAAGTATAGTGGATTATCTGTATTTTAAAGGTCAACTCTTTTTTCTTTAATTTCTTGAATAGTCATATTTTTAGTATCTCCACTAGCAATTCCTGCAAATTGCATAATCTCATCAAGCTCTTTTTGTCGCTCTTTTTGTAACTTTTTTTTCAAAAATACCTTTATCTCGTCTGCATATTTAGCTGAAATCAATAACCCCTTATACTCTTTTGTCTTTTTATCTTCTATATCCAAATAATCATAATTTTGTAATAGATTAATATTTCTTGATATATCTCTTACTCCAATAGTTGTTATCATCTTTTTATCCTTTATTGTCTTTCTTACTAATATAGTATATCATAACAATATTGATATACTACTTCACAACCTCCAAAAACCCCAACCCCTTCATACAATTAGCCCCCATGCCAGTATCAAGAATCATTCTAAGCATCTCTTCATTAGCTTCAATCTCATAAATCCCAAACCATGCTTTCATAACCCCTTTACTATAATGAAAAATTCGCTCTCTTGGCTTTTGTTCTATAAGCTCGATTTTTAATTCACCCTCATAAGCCTTTCCAAATAGAGCCTCATACTTTTGAACTGTATTGTTATAAACTATCTCTTGAAACTTATTACTTTTAGGTTCAAGATATATCTTTTTGTTTGAGTTTCCATCTTTGATATTGGCACAGACAAAGCCCCCTACTCGCATGGGAGATTTAATCTTACTATGCCTCTCAACAATAGAAACAGAAGTATTGGTCAGATGTATCTCTCCTAATTTTAGACTATTCATTAGCATATATTGAGCCAACTGCTTTTCGTTTTGGGGGTCTAGTGCTACATATTTGGCATGAATTTCATTCTCTATATAGGCTATTTTAAAATTCATTGCCTTAAACACTTTGCCATTTGGATGTTTGTAGCCATCATGCTCTTTGTTGTCTAAAGCTGTGTAGATATAAGATTGAAATAGCTTGGCTATCACTCTTTTTATTGGTAAATTTTTTGTTGGTAATTTCGTTTTTATTATTAACATGTAGCAATTATAGCACTAAAGAGTGACAATACCTGTCTATATTTGGCACTTTTCAATTATTTAAAATTTTCATCAATCTTCCATATAAAATTACAATAAATAAGAAAATTATGATAAAATTAAACAATTTTTATTAGAAAAAGGAATGAATATGCAAAAGATATTTGGTTTTCTATTTATACTACTGTCAGCTGGACTTACCGTATGGTATCCACTGGGAAAGCTTTTGGGGTAACAAATGTCAAAAGCAACACGTTATGACCCAAGCAAAAGTGGGAAAACCCCCTTTAAACTAAAAAGAGGGAACTTTCTCTATCTCTTTTTAGCTCCTCTATTTTTAGCCATTATCTTAGCCTTAATGGCAAGAAATATTCCTGCTTTTATACTTAATTCCATAGCATTTGGGCTTTTTTTTGCTACAGCAAAGCTCAATACTATAGGATTAACAAAAGAGTATGAATACCATACTAAAACACTCACCAAAGCACCACCTGTACCCTACAAAATGATAACAGCTGGTATGCTTGGTATCTCCACACTTTTTACAGCTTCTGTAGCAGGTGGAGAGTCCCTTGTAACAGGTTTTTTCTTGGGAGCAATTTCCATAGCAGGATATTTCTTATATTATGGTTTTGACCCACGAGTAGACAAGCTTGAAAACATTGGTGATATTTCGGCTGCCTTTGTTATAGAGACACTGGCAGAAGCTAGAGAGAAATTGGCTTCGGTTGAAGAGAACATGCGTCTTATAAAAGAGCCAGAAGTTCATGGAAAACTTCGTGTAGCTACTGATAAAGCTTATGAGATTTTAAACAATATTGAAGCTGATCCAAAAGATTTACGTGTAGCTCGTAAATTTATCATTGTCTATATTGATGGCATCAAAAAAGTAACTGAATCATACACAGGTATGAAAGAAGACGAAATTAACACTGAAACTAAAGAGAGATTTGCTATGCTTCTCTCTGATGTTGAAAAGAAATTTGACAAAGAGATACTAAGACTAAAAAAGAATAACCAATTTGACCTAGATGTGCATATAGATGTACTTCAAGAGCAGATTAAGAACTAAATTAAAAAAGGAATAAATAAAATGGAAACAAAGACAAAAGAGATTATAGAGACATCAATAGAAGAGAATAAAGAGGTAGATGCAAATCTACCAGCCATTCAACCAGAAGAACAAAGCAAACTTGAAAAGGCTCTTAGTGAATTAGATTTTAACAATAGAAACTCTATTATCTATTTTGGAGCATCAGCACAAGAGGAGCTAGATGAAATTTCTAACCGTATGATAGATGGTGTTAAAAACAAAGATACAGGAGCAGCAGGAGCTGTTTTAAATGAGATGGTAGCTGCGATTAAAGGTTTTGATATTGAAGAGCTTGACCCCAACAAAAAGCTCCCTTGGTACTCTAAACTTTTTGGTGGAGTAAAGCCTTTAACCAAGTTTATTCAAGGTTATGAAAACGTACGTGACCAGATAGATATGATTGCTAATAACCTAGAAGAGCATAAAAGTAAACTGATGACCGATGTGGTCTCACTAGACAAACTCTATGAGGCAAACTTAGAGTACTTTAGAAAACTTGAACTCTACATTGAAGCAGGAGAGATTAAGAAAAAAGAGTTAGCAGAAAAGATTATACCTACGTATGAAGAGAAAGCTAAAGACAATGATATGATGGCAATTCAAGAGCTTAAAGAGATACGAGCTTTTGCTGATGATTTAGAGAGAAGAGTGCATGACCTTAGACTCTCACGACAAGTTGCGATGCAGTCACTTCCGAGCATACGTCTTATTCAAGAGAATGATAAATCGTTGATTAATAAAATCTCTTCTACTTTAGTCAATACTGTCCCTTTATGGAGAAACCAACTAGCCCAAACAGTTACTATATTTAGAAGTCATGAGTCGGCAAAAGCACTTAAAGATGCTAGTGACTTAACAAACGAACTTTTAGAGAAAAATGCAGAGGGCTTACGTGAAGCCAATAAAGAGGTTAGAACACAGATGGAACGTGGTGTCTTTGATATAGAGAGTATTAAAATTGCAAATGCTACACTTATAGAAACACTTAATGACTCACTACAAATTGCTGAAGAAGGTAAAGAAGCAAGAACAAAAGCACTTATTGAACTTGAGAAAACAGAACGTGAACTCAAAGAGGCTCTTCTTGCTACCAAAGCAAAGGTAGAAGCTTTACCTGCTGATACAATAAATGATGTAGTAGAAGATAAAACAAAAGGATAAGAGATGGGACTTTTTGATTGGGTATTTGGGCAATTTATTGATGTAATCGAGTGGACAGATGATTCACATGATACCATGGTATATAGGTTTCCTCGTCATAATAATGAAATAAAATACGGAGCCAAACTCACCGTACGTGAATCACAAATGGCTGTATTTGTCAATGAAGGTGTTATTGCTGATGTACTAGGACCTGGCATCTACGAGTTAGAGACAAAAAACTTGCCCATAATGACCAACTTGCAACATTGGGACCATGCCTTTAACTCACCATTTAAAGCAGAAGTCTACTTTTTAAATACCAAACGCTTTACTGACCTAAAATGGGGAACTAAAAACCCTATTATGGTTCGTGACCCTGAGTTTTCTATGGTTCGTTTAAGAGCTTTTGGAACGTACGAGATTCGTATTAGTAACCCTAAGACATTCATGAATGAAATTGTAGGTACAGACAATCACTTTACTATAGATGAGATAGATGATCAGTTAACCAACTTGATTATTACCAAATTTACTACGGTTTTAGGTGAAAGCAAAGTTCCTGTTTTAGACTTGGCTTCTAACTATGAGAAATTTTCAGAGTTTATCTCTGAGAAAATTGCTCCTGCTTTTGAAGAGTATGGATTAGAACTGACTAAAATTTTAGTTGAGAATATTTCACTTCCAGAAGATGTTGAAAAAGCACTTGACAAACGTACAAGCCGTGAGGTTACAGGTGACCTCGATAAGCATATTCAATACCAAACGGGTGAGGCTTTAGGTAAAGATGGTGGTGGAAGCATGGGTGACATGGTTGGCATGGGGGCTGGTATTGCTCTTGGTCAAGATATGGCAAACAAACTCTCAAAAGAGAAAGTAGATAAAAATGTAGCACCACCTCTTCCTACAAGAAACTCTACCATGTATCACGTAGCCATGGAAGATAAACAAGAGGGACCTTACGATATTCGTACCATTCAAAAATATATTGCAGAAGGAACCATTAAACCAAATACTTTAATCTGGACAGAAGGACAACAAGACTGGGCAGAAGCAGAAACTATACTCGGTAAATACTTTAATGTTACCCCACCACCTTTACCAAAAAGAGACTAACGCTCTGTGAAATTTAAGTCAATAAACTTTACCTGTAAAAGTTGTGGGGCTCCTTTAAGATTTAGCCCTACACACAACACTTTACAGTGTGAATTCTGCTCCACACAAGAGTCCATTAAGAAGTCCACTCAAGAGATAAAAGAGTATAACTTTCAAGAGGCACTACAACATTTAGAACATCATGATGAACATGAGATAAACAAAGAGGTAAAATGTAGTAAATGTGCAGCAACTTTTACCATGACTCCCTACTCTGTAAGCTCTAACTGCCCCTATTGTGATACTCCTGCTATAACAGAGTTTGTAAAAGAGATAACACCAAAATCACTTCTCCCTTTTCAACTTTCACAAAAAGAGGCACAAAAACGTTTTAAAAAATGGTTAGGCTCATTATGGTTGGCTCCATCAAAGCTAAAAGATTTTATGGATGGAGACAAAGAGTTAAAAGGCTACTACCTACCTCATTGGACATATGATTCTCATACCGATACTAGCTATCAAGGTTTACGTGGTGACATCTACTATGTTACCGTAGAGAGAACGGTTATAGTTAATGGTCGACAAGAGCGACGAAATGTACGAGAAGCACGTATAAACTGGACTCCTGTTTCAGGTCATGTATCAAACTTTTTTGATGATGTTACCATAGGTGCATCTAAAACCATCTCACATACTATTTTAGATAGGCTTACACCATGGCATACAGATGTTTTGGTTCCTTTTAATCCCAAGTACCTTTCAGGCTTTGACTCAGAAGAGTACACCATAGGACTAGACAATGGTTTTGAGTTAGCAAAAATAAAAATGAACAACATTATTCGTAGAGATATTCGCTACGACATAGGTGGTGACCAACAACAAATTAGAGCCATGAATACTCGTTATAGTAATACTACTTATAAAAATGTTCTTTTTCCCATCTGGACAGCAGAGTTTAAATGGAACAACAAAACCTACAACTATGCCATAAATGGACAAACAGGAAAAGTAACAGGAGAGCGACCTTACTCATACGTTAAAATAGCTTTTTTAGTTTTAGCCATTATGACCATTATAGGAGGTGTTTTATATTTGGAAGAGAATCCAAGAGTTATAAACAGTTTAGATGAAATAAACTTTCATCTAAACGTTCAGAGGTTTTAGTTACTACTGTTTGTATCAGTAGAAGAGTTTGTATCTTCTGAAGGAGTAACTGTTTTATTTGATTCGCTCTCTTCTTTTGTCACATCTTCTGAAGGAGCAGCTGTTTCATTTGAATCAGCTTCTTCTGCTTTATTCTCATCTTCTGAAGGAGTAGTTTTATTTGAATCAACTTCTTCTGCTGCTGCTTTATTCTCATCTTCTTTTAGAGTTTCATCTGCTGTATCAGCCTTATTGTTTTCTGCTGAAAGTGCATCATATTTAGCTTGAAGCTCTTTAAGGTTCTCTTCTGCTTCTTCTAGCTCTTCTTTTGCATCATCAGCATCGCTACTCATATCTGCAACTCTTTCAATATTTGCTCCATATTTGTAAACCAACTCACCACCCTCTTTACCTTGGTAAAGTGTCACTGCTATAAAGCCACCTAAAATAAGAATAAAAAGTAATCGACCAACAGTTTTTCTAATCGCCATAATAAGCAGTTTTAAAACGACTAAAAATGCTGAAGCATAAACCAAATACATTCCAAGAAGCTTATGTGCTTTTAAATCACTTTGTCCATCGGTTGAGAGCATATCCCACGCTGCTTTTCCATCTATAGAACCTGTTAAGTACGCACCAAACAGTGCAACTGTCACAAGCATCAACAAAAAGAGAGAAAATGCAGAAATAGTTCGACGCTTTGCAGCTAAGTTATAAATTTCTAACAAGAAAATAACAACGGGAATAGCTATAGCAAAGTGAACAATCGCTGGGTGAATAAGCTCAGGAATCTCTATGGGTAAAGGTATCTCTGGGATACTAATTGCTGGTAAATCTATAGGTAATGACATATTACCTCCTTATTTTAATTTTAATCATAAATTATTATAACATAAATTCACACTATAAATCTTTGTTATATAGTTAAATTATATCTATATAAGTTTAAATTTTATATTAAATATTAAAGAACAATTTAGGTTACTTTGATATAGTATTCGGTCAAACTTAGTTTAACAAGGAGATATAATGTCCGTACCAGCAGATGTAGGATGTAGCAATGAAGAGTGCGTAGAAGCACCAAACTGTCAAAGAACTGTTATTTATGAAAATGGAACAGCACGTGAAGTAAAATGCTTCGGTGGAACTGCCTCAAAAGGTTGTGGTAAATTTTTACCTAAAGAGGAGAAGTAAACATTTATTGTTCCCCATTTTAGATTGGGAATAGAAGGAGTTAAAAGATTTTATTAGTAGCAGATAAAAATGGTTGTTTTTAAAATAAAGAAGACTCTATATCTCTCTTATGATAAAATTAGCTTAGTCAAATAAACCTTTTTTATTTAGGCTTTTTATTGACAAGTTTAAAGCTACCTTCAAGCCCAGCACTCCAACACTCATTGTCCTCATTACAAATCTGAACACCTTTGATTTTTACATAATGTTTACCAAAAGTAAAACGTGCTTCTTTGTTGTATGACTCAACTACCTTCTTAAAAATTGGTTTTTTTGTCTTCTTATCTAATGCAATAAATTTATCATGAATATAAAATACCTTGTCTCCACTAACTGTACCTAAAGTATTGGTATAAATATTATGTTTTGTATAATATTTTTCATTTTTAAGTGCAGAGATTGGGTCATGTGCCATATACCTCATGGGGGTGTATATTACATAATGATACTTCATCCTAAGTTCACTATTATCGGTACCTAGCATCGCTACTTTTGGTTTTCCACTACAAGCTGTTAGAGCAAAAACTAGAGAGATAACTGCCAAATTTATGATTTTTTTCATACAAACTCATTTTTTATCTCATCAGAACGTAAACGTTTAATCAAATATAAATAGAGTCCTACCATAGCAACCATCATAACAGCTGATACTATTTTCATTGTATTTTGCATACTTTGAAACTCAGGAGGTGCATCTTGTGGCATGTTCTGACCTATCATCATAGAGTCCATAAATGAAAACTGCATAACTCCACCAACAACCGTCCAAATAACCCCTAAAATCAAGAAAACAATAAAAAAGAGTCTTGCCCAATTTTTCCGTTTTAGTAAACCAATAGAGGCTATAAATACCACAATAGTTATAAGTAGAGTTCCCATTACTAAAATATCAAAGTTTTCAAACATAATCTTCATAAGAGGTGGTATGTTTTCATCTTTTGTGAGTTGTTCAAAGTGGGCATCTTTCATAACTGTTTGCATCATAACATTTTGCATAATACCTATTAAGATACCAAATCCACTAAAGATAATAGAAATCCATGCAAAGACATTTATAAATGATGAGCGTTTAGTTTGCTGTTCCATATTTTTCCTTTTTCTGTTAAATATTAAGAGTAGTCATTATATAATGTTTCTTATGGCTATAGTTTATCTAAATAGAATAAGTTTGACAAGAAGTTGAACCCTCATCTTTTTTTATTCATCAACCACGCTCTCCACTCATAAATATCTCTTTTTCTATCATCATCGCTCTTCACATCGTTAGGAATATAAGAAAAGCTTATCCCCTCCAGTTGAGCCAAAATTTCAGATAACACATCCGTAACTTTTTCTACACCTATGTGCCGTATTCCTTCAAAAGCATCTATACTTCTGTTTTTCAATGATATTGAAGTTACAGGGAGTTCACGAAAATCATCCATCTGCATTATGATGTATGGTGTAGCTTTAGCTCCTAGTTTTTCTAAATCGGCATAAGCTTTGTTTGCTGTTGTTTTATCTAACATTTTTGAGATTAACGATGAGACCTTATTTTTTAGAACCTTATCGGTGTAGATTGTTGAAAAATCAAAGGTTGAAATATTTTGCTTTGGCTCTCTCTCCTTTTTTTCTACACGACCTATAAGTTCTGAAAAGCTCAATACATCTTTTCTTTCATATAAAGCACAACTATTATCTCTAATCTTCTTAGTAGAGGTAAGTTTCTTATTTTTATAACGTTTTATCTCTATATCATCAACATTAGTACACCACCCATCATGATTTTCATGGTAGTAAGCAAAAAGCTTATTTAGTCCCTCTTTGTCTTTTTGGGTTAATGTCAATGTTCCCATTTTTGTTTTATCTATTTTTTGATTCCACTCATTCATGGTTTTATAAACAGTAACGTTGTTTTCATGAAAAAGCAATATGTTTGAACTATGATTAAAACAACCTTGTGAACTATAAGTAACAACCATACTTTCACCTGTTGCAAATAGATTTGGTGTTACTGTTTTTGTGCTACACGCCGTTATAAATAGAGTGAATAGAAGAAGCGTTATTGTTTTCATCATCATGTCGTCCTTTGTTTAATGAGAAAGTCGGCATCCTTCATAACTAGCTAAAAGTAGTTGACATTTTAGGGGCAGTGACTTTAGTCGCTGTTGTCTATTTCATGGACTAAAGTCCATGCCCCTAAAACACTCAATATGCAAAAGTGTAAACTTCCTATGAAGGATGCCAGAAAGTCTATCTTAAAATTGTGAATAGATAAAGTTTAGATTGTGGGTATCGGTATTAATCAGATTAGTGTCCTATTGTTTATTTATTCCCAATCTAAGATTGGGAAACGAAGAAAAAGTGCTAATTTTTAACAATCTGACAACTTGAAACAAAAGGTGCATCTTCAACTTTTTTAGGAGGATTTGAAGATGGTTGCAGTAAAGTTAATTCTTTGTTTGCTAAAAAAATACCATAATTACAATTTTTTGAAATTGATGACAACTTGATTTCATGTGTAGAAGAGACTTTATCCAATGGTGTATCTCCATAAAAAAGCGTACTATTAATACAAGAATCTTTTATTGAAGTCTTTTTATCAATCAACTCCGTATTCTTTACTCTTGCATAGATAGGTAGCTCTGATTTACTAAACTCCTCTTGGGTTTCTAGTTTATGTACTTTAGTTAAAATTTCATCTGTCATTGGAAGAATTTCAATAGTTGCATTAAAAAACTTTGCCCCCTCTTTTTGAGTTGCTTTACACTCTATTAGAATGTTTTTTTCACTACTCTTTGATTGAGCCTTATTTTCTGTTTGCTGTTGACTCTCTTTATTATCACACGCATTAATAAGCAATGCCCCTGATAACAAAAACAATACTTTCATACCTTTTTTTAACATTTTTTTCCTTTTTTGTTAATATTTACTAAAAACATTATATAATCTTTTTAGTAAATTCATGTTATCTAAGGACAAAAATGTTACAAAATAAATTACTACTCCTCCTCTTTTCAATACTCTTTTTAACTGCATGTAATAACACAAGCAACAAAGAGGCAACTTCATCACAAAAAGAGAGTTCTGTAAAAACTTTATATCCATGGTTAGAAGGAGAGTGGAAAGGTGAACTCTTTTTTCATGGTGAAGATAAAAATATCTCTGCTTCATTAAGCTATCATGATGGCAAGTTAAATGTATCGTTTCCTAACCATTGTGAAGGAGAAGGTGGATTTGTATCTGATAAAAAGACGAGTACAATTTTTGTGTCAGTTCAAAATAAAACATTTCAATTAAACCCTGTGAGGGGCGATGATATAATAAATAAAAATTTTGAGAGCTTAAAAGATATTAAGCTTATCTATATTCAGTATTATGCAGATAGTAAATTGGCAGGTTGGTTGGAGAAGAAGTAGAATTGACTTTTATAGGTTACGACGTAGACCGTCGTAACAAGCTAAACATTCTACCCCTCCAAAAGCAACGCCAACAAGCTATCTGAAACTCTAAAATTAACCTCTCGTAACTCTTCTACTATCTCCACTATCTCATCATTGGAAAGATATGCTCTTTTTTTATAAACCAAGAGTATTCCAATCAGTCCAATGGCATCTAGTCCAAAAGAGAGAGCTATTTTTTTACCCTTTTTTTCGTCTATAATTAGGGGTAGATTTTTCTCTTCTGCTAGTACAATAGATTCTGATTCACCTATGTCTAAGCGAATGAGTAACTCTTTTACTTTTTTGCTATTTTTTACCTCATTGACCACTACTTTGGAAAGAGAAATATATTCATCTAAAACTCGTTTAGCCGACTTTTGAACGGTGACTTCACTATAGACAGAGGGGGTTACTATAATGGTATCTGAAAATTTAAAAAGAAGCTCAAACCTCTCAATATTTATCAAAGAGATAAGCGTGGTACTGTCTGAAATGACAATGGAGTTTAAAGCCATTTACTAGCCTCTGCTTTTATACTCTCAATATCATCTTCTATCCATGTAACATTTAGTGTATTTAACAGGCTCATCGCTTCTTGTTTTGGTATCTCTAACATCTCAGCCATTTTACCAAGAGAGATAATACCCATTTTATAGAGTTCTATAGCCACTGTTTTTTTCAGACCTATAGAGAATATATCATCATTAATAGGAAGAGTAATACCTATGGGCTTTCCATGACGTGTAACAAAAATGGAACTCCCCTCATCAAGATATTTTGTCATAGACGATGGATTGTTTTTTAAATCTCGTATAGATACCGTTTGCATATTTTACCTTTTACTACGTTTTGTAGGAATATTATAACTTAATTTAGGTTAAACTTCTTATTTACAAACACTAAAGCATCACCAATAATAACCACAACTACCACAATACTTATACTCCTTATCACAATTCGTTCTAAAAAAATCTTTAAAAAAACCTCTATAGTCTGTTTTTAAATTTGAAGACTTGCACTTTAGACAACGAGGTTTCATGTTCTCATAAAATAAATCAACAACCTTTTGAGCTTTCTCTTTTTGGTCTAATGGAACATGAATAGGTATCGGTATATCTCCCTCATGTGGATTGATATCAGAAAGAAAAACTACAATATTCTCACTTTGGAGTAAACCTCTTAAAATATGTGCTTCCTCCATGCTTCCAAGTTCTGCTATGCAAATATCTCTATTGCTCATCTATCTTCCTTTTTTTATCTAAACATTATATAATGACTACTCTTAATATCTAACAGAATTAAAAAAGGAAAAAAAGTGAAAAACAAAGCCCTTCTAATACCTCTAGTTATTCTACTTGGAATCTTCATAGGTTTCCAATTTGAAAAGACATCATCTCAAGTATCTACAAAAATAGATAAGATTCCTAACAAACATCAAGCCAACATCTATCCTATCCTCTATCAGACTCCTTTTATTAAGCAGGTAAAGATGTATAAGACAGCTAAATCTTCACTAAATGTGGAGGAGATAAAAAAGCACTTCCAAGAGTTTAAAAACATAGATAAAGATGAGAAGTTTTCAGAGAAAGAGATGACCTATTGGATAGAGATTGAGCTTGACAAAACTATGAAGTCAGGAATTTATGGAGGGTATACTCGCCCTTTTATTTTTGATAAAAACTCTTTTAGTCCAAAACAGTTAGATATAAATATTAGTAATATGGTCAGATATTTACCAAATGATAAATATAGCATCAAATTTAACTACCAAGCAGGGGTAGATGAGAGACGCTACTATTTTAGATTAAAATCATTCTCTATTCCTCCTCCATTCCAAAATAACCTCTTCAAAATAGAACCCATACAACCATATGTTGAAGCTTCAGATAGAGAGAGAACATACTGTTTTTATAAAACAAATTTCATAGAGACCATTCTCTCCTCTTTGGTCATAGGAATGATACTCATGTCAGCACTCTATACGGCTGTTATTTATGTTTATCGTCGGAAAAAAGAGTTTCTCTACTACACGCTAATGCAGATTTCAATGTCAATTTTTCTCTTTACTGCACCTATGTTTTTTAGAGGTGTTTTTTCATTAGATTTTATATCTATGCAACAACTCACACTTATTGTAGCATTTTTTGCAACCCTATTTACACAGTCATTTTTAGATACCAAAAAACATCTACCCAAAATAGACCTACTTTTAAAGCTCTATCTTCTGCTGATTGTCGCTGATGCTATATGGATATTTGACCCTATTTTATTGAAATTTAAACTCTATGAGTTCTTTGGTCTACTCTTTCTTTTGAGTGCCATTATTAGAATCAAAAATGGCTTTAAACCTGCATGGTTCTACCTCTTGGGTTGGCTAGGACTACTGCTCTGCCTCTTTTTAATGGACTTTTATCATTTTTCTAGTTTTACTATGTTTGTTGGGGTCTTTATTGAGGCTGTTATGTTGGCTTGGGGCTTGGTTTATGTTAGTGGGTTTGGAGCGAAGAGTAGTATAAGAGAGTTGTCATGAAAAAGTATTTAGTTTCATCTGCAGTCCTGCTTCTCATGACTGCTTGTACCTACCCCATCTACAAAACATTACAACCCAAATCAATGGTTGTTGTTTTAGATGAAAACAAGATGGCTATTAAAAATGCAAAAGTTCATTTGCAAACAACGGAATGTATGCCTTGTGAAAAGAGTGAACAGATAGCCCTTAGCAATGACGAAGGCATTGTCCACTTTGACTCAAAAAGAGAGTGGCGTAAAGAGATACTCACCATACATGGAAGTCAGTTTTTTACTTGGGGTTGGTGTGTTGAAAAAGAGGGGTACAAGACGATTGTTACATCAGATAAGAGCAGTGATAAATTTGAAAGTCATAGAACTTTCATACTAAAAAAAGGAAAATCTTTACCTTGTGATTCACCCTACCTTGTAAGTGAATTTAAACTGGAAAGATTTAATGATAGCAGATTAATAAATCGTGTTCAAACGCTAATCACTGAAATGTTAGACCCAAACAAAGCTAAAAATGCCTATGCTAAATTAGAAACACTAGGAAAAGAGAGTGTGCCTTACATTGTGCTACAGATGGATGATTTTAGAGAGTTACCCGTTAAAAATATGAGCATTGATAACAATAAAAAAATAGAGGTTACCTATGTGACCGATGTACTCGCTGTTGTCTTAACTAAATTAATGGATACTCAATTAAGCCGTCATATAGTAGGAACTAATTTAAGTGATAAAAAATATATTATCTCTCGATGGCGAAATTTTATCCGTAATTGGGGGCTTAGTAAGGAGAAGTAAAATTATTTTCTTGCTCCCATCGCTTCTGCGTGGGAGTGTATATGAGAGATAAAGTTTAATTTTTATTCTATTTTATATTTTCTCCAACTCTAAACGCACAGCATTAATCTCACTAGCTTTATAACGTATCTTGTTACTCTTATCTTTGAAGCGTCCAGAATGCCCTGAAAATTCACTATCCATATAGATACAAATATCTTCTTGCTCACTAGGATTTTGAGGTATAAGCTTTTTCCTCTTCAACTTTTTCAATGACATAAAAAGTTTATATTGTGTAGGATTAAAAGAGGAGTAGTTTTTACCATAAGCTCTCTCTTCTAAAGGGGTTTCTCTAAATGAAGTCTGTTTCCGATGTTTACAAAGGTCAATATTGACACCAATATCTCTAGCATAAAGAGGTCTTCCCCCAGGAGCAATAGGAACTTGTGGATAATGTTTTTGACTCTTTTTAGGCTTTTCTGTAAAAGAAAACCCCATAAGCACAGCTGAGTCAAGTTCTTCTATTTGATAATCTTTTAAATTATATGTTGATAGAACTTCTGATTTTTTATAAATTTTTACTTTATCGGTTGTCCGTTCTAGTATATGTTTTGTTGTCGTACATGAGGTAAAAAGAGTAGCGATAAGTAGGCTTAATTTAAGAGTCTTGAATGAGTACATATGTTATCCCTAGTTTTTAATTAGAAACATTATATAATGATTGCTCTTAATATTTAACAGTGGGAAAAATGAAACTAACATCTAAAATTATTATTGGCATACTACTCACTATGATAACTGCTTGTACACATAACAAAAACATTGAAACAAAATCTCAATATGTAAAAATGGATTTTAAGAATCTTACTATTTCAGAATTTGCTGAAAAAGTCTCAAAGATAATAGGAAAAGAGATAATATTTGAACACAAGGTAAAAGGAAAAACAAATTTTGTATCTCCTAAAGAAGGAGTTAAAAAAGATGAGCTTATACCTCTTTTAAATGCTATTTTAGGAACTGAAAGTATGACTCTTATAAATAAAGGTACTCATTATATAGTTTTAGGTGGTTGTTACAATGAAGAGACGAATATTGCTAAAATCAATAACATAAAAGAGGCAATGTATCGTCATCTACTTAAGGGTAAAGAGAGTAACCTTAGCTACTATTTTTTAGCTTCTAAAAAAGGTGATGAAGATAAAAAAGTAATCGAAAGACTACAAAACATAACTCCAAAAGTATTACCTAAGTCTATGTCAAAAATTTATAATAAAAAAGAGATGCAAGAACTTACAGGAGAAGCAGATGATAGTTTTGAATTAATGACAAGTGGGACATTGGTTCACCATAAAGAGAATGGAGGAAAAGGTGTTATCTATTATATCTCTTGTATCAATAAAATTTCAGATACAAAAGTAGTTGTTACTTGGGGAGACTATGCCAATATGTTAGGTGCATCTGAATCAAAATCGACCTTGGAACTTATAGATGGAAAATGGATTGTGATAGATACTACGGAGGTATGGGTTTCTTAAAATCTATTTGTAATTCGCTTTTTCATCTTTTTATATAAATATACTATAATGGTTAATATAAAGGAAAAAAAATGAAAAGCATAAAAACAGTTTCTAGTATCGTAGCTATTTTACTTATGGTGGGGTGTAGTTCTCAAAAAGCCAATCCAAAAGTAGGAAACCAAAGCGATTTAGCCGAGGTCAAGGAGAAAATGTCAAAAATACTTTTTAATCATGTTGACAGTGATAGAAGTACAAAGATTTCAGAAGAGGAGTTTGTAGCCTATCAAAAAGAGAAGAGTGAGCTTCAAGAGAGACGGCAGATTGAAAGAATGATAGAGAGTTGTGATAAAAACGGAGACAAGCAGATAAGCTTAGATGAGATTCCACAAAAAGACCCAACGAGACCTATACCCATAGATGTAATGGCATATGAATCTTACAAGGAAGCATGTTACATGAACAGAGATGGATTTACTCATTTCGATACCAATCATGACAATATCATTACTTTTGATGAGATGGCAACTAAAAAAGATGTACCCATGATGCCTTACCCAACAGTAACACCTGTTCCTATTCCTGTTCCTGAAGATAGAATAAAAGAGATGGAGAGGTATATTACAGAGAAATATAGTCGTTGTGACAAAAACAGTGATGGAAAACTGACATTAATGGAAGCCACCTCTAAAATATGTCGTATTCCTTCTGATGAGTTTCTTGAAGCAGACAGCAATAATAATAACTTTTTGACACTTCAAGAGGTTTTAGATATTGCCAAGAAAAGAGTTAGTGAAGAGCAGATAATCCATCATGTTCCACCTATTAAAATACCCCCTTCAGCTCCTAAAGAGGTACAGTTAATGATGTCTATGTATAAGTGTGACACAAACAAAGATGGCAAACTAAGTGAAGCTGAAATAACCACGGAGAGCTGTGGATTTAGCAAAGAAGATTTGATAGCAAATGACCATAACAAAGATGGATATTTCTCTCAAAAAGATATGGCTATTGTGAGTATGTTACGCCAGTTTAAACGAATGGACAGAAACAAAGACAAGGTGTTGGACTTTTCTGAGTTTATGAGAAATGGTCGAGAGATAATTTATTAGTCATCAAACTTCTACTAAGCTCATGTACTACTAAGTACATGGGTATAAATCTTAAAAACAACTAACTCACATTTTTATTATAAAATTTTCAATAACAAACAAAGGAAAATTATGAAAACGAAACATCTACTTATCCTATCAACAATTCTATTATTTTCGGCTTGTAATTCTAAAAGCATATCGCATACTGCTAGTTTATCTCAACCTGTAACTTACCAAAACGCTGATGTTTACCAAGAATCTGCACCTATAACACCTCAAACCATCATGGCACCAAGGAAAATTGCCATGTCGGCAAGTATTGACGTAGATGTAGACAAAATAGATGATGCCAAAGAAAAGCTAAACAGTTTGGTGCAAAGCTTTGCAGGTCGTGTTGAAAATGCTCGTTTTTCAGAGGGTGGTCACTACTATGCAAACATAAAAGTTCCCTCTGATAAATTGATACCTACTTTAGATGCCATTGCAAAACTGGGCGATAAAACTTCTCAATCTATTAACAAAAGAGACATCACCAATGGTTTTGTTAACAGTGAAGAGCGACTTAAAAACTTAAAACTTTTTAGAGACAAAATGAAAGCTCTTCTAAATAGAACCTCTAACATAAAAGAGATTTTACAAATAGAAAGAGAGATAAATCGTGTCCAAACGGAGATAGACATGATAGAGCGACAACTTAAAAACATGCAAGGTTCCGTTGATATGTCACCTATTGATGTTAGCCTCAACGAGAAAACCATCTATGGACCTATTGGTTATGTAGGACATGGACTCTGGTGGGCTGTTAAAAAGTTGTTTATAATTCGATAGCGTGTGAATTTTATTTGTTCCTCAAGCTCAGAGGTTGAGGAACAAAAAAGCTACACCTTTTTAGTCAAAATCTTATAAATAATAAATCCAAAAAAGAGTGTAATACCTATGGAAAAATAGAGTGGAACTGACTTGGTAATGACAAAGGTGACTATCAAAATAGCCAATAGTGTAGGAACTTCATTGTAGGCTCTAAAAAATTGTCCATTTTTAACACACTCATCTTTTTCTAAAATCTTTCTAAAATACTCCAAACTAAACGAGTAAGCAATCATTAATGCTAAAACTAAGAGTTTGGCTATCATCCATTTTTCCTCTAGTAGTGCTGGGTTAATGTAAATGAGTGTAGCACCTGAAACGATGGTTGCCCACATGGCTGGAGCACCTATGACTCTGTATATTTTATCTTCTTGTATTTTTATGACATCTGTGAAATCTTTTTTCTCGTGATGCTCTTGATGATACACAAAGAGTCTAGGCATGTAGAAAAGCATTGCCATCCATGACATAACTGCGATGACATGAAATGCCTTTATTCCTAAGTAATATTCTTCCATTTTTACTCCACTTTTTTAAAATCTTCTGCAAACCAAACGACCAGTTGCATCTCGTCATAATATCCTATTTGCACTCTATGTAACTTTAGTTTGCTTCCATTTTTTGGTCTTAAGTTTTTATTTTTAAAATATATTTTATAGGCTTTTTTCTCTATAAAAATTCTATTATTTCTATATATCCCTGTTATATCTTTTAAAACTTCATTTTCTAACTCTCGCTTAGAAAAATCTAACTTACCTTTATAAAATAAGCCATCTATATGACTTTTACCATAATCATAAACTATAGAAAAATTAACAATCTCATGAAGTCCATGATACTTTTTAGTTTTTTTAACCACTATATCATAGGCTCTACCCTGCTCTAAGCCATCGGCTCCATATACAAAAATAGCTCGTCCATCTTTTGACTGTTTTATAATGGCATGATGTTTGGATTTAAATATCACTTTTACATTTTGTAATTTGAGTGAAGCTCTTAGCTCTTTTTTATACAAATCTTCTATCTTCCCTTCTTCTTGGAAAGAAGGTTTACTAGACTTATAAGCAGAAGTGGAAAAAGTAGCCACTATGGGCAAATGGTCAGAGTAACCTTTACCTAGATGTCGATTGTTTTTATATTGCCATCTGTTAATATAACCCTTTTTAGTAAACAGATATGGAGGCTTTATGACTTTAAAACTCTCATTGACATAATCTACACCCTCTCCATCAAACATACTATGAGGTAAAATTATAGAATCTAATGCTTGTTTTGAACCATAAAAATTATGACTCCAACGCTGAAAATTTGGTAACTCTA
The DNA here is from genome assembly GCA_027068975.1 of Campylobacteraceae bacterium. Lineage (GTDB taxonomy): Bacteria > Campylobacterota > Campylobacteria > Campylobacterales > Sulfurovaceae > UBA1140. Next base: position 35,502 of record JALXFN010000059.1, on the reverse strand, counting down.
GCCACAAGTTATAGTGTAAATTTTTACCTATATCTTTTTTCTCTACTAACTTATTGTCAACTATGGTTTTTAAAATATGGTTTATGCCTGTTTTTCCATGGCTATCGTTAAGTTGTGGCTCCATATTTTTGTATTCATTATAGTTTGAATTAAAATCACCAATTAAAATATAGTCTGTACCTTTAGGCAAACGCTCTATTCTACTTTTTAGCACCTTTGCAGAGACTATCCGTCTGCTCTCGGCTGAATGTTTAGATGTCCAATGGTTTACAAAAACAAAAAGAGGTTTATTATTGACCATATATTTCAATTCTAAAATATTTCTATACTTTAACTTTCTATTGACCACTATCTCTTTAGCACTCACAATAGGTAGTTTTGAGAGAACTGCTACCTGTATGGCAGAGTTCTTTTTATGCGTTATGGCTAAGTACTTATAGTAGCAGCCTACAGAACGTAATGATTTTTGAAGAAGTTTCAGAGCATTTATATTTTCTACCTCTTGAAGTCCTATAATATCAGCATTAACATCACAAATAATTTCTGAAATATTTTTAATTTTTTTATTGAGGCTTAAGCGTGTCCAATTATGTTGGTTGGGTTTGTATTCACTGTACTCACTGCCATTGTTTACCATATCAAAAAGGTTTTCTACATTATATGAGGCTATTTTAAGTTGAGTTGAATTGAGAAAGAGGGGAAGAAACAGAAGAAAAAGAAAACGCATAGCGGCTCCTATGGGTATTCCAATTATAAAAAACTTATTTTAGGGGTATGGACTAAAGTCCATTCCCCTAGTTTTTCGAAATCATTAGAGTTTAGAAAGAAAAAATCTATTTAAACATTTTTCCTAACATATCCATCGCACCATCAGCACCACCAATTTGAGATAACATATCTTCTACAATAGAACCTTCACCCTCTGTAGCTTTGTCAACTACGGATGGTAATGCATCAGCTAAAGCACCTTTTGCAGACTCTTCAGAAAGTCCTAAATTTGATGCAAATTCAGAAACTTTATCTGCACCAAGTAAATCTGTAATAGAATCCATAGAGATAGGCTCATTTTCACCTGAACCCAACCATGAACTTACAATTCCACCTAAACCATTTTCAGATAATCCAGAGACTAAAGAACTTAAATCAAGCCCTTGACCATCTTCTCCACCACCAAGTAGTTTTCCTAACGCATCAGAGATAGCATTTGTATCTAAACCTGTTGTAGCATCATCACTATTACCTTGTATTGCACTTGCACCCATTTTTAGTAAATCGTTAAAATCCATGTTGTTTGTCCTTGTTTTTTTTAATTCAAATTTAGTATAACCAAAAAAAGGTTAAACGCCCCCATGGAAATCTTTTTTCTTAAGGTCTCCATTATAGACAACATCTTTTACATTAACATTCTCTTTTGTTAAAATCTCTGGAACAGGGTCAGCTTCATTTAGCTCTTTAATAGCATCATCTAACTCCTCTTGGTAGGTCATCATCATATCGGCTGTAATAACATTTGGAACTTGTTGAATCTTAACGAGTTTTTTAATCTCCTCTTCAACTCCTTCCCCCTCAATGGTGACAATAATCTTTCCTGTTGCTTTATCAGATAGATGATAATCTACATAATCCTCATTTTTAAAATACTCTACTAACTCATCAATATGTTTAGGTAGTGCTTGGACTACAATGCTTGAAATATTCATTTTAAACTCCTATTTTTGTTTCAAATCCCATACAAGAATGGTACTGTCATCACTTGCTGAAATGATTTTGTTTTCATCTTTAAAAATAATAACATTAAGTGTACTCTTTTGCCCTTTAAGTAGAGCTATTTTTGTTTTACTAGAGCTATTATATATCGAGATATTATTTTTCTCATCCATAGCAAAAGCCACTTTTGAGCTACTTGGACTAAGGGCTGTAGCATAGATGAGAAAAGCTCCTGCGATATAGCTTCCTTTTCCTGTGTTTACATCATAAAGAGAACCTCTTCTATCTTGCCCTGCACCACTTACCATACCTTTTTTAAAGTCTACCTTATAGACATTGTCAAGGTTTTGCCCTTTAAGCTCTTTTAAAATTTTGCCTGTTTTTACATCAACAACACTTAAAACGCCACTCTCACAAGCAAAAACTGCTTGGCTTTTATCAACGTTAAGTGCAAAATCTGAAAATTTAGACTCGCTAAGTTGTACTCTGTAGCTCTCTTTTTTACTCTTTAAATCTAAAAGAGCCACTTCGTTACTTAAGTAGCCTAACAAAATATGCTCTTTGTCTATAAATCGGGCTTTAATAATAGCCTCTTTGTCTTTAGCAGAGAGTATCTGTGTCAGATTATTGTCATAAATAAACAGATTTGAGTAACCATTTTTACCACTGTCGCTAAGGAGCAGATATCTATTGGCTATTTTATCGGTACTCATTACTCTTGCAGGTATCTCATCGCCCATAAAATCTTTTACATTTGGTATTGCGATATTTTGAATACTACTATTATTGTTATCAATATCTTTTACCTCAATATGTCCCATATCGGTAGCAACAACAAGTAGATTCTCTCTTAAGACCATATCTTTAACTGTACCGTTTATCTCAATACTATCTATCGGTTTTAACGTAGGTGTTGCCCATAAAAAAACATTGGCTAAAAAGAGGAAAAAAGTAATTTTCATGATAAAACAGTCTCTACTTGATTGAGTAGTAACTCCTCTACCTCTTGCGTAGAGAGGTTACTTTTTAAAGCATAGAGGTCAATCTCACTGGCTAAAAAGTTTTCAAAAGCACTATTTTCATTTAACTTTACTACAAGCTCTTCCATCTTTTCGTTGCCTAACGCCTCTTGCATAAGCTCTGAAATATAGACAATAAAGTTATACTCCTCAAAGTTAAATTCAAACTCCTCTGAGTCATAATCTTCATAGTTCTCATCGACATTTAAAAGGTGTCTTAACTCTAGCTCTTTATCTTCTAATCTATCAAATAGTTTTGGATATTTTTCGTGTAATTTCATTATTTATTCTCCTCTTGTTTTATGACACTGTAACTAATTGCTTGGGTAGGACAACGTGAGATACAAAATCCACAGGCTGTACACTTCTCGTTGTCAATGACTGGGTTAAACATACCATTAAATAAAATGGCATCATCTATACAAGGCTCTTTACAAGCATTACAGATAACACCTTGATGAGCCACACAGGCTTGAAGTGATATTTTAAAGATGGCATATAGATAGGCTTCACCCTCAAAATTTTCTAATGAAAGCACCTCTTTATCACAGGCAATAGCACACTCATCACAAAAAGTACACCCATTTTTAGCGAAGCTAAGTGTGGGGGTTTTTGTCTCTTTATCAATAAATATAATCTTCTCATCACAAGAAGTAACACAAGCTAAACTTTGGCAACTTGGACACTCGTTCTGAAAAAGAGATTCACTTTTTCCATAAGGGGGGCGTATTAGAAGAGGGGTTACCTCCTCTTCTAATTGGCGTAAAGGTTTTACAATAGACTTAAAAAAACCTCTTCTGCTTACCACTATTTTACACCATCATTCATCATATCAACAAGATTTGAACGTGTTTTAAATTCATCTGTTAGACCATCAGATTTAAAAGTATTTCCTACAGCTGTATCAACATTGGCTTGTGGAGCATGACACTGTGAACAGTTAAATCTACCTTGGTAGAGTTTATCTGATTTCTTTGCTTTTGCTATTTTAATATCACCAACATTTCCAATATCACCTTTGAGTCCAACTTTTTTACCCTCTTTAACTAACTCACCATCTTTATATACAGTTGTTGGTCTATAGTTAGTAAAGTGAGATGGTGGGATTGGGGTTGCACCTACACCTTTAGCAGCTTCTGGCATATGACATCCAAGACACTGATTGTTATCTTTTGTAATAGGAAGTAGTCCATCAGTTGAGTGAGGAATCATTGGTGGAGCATTTACATAGGCTCTCTCAAATCTAGCCGAAGCACCTGGAGCAGGTCTATCAAACTTACCATCATTTGGTTTTACATCTTCATTGAAAAGTGAAGTTTTTCTTAACCCTAAAACAGTCTCATCAACCTCTTTTTTGTTCCCTAAATCCTCTTTGTCTAGTCTTGCTTTATCAGCAACTTTTGCATTAATATCAACTACTTTAGGAGTGGCTTTAGCTTCAGCTTTTTCAGGAGTTTCTGTTTTGGCTTCAGCTTTTTCAGAAGCTTTAGCATCACCACCACCTTTAATTGAAGTAGCAATAGCCTCAATATCTGCATCACTAAGTGAAGCTACTTGACCTTTCATCATGCCTTTCATAGCACCACCATAAGAGCCATCTTTGTACCCTTTAAGTGCTTTTACAATCTCCTCTTTAGACATATCTTTTACAACTTTAGATTTACCCAATGCCTTTTTTTCAAAATTTGCTCCGTGACACCCAGCACAAGCAGCTGTACTCGCACCATAGAGTGCTGATGCAGCCAACAATGAACCTAGAGCCATTACCTTAATAACTTTTGTCATTTTTTCTCCTTTAACTATCTTTATTTAATTTTCTAATACTAAAACCTAAAGCATCATCATTACAGACATCTATACAGCGACCACAGTTGGTACACTCGCCATCTGTTACTGAGATGCTCTCTTTGTTAATCATGTGTAGCACCTGATTTTCTGGACAGACGATTTTACACTCCATACAATTGGTACACGCCTCATGGTCATGTTTAACTCTAATTAAGCTCTTTTGACCAATAAGTGAATAAGCTGCACCTAAAGGGCAGAGGTGACCACACCAACCATTTCTAACCCCAAAGAGGTCAAAAAGGAAAATAGCTACGATTATAGAAACTCCTGCACCAAAACCAAAGATAATGCCTCGTTGCATAATAGTTATAGGACTAATTGCTTCAAAAGCAGCAATACCTACAACAGCAGAGACAATAAGACCCAAAACCATAATCCAGTAGCGTGTTCTACGCTTTAAGAAACGGTAGTTGACCTCCTCTTTGTCTAGCTTTAGTTTGCGTCTAAGCCAATTTGCTAAGTCGGTCACCATATTGATAGGACAGACCCAAGAACAAAAAGCTCTTCCACCTACTATCATGTAGAAAAGCGTAATAAGTAACGCACCCACAAGTACATCTGCTCCAAGTAGAAAACCTGCACTAAGAACTTGCAAGGTAGTATAGGGGTCAGCCAATGGAATAAGACCAAAAAGTTTAGAAGAGCCAAATGTTCCCTCTAAAATGTGCCAACCATAAGCATTGGCAGCAAAGTAGAGAAACATTAATCCAATCTGTGTTACTCGTCTAAGAAGTAGATATTTTAAATTTTTCATTAGTACTCTATCTCCCTATTTAAGTAATCAGATGGGGCTTGTTGGCTTCTTTCGTTATGAGTTTCTATCTCATCAAGCTTTCTCTCTCCTGCTCTTTGTTGGTCTTTTGTATCCCAACCCTTTACATAGTGGTCTCCTGCTTTTCCCATAGAGTGTTCTCTAGGAAGCACAAAAATGGCAGGTTTTTCAGTAATACATGCCTTTTCACAAAGCCCACAACCTGTACAGACATCTGAGTGTACTACAGGAAGCAAAAATGCATGTTTCCCTGTACGCTCATTTTTCTGATACTCTAATGTAATCGCCTCATCAAGTAGAGGACAAGCTCTATAACAAGCATCACACTGTAGTCCCCAAAAGGCTACACATGACTCTTTGTGTACGACTGCTAGACCCATCTGGGCTTTATTAATGTCAAGCTCCTCTTTTTCATTAAGAAGACTTTTCATATCTAAAGCTTCAGAAGGGCAAACAGGGACACAAGGAATATCATCACACATATAGCAAGGAACATCTCTTGGAATAAAGTATGGTGTACCAATTAACTTATGGTCACCACCTTTTGCCATTTTAAGAGTTCCCTCTCTTTGAGTGCCATCTCTATTTTTATTACTTTCACGATTGGCACAAGCTTCAGCACAAAGTCCACACTTGATACATACATCTAAAAACTGCTCTTCAGGTAATGCTCCAGGTGGGCGAAGTACTAAAGGTGAAGCTTTTGCCTCATCACAATAGCCACTCCACAACAATCCACCAAGAGCTGTAAGACCTACGCTTTGAAGAGTCGTTGCCATAAACTTTCGTCTATTGTTGTCGGAGTTAGCCATCTACTTACGCCTTTGTAATTTTAACTGCACACTTCTTGTAATCTGTCTGTTTAGACATTGGACAAGTAGCATCAAGACACACTTTGTTAATAAATACTTTCTCATCAAACCAAGGTACAAATACCAATCCTTGAGGTGGTCTGTTACGTCCACGTGTCTCAACTCTTGCTTTTACCTTACCACGACGAGACTCTACCCATACAAGCTCACCACGTTTAACACCTTTAGCTTTTGCATCTTTAGGGTTCATGTAACATAACGCTTCTGGAACAGCACGGAAGAGTTCAGGTACTCTCATGGTCATTGTTCCTGAGTGCCAATGTTCTAGTACACGACCTGTACATAACCAAGTGTCGTAGTTTTCATCTGGCATCTCTGGTGGATCCATATATGGTCTAGCAAAGATTTTAGCTTTGTTTTTAAGAGCTTTTTTACCTTTAGATTTATCTGGACCAGTCAGTGTTCCTTGAAGAAGGTTTTTAGCTAGTGGTCCATAGAATGCGTGAGTCGATTTACTTCCACTCTCTTTAACAGCTTTTGCTGCATAAGGGTCATACTTAACGTTAAATCTCCACTGTGTCTCTTTACCATCAACAACTGGCCACTTAAGTCCTCTTACTTTATGGTAAACTTCAAATGGAGCCAAGTCGTGTCCATGTCCTCTACCAAATGATGCATACTCTTCAAAGAGGTACTCGTGAACCATAAATCCACAACCTTTAGCCTCTTTACCGTCTCCACCAAGTACTTTACGACTATCTCCAGCACAGTCAGAGTTATCATAACCTTTTTGAGGGAATTTAGATGTATCAAGTTTATACTCTTTACCTTTGTTTTTATAAAGAATCTCATACATAGTAGTATCTTCTTTATATCCTAACTTTTTAGCATCTTCAATTACATTTGGAAGTTTTTTACCATTTCTAAGTGTATACTCACCCCAAAGGTCTTGAACAGTAAAGCGTTTAGAGAACTCCATCCACTGCCAAGTATCACTCATTGCATCACCTACAGGTAAGACTTGTTGTCTCCAATGCTGTGTACGTCTCTCAGCATTTCCATAAGCACCCCATTTCTCATAAATCATAGCACTTGGAAGTACAAGGTCAGAAACCATAGCTGAGATTCCAGGGTAACCATCGGAAGTAACAATAAAGTTGTCCATCTCACGTGCTGCTTTAATCCAGTGAGAAGCACTTGCACTATCTTGGTAAGCATTACATACATTTACCCATGCAAACTTAACAACACCATCTTCGATGTCTCTGTGAATCTTCATAATATGTTGGTTACCTACAGGGTTAAGTGTACCTGCTGGAAGTCCCCAAGTTTTTTCTGCTTTTGCTCTATGTTTAGGGTTTTTAACCATCATATCAGCAGGAAGTCTGTGACAGAATGTACCAACCTCTCTAGCTGTACCACAAGCACTAGGTTGACCTGTTAGAGAGAATGCACCATTACCTGGAAGAGCTTGTTTGTTTAGTAAGAAGTGAACGTTATAAGAGAGTGTATTGACCCAAGTACCACGTGTATGTTGGTTCATACCCATTGTCCAGAAAGAGACAACTTTTCTATCTTTTTCAATATAGAATGCTGCAAGGTCTTTTAGTTTTTTCTTAAAGCTCTCAATAGACTCATTTGGGTCACCTTTTGCAATTTTTGCAACATAGTCAAGTGTAAATGGCTCTAAAGATTTTTTATACTCTTCAAAACTAATATGCCAGTGCTTAAGTGTACCAGCAGTGTGCTTCATAGTATCACCCTCTTTATACCCATAAGGTGCAAGAGCAGGTGCCTCTTTTGCTGATACCTTTTTCTCCATCTCTTTAGAGATTGTCTCCATCTCTTTTGCAGTGTATTTACCATCTTTAAGTGATTTCTCACCTGCTCTTCTCATACCATAACCGATATTTGTAGGTCCAGCTGTAAATACAATATTCTCTTTTACAAAGTCCCAATCGATAGCCTCTGGGTGGTTAAATACAATCTCATGAGCAATATAGTTCCAGATTGCAAGGTCAGTACTTGGAGAGAAGATAATGTTAAAGTCACCAAGGTCACAAGTTCTATGTGTATAGGTTTGAATATTAACAACTTTTACTTTGTCAGGGTTAGAGAGCTTTCTGTCTGTTACACGAGACCATAAAATAGGGTGCATCTCTGCCATATTTGAACCCCAAGTTACAATAGTATCTGTAATCTCAATATCATCATAACAACCACTTGGCTCATCGATACCAAATGTTTGATAGAAACCAACAACAGCACTTGCCATACAGTGACGAGCATTAGGGTCAATAGCGTTTGAACGGAATCCACCCTTCATCATTTTTTGAGCAGCATACCCTTCCATAACTGTGTATTGACCAGAAGCAAATACAGCTACACCTTCAGGTCCACTTGCTTTGAGTGCCTTTTTAGCATGTTTCTCCATCTCATCAAATGCTCTCTGCCAAGAGACAGGTTTAAATTTACCTTTTTTGTCAAATTCACCTTTGTCATTCATACGAAGAAGAGGAGTTTTAAGTCTATCTGCACCATACATAATTTTTGCATTAAAGTACCCCTTAATACAGTTAAGTCCACGGTTAACAGGTGCTGCTGGGTCACCTTTTACTGCAACAATACGCCCCTCTTTTGTTGCTAACATAATACCACAACCAGTACCACAAAATCGACACGCTGCCTTATCCCATCTCCAATCTTTTTGAGCCTCATTTGCTGATGCTTCAAGATTTGACGGAACAGCGATTCCTACTGCAGATGCTGCTGTCGCTGCTGCTGCACTCTTTAGAAAATCTCTTCTATTCAAAGCCATACTATTTCCTCCTAAATTTTATACGATTCGTTATTATTAAATATTTATTGAAAATAAAAACTAATTATAAATTAATAGTTTTATTAAATTAAAAAATATTTATCATAACTTGATGTTAATACTAACATATATTCTACTAATGAATAATTGATACATATCAAGTAATAAATGATTATTTTTGTATCAAACTTTACTATTTAACATAAAAAAATAATTATAAATAAATAATATTACAATCTATAGATATTGAGTCAAATCAAGCTTTTCTTAATAGTTTTTAAATAAAATGCAAAAAATCAAACATATGGATTAAACAGATGAACTACCCAGCCTTTTTTAACAATATAGAAACCATAACGCTACAAGACCCACTCTCTGATTTTTTAGGAACTTTTGAAAATGGAGAAGTAGAATTTTCTTACTTAGACGTAGTCAAATCAGCTGGACACTCTTGCCCTACAGTTGCTGGTGCTTATATTACAACACTTAAAGGATTAGAGGCTTTATATGGTGATGAAACACCAATCAGAGGAAATATTGCAGTATCTATTAAAAATGATATGCAAGAGGGAGTAACGGGAGTTATAAGTAATGTTATTACCCAAATAACTGGTGCTACAGAACTTAGTGGTTTTAAAGGTCTCAATGGAAAATTTGCAAGAAACAACCTTATGAACTTTAATGCAGATATAAATGGTGCTGTAGAGTTTAAACGTTTAGACAATAATCAAAGTATAACGGTTAGCTATGACCATAGCACAATTGCAGGAAACCCAAAAATGCAAGAGCTTATGGGGAAACTGATGCAAGGTATAGCCACTCCTGAAGAGAAAAAAGAGTTTGGTGAGCTTTGGCAAAATCGTGTTGAGGCTATATTTAATAGTATTGATGAGGTTATTACGGTTTCATGAAAACCCCCTACTGGCTCCTAGAAGAACATCTCCTAGAACAAAACCTAAAAACCCTAGCCCACATAAAAGAGCAAACAGGAGTTAAAATACTCTTAGCTCTAAAAGGCTACGCTCTATGGCAAAGCTTTCCTATGGTTTCCAAATACCTAGACGGTTGTTGTGCTTCGGGCTTACATGAAGCCAAACTTTCAGATGAAAAATTTCAAAAAGAGCTACATACTTATAGCCCTGCCTTCAAAGAAGAAGATATAGAGGAGATAGCTAAAATATCTCATCACTTAGTCTTTAACTCTCCTTCTCAACTAGAACGTTTTAGTGACTTAGCCAAGTCGTATAACCCCAGTATCTCTATTGGTATTCGAGTCAACCCTGAATATTCAGAATCTCCTGTAGAACTCTACAACCCTTGTGGAGTCTATTCGCGTTTGGGAACGACTGTAGAGAATTTTGGAATATTACTTAAAAGTGAAATGCTAGATAAGCTTGATGGTCTCCATTTTCATGCTCTTTGTGAACAAGATAGTACTGCACTAGAAAATGTTTTAAAAGCCTTTGAAGAGAAGTTTGGAAAACATCTAAACGCTATGAAATGGGTCAACTTTGGTGGGGGTCATCATATTACCCGTAAAGGTTATGACATTGAAAAGCTCATAAGCATTATAAAAAGCTTTCAAAGTAGATACCCACATTTGCAAATCTACCTAGAACCGGGAGAGGCAGTAGGTTGGGAGACAGGAACTCTAGTAACTTCTGTTTTAGACATTGTTCATAATGGTATAGATATAGCCATACTGGACACATCTGCAGAAGCCCACATGCCTGATACTATCATTATGCCCTACAGAGCAGATATACGAAACAGTGCTAAAGCAGGAGAGAAAAAACATACTTATAGGTTAGCAGGAAACACATGCCTAGCAGGAGATGTTATGGGAGACTACTCTTTTGATAAACCTCTAAAAATAGGAGACAACGTAATATTTGAAGACCAAATGCACTACACCATGGTAAAGGCTACTACTTTTAATGGAGTGCCTCTACCATCCATAGCCATTAAGAGACTAGATGGTTCGGTGGAAATAGTTAAAGAGTTTGGGTATGAGGATTTTAGGGATAGATTGTCGTAATCTCTACTCCTATTCTGCACCAAACAAAATATTTATCTTTACTTCATTTCCAACAGTCATATCACCTATTTTTGAGGTATCGGAAAAAGTTAAGCCAAAATCTTTACGATTTATTTTTCCTGAGAGTATAAACATATTTTTAACATCAGCCACCAGTGAGATAGTCATACTAACTCGTTTGGTTGTATCTTTAATGGTTAAATCAGTCTCAAAACTATTTCCATCTTGCTTTACCAACTTTAACTTCATTGTTGGGTACTTTTCAACCTCAAAAACTTTCTCTTTAAGATGCTTGTCTCGATGCTCATCATCCGTATCAATTGAAGCAGTTTTCACTTCACCTACAAATGAGCTAAAGGTACTGCTATTTTCATCATAATTATAACTTCCTGAGAACTCATTGAATTTTCCCTCTACCTTTGCCACAACAGCATGACGTATTTTAAAAGTCACCATAGAAGCTTTTGTATCTACCGTATACTCTGTAGCAACAAGTGAAGTTAAACCTACTATACTAAGTAATATTACATATTTAAAAAGTTTCATTATTTATCCTTATATTTATAATAAATTGATTTTACTATAATGTAACTAAAAAATAATTATATAATTTGATATAATATTGTTAACTTTTTCATATAATGGAACTCAATGATACAACTAACAAATCTAAGCAAAAGCTTCGGTGGACAGACACTCTTTAAAAATCTTAACCTTAAAATGAACTCTAACCAAAAAATAGGACTTATAGGGCGTAATGGTTCGGGTAAATCTACACTATTTAAAATTATTTTAGATGAAGAGAGCCATGATAGTGGCGATGTATCTATTCCTAAAAACTATAAAATAGGAACACTAAAACAGCATTTGGTATTTACTGAGCCAACTGTAAGAGAAGAGTGTTCATTGGTTTTAAGTGAAGAGGAGCAGTATAACTTTTATAAAATAGAAAAAATACTTTTTGGTTTGGGTTTTACAAGTGAAGATTTAGAAAAAAACCCTTTGAGCTTTTCAGGTGGTTACCAGATACGTATAAACCTTGCCAAACTTCTAGCAACTGAACCCAACATGCTACTACTCGATGAGCCTACCAACTACCTTGACCTACTCTCTCTGCGTTGGCTTAAACAGTTTATTCGTAATTTTGATGGTGAAGTTATTTTGATTACCCATGACCGTGAATTTATGGATGCTGTTACTACTCATACTATGGGAATTCAAAGGAAATCACTACATATCATTCAAGGTGACACTAAAAAATATGATGAGACACTTGCTCTTAGTGATGAGACTTACGAAAAGACTAGACAAAATCAAGAGAAAAAGCGTAAAGAGCTAGAGGAGTTCGTAGCCAAAAACAAAGCAAGAGCTTCAACTGCTGCTCTTGCTCAATCTAAACAGAAAATCCTAGACAAAATGGACGAAATGGAGAGCTTAGAGAGTGAGAGTAACCTAAACTTTAGCTTTAACTACAAAGAGACTCCAGCCAAGATAAACCTACGAGCTGAAAATCTAGCCTTTGGGTATAAAGAAGATGAAAAGCTTTTTGAAAACCTCTCTTTTGTTTTAGAAAATGGAAAAACTTTAGCCATTATAGGTAAAAATGGTAAAGGTAAGTCAACACTTCTAAACTATATAGCTGGAGAACTTCCACAACAAGATGGAGAGCTAAAGTTTCACCCCTCTACAAGCATGGCACACTTTGGACAGACCAACATTGAACGGCTCAACACCTCTAATACCATTATTGATGAAATCTCCTCTGTTAGTTTAAAACTTGGCATTGCAGAGACTAGAAGCATCTGTGGAACCATGATGTTTTCAGGAGAGTTAGCTGACAAAAAAATCTCTGTTCTTTCAGGTGGAGAGAGAAGCCGTGTTATGCTTGGTAAAATCATCGCTACAGAGGCTAACCTACTGCTACTAGATGAGCCTACCAACCACTTAGATATGTACTCCATAGACTCACTCTGTTCAGCCATAGAGAAGTTTAAAGGCTCAACCATTATGGTTACTCACAGTGAGATGCTTTTACGTCGTTTGGCTGATGCTTTGATTATTTTTCATAAAGATGGAGCAGAATATTTCGATGGAAGCTATGATGAGTTCCTAGAAAAAATAGGCTGGGAAGAAGAGACCGTAGGGGTCAACCAAAAATCAATAAAACCAAACAAACCAAAAATTGACAACAGAGAGAAAAAACGCCTTAAAAAAGAGCTAACAATGGCTAGAAGTAAAGAGAATGCTCCACATAAAAAAGAGCTAGAGTTTTGTGAAGAGAAAATCATGGAGCTTGAAGAGGAACTAGAGAGCGAAAATGAAAAACTAACAGAAGCTTCAAACACGGGTAATAACTCTAGCATAATAGAAGCTTCTCAAAATATAGGAAAATTTCAAGCTGAAATTGATGAACTCTTTGAACGTTTAGAAGTAGCGTCCAACGAATTGGATGCAATTGAAGAAAAATATGCACCTAAATTGGCTGAACTAGAGTAGAACTATTTTTTATTTTCCAAGAGATGTTTTTCATTTTGTAGCTCTTGATAGCGTGGTATTTTTTTCAGCAAAGTTCTATATTTATCCAATGAACTTTCTAAAAAAATACTCTTTAAATCCAAATCTTTTTTAGACCTATTTACCTCATCTGTATAGATATATGTTCTTCTTAAATATCTATTACACTTATCTGCTAAAGCATCATCTTCTATCATATAAACTTTTTTACCAAAACTCTCACTAAGCTTAGTTAAAGCTATTGAACTACTAACAGAATTTTTATAGTAAAAATCAACTCTTTGAATATTTTTTTCAACTTTTTCTATCTCTTTTATAAGTTTTGTACCTAGTAGAATAAGGTGTTTTCTACGCTTATTTTTCTTTTTACCTACTCCAAAAGAGCTATAGAGAAACCTACTAACAATTCCCTCCTCTTTTTTGAGTTTTAAAAGTGTGTATTCTATGGCTTCATAAAGTTTTTTATTAAATTTATATCTTGATGCTAACTCTTTTTTACTCTTTGATAAATTTTCCATAAACAGCTTTTTTAATATATTTTCAAATACCTCTTCATTGCTATTTAAAAGATTATCAATATTTATACTTGATGACATTTAAACTCCTTTGATAACTTTATTATAATCAAAAAACTTTAAGAAAATAGTTTTTGATATAATTACATATATTAAAAACTGGAATACAAATGATTACAACAGCCTTTCCCTACTTAAGCATTTTAATTTTTATAGCTTCAATGCTTGTGTATATACAAACTAAAACAAAAGCCAACTTTTTTGAATATTTACCTGCCATCGTTATTTTATACTTTTTGGTAATGACCCTTTCTACTTTAGGTCTATGGGAGAAAACCGATGAGATAAACTCTGCCTATAAAGCCTTTAAGTCAAATCTTCTTCCTGCCATGATATTTTTAATGCTACTTCAAAGTGATATACGAAAAATATTTCAACTTGGAAAAAAAATTCTACTTACTTTCTTTCTAGCATCGATTAGTATCTCCTTAGGATTTATCATCATGTTTACCATTATGAATGGCTTCTTTGAAGAGGGGGCATGGAGAGCCTTTGGTGCATTGAGTGGTTCATGGATGGGTGGTACGGGTAACATGGTTGCTATTCAATCAGCACTGGAACTGCCTGACTCTAAAATGGGTTATGTATTACTTATTGATTCTATCGACTATGCTATTTGGGTTATGATTCTTTTAGCTCTTGTCCCTTTTGCAAAAAGTTTTAATAAATGGACAAAAGCCGATGGTGACATCTTAGAGAAATTAAGCTCTACCCTAGATACCCAAAAAGAGAAAGAGCATATAAACTTTCCTTCTCTTTTTATGATGCTCGGTCTAGCCCTTATGGTCTCTGTAGTAGCTCAACAGGTAGCACCCCTACTTCCTACTACAAGTTTTTTAACCAATACCACTTGGATAGTCATTTTTGCTACTCTAGCTGGTATAGCTTCAGGAATGACTCCCCTTAGTAAAGAAGCCTCTGCCGAACCCTTAGCAAATATCATGCTCTATCTCATCGTTGCCCTCATCGCTTCACGTGCCAATTTTGCAGAACTTGCACAAGCTCCTCTTTATATTATGGCTGGTTTTATGATTATTCTTATTCATGCTATGGTTATGGTTATTTTTGCCAAAATCTTTAAACTGGACTTATTCTCTTTAGGGGTTGCCTCTTTAGCCAATATTGGTGGCGTTGCCTCAGCCCCTATTTTAGCTGGTGCTTACCATAAGGCTCTTATTCCTATTGGGGTGCTTATGGCAATGATGGGCTACATAGTAGGAACATTTATGGGCTTGGGTGTTTCACAAGTGTTAAAGCTTATTGCAATGTAGGTTCGGTAACACCTAACATCTATTATTTAAAGTTTAAAACATTATAATATTTTATTACAAAGGAAATTTATGGAAAACCAAGAAACCCAAAAAACATTCACCGAAAAATTCAAAAACAGAACCATTCAAGGGCTATTTTGGATTCTACCCATCGCAGCAATTCTTATGATAATCTTTTGGCTTTATGAGAAGATAGACCTTATAGTCAATTCATTTTTAAACCTCATCGGAGTTAACCCTCAAAACAATGAATTTTTATGGATAGTTGGTGTAGTTTTTGTTTTTATTCTTATTTTGTACATCATTGGTTACCTTATTAAGACTCAAATAGCCCACTATGTAGAGTCTCTCTTTCATGACATTCCTGGGTTCTCAACACTCAAAGACATTATAGGAATTTTCAACTCTTCAAAAGAGGGAGCCAACAAAGTTTTGGTAGTTGCCATAAGAGGTTTTGCCACTGAGGGGTACAACATAGGGCTTATGTATTCACAAAAAGAGAGCATCATAAAAGACCACTATACCGTAACGCTCTCTATGACCCCCATCCCAAATGGTGGATATATGTTTGAGGTGCATAAAGACAATATCTTTATTATCGAAAATGCAACCTTTGATGACAATTTACAATATCTACTCTCTATGGGGGTAAGAAGTATCGCCGAAGTGCTTCATGTAAAACCTAAAAGCATCGAAGAGATGCAAAGCATAAGTGAGTGGCTAAAAGAGAATCCTCAAGATTAACGCCCCTCTAACCAATTTTGCTCAACATTGACCAAAATTGGATTTTGTTGTTTAAACTCATTTTCATCAAAAACAAAACGAAAATTGTCCATATACTCTACCAAAATTTCGTAGGCTTCTTGAATCTCCTGAAATTTTTCTGTGGAGCCACCCTCCATATCTGGGTGGTATTGTCGTGAGAGCTTCAAGTACTTTTTGCGTACATACTCTCTACTGGTTAAAGAGAGAAGCTCTAAACTCTCTACTGCCTCTTTAAACTCCTCTAAACTTACTTGATGCACAGAAACAGTCTACTTCTTATTCTTTAACTCATTGATAGTCTCTTCTGCTTTAACCAATACAGACTCAAACTCTAACAGTTCTCTGTTTTTCTTATCTAAAAGATTTTTAAGTTCTCTAATTTGATTCTCACCAAAAGTACTGCCTTTATCTTGATTAGTCATTGCATCTGTTTGAAGGCTTTTTAATGTATTTGATGTACTCTCAAGAAGAGAAATTTTCTTCATTAGTTCACCTTTTAATTCTCTATTTTTCATAGAATATTCAGCAACTAGAGCCTTCTCTTTTTCATACTTTACCTCTAACTCTGCAAGTTCAATACTTAACTTACTATCTTGCTTACTATCTAACTCATCCCATAGTTCATTATCTCTATAATTTTCTTGACTCCCGAGGGCTTTTGCAAACAACCATCCAATCAAAAACCCCAACAACAATGCTATTACTAAACACAATACTATTTTCCCTATTATTTCTATCATCCTATTTCCTTTTTATCTCTATTTCTACACGTCTATTAAGTTCGCTGTATGGCTTGTCTCCATAAAGCAGTTCACTTTCACCAAAACCTTTTGCTACTATATTTTTAAGTGGAATTCCATGTTGTCCCAAGTATTTTTTTACACTTTTAGCACGTTCTTCACTTATCCAAAGGTTGGTTTTTGCTTTACCACTTGCATCGGTATAACCTTTAACTACTATTTTAGAATTTGGTACAGTTTTTAGAAGTTTTACTACCTTATTCAATGTAGCTTTACTTTTACTTGTAAGCTCTGCTTTGTTTTTATAAAAAGAGATATTACGATTTGTAATTTTCGAGATACTTTTTTGAACAGACGCAATGCTTTTACTGTTTACTTTTTTATTAGCCACTTTGTTACTATGTACTTTTTTACTATGTACTTTTTCTGTACTCTTTTTCTCTTGTTTCTTTTTAGACTTTTCATTATCTACAAGAGGCTTATTGTCTTCTATAGGAAGATTTTTATCTACTTCCTCTACCTTCTCAACATGTTTAACTTTTGGATGCTCTCTTAGTGTTATCTCTTCTTTGTTTTTAAAAACAGTTCTCATGACAGTTTTATGTGAAACATTCTCTTCTTCTACCGTACTATTTTTAGTAAAAGTTTTGTTTTCATTTTCCTCAGTACTCTCTTCAACTGTTGCTTTATTAACAGGGACTGCTTTTTTCTCAGGCTCTTTTGCTTTAACTTCAGCCTTTAATGGAATCTCATTTTTTGCTATCTCTTTTTGTACACTTTCTAAATCATATACAGGTTCATCTCTCTTTTCAGACTCTGATATTACATCTTTTTTTTCATTTATAAATTCATCTTGATGAGCATACAAACAAAGTAAAATAAGTAAAATAGAAGCTACTAAACCATATAAAAGTATCTTGTTACTCTCTTTCATCTATCTAATCCTTTTTTAACTTTGGGAGTATACTATTATTTAGCTTTTTTCTCTTCTATTTTACCATCACAAAGGGTTGCTTTTATCGTAGTTGCAAATGATATTGTTACATCATTCCATGTCTTTCCCTTATGTAAATCGTAACAACTTTTATTGATACTGCTCAATGCAGACTGAGCTTGAAAGTCAAATATATCTATAGTCCCTATAGCTTTGAAATTCTCTTTCTCATAATGATAACTCATAGGAATAACTAAACTCTTCTCATTCATGCTTATATTAACATCAAGTGTACCAGTATAAGGTTCTCCTTTTTCACGTTTTTTTGCTTTTATTCCAACTATTTTACCCTCTATAGTTTTCCCATTAAGTTTTCCAAAAAAACTCTCAACTAAAGTTTTATCTCGCCCTTCATTTTTTGTATCTATTTTAGATATATCTATAGAGACAGTAGAGCCTACCAACAACTCTTTAAAGTTCTTACCCTCTTTTTTATTGGCTTTATACTCTACAGAAGTAAACTCCCCAGCCACACCAAGCTTTGCTAGTGTTTTGTATGCTTTCCATGTTACATTCATCTCATTAGACTGAACTAGAATGCACCCCCCTGCATAACTCAATGTACCAAACGCTAAAAACGCTAAAAGTATTTTTTTCATCATTTATCCTTTTTTATGAACTAGACTTCTTATGTACCCCTATATGTTAAAGATATTTTTTAGTATGCATTAGATTTTACTGAACAGACTCGAAGTCCTAGCCTTAGCTAAGTCAAGAGGATATTCAATGAAATATGATGTGCAATAAAGAATAGACTCATTTATAGGGGTACACAAGAAGTCTATTATACTTATAACTTATTATAATATAGCTATTCTTGAGTATATTTATGTAAAATAATTAGATTTTATTAAGTAGGGTGAAGTCTAATGCATACACCCCATATAGACTTTAGCACTTTTTACATAAGCATCTGAAATCTCTTTTTTTACTTTTTTTAAACTTTTGGAGACATCTTCTCCTGTAGCTACTACCACGATGTAGTAGCCATTTGTAAACTCTTCATAATAGTTCGTATGTTCTATACTAATGTACTCTAAATTTTGATATTTAATTTTTTAGAGATTTTTTCAGAGTATTTTTTTGCCTCTTTATAACTCGTGCTTGACTTAACTATAAGAAACTCCTTTTTTACATAGGAAGAGATGGTCTCTTCAGTGATATTGCTATCACTGAAGAGTAGAGTTGTTAGGGTTAGTAGTAGTATTAGTTTTTTTAGCATCTTTTTTTCCTTTTAAATGAAGTCTGATTCATAACTTTTTTCAACTTCATTATCATCTGCTTTTTCCGTTGTCTCATTACCCATCTTTTCCATACGTGTAGGTTTATGGTCATAAAATTTTATCATTACATTAGTAAATTCAAAATCATCATAATCTGTTGAACTATATAAATTACTTGTTATCTTAAAATGATTAATCCCAAGATGAAGTAAATTTATATTAATATTCCAATAATACCTACCAAAGCTACCATTATAAGGTGAAGATGATATGTACCCTAACTGTGTGTTATTAATATATAAATAGTTACGTATTTGAGCTCCTCGAACATAGAACTTAAGACGAGCATGAGTGTAATTATCTAACTGTTCTTGAGTTATATTAAAGGTTAACTCTTTAGATTGTCCCATAGTAGGTAGTTGAAGTTGGCTATTTACACTTCCTCCATAATGGTCATCACCTAGATGATATAGAATATCTCCATCATTAAACTTAACAATTGATGTACCTGCTTTTAAAAGTGTAATATCTTTTTTAGTAAAACCATAACGTTCAATTGTATCTTTTTCTATCTGTATAATTGAGTTTTCATATCCTTCTGCTTGAACATTTAAAATTATATATTTTGCACTTGAAGCAATATCAATAGCATAAGAGCCATTACTATCTGTAGTAACTATTTTGTTATGTGTTTCATTGGTATCTACTTGTAGTTTAATGGTTGCATTTTCTATTGCATTATTTTGACTGTCATGAACATACCCACTCAATACTATACATGGTGGGACAATAACATCTACATCACTTAAAGCAGATTTTCCATTTTTATCAACAGCTTCTACTCTATAATAAACATACTTACAGTTATCATTTAATGTATATCTTGCTTTGCTTGAAAATAATTCAGCACTTCCAAAAGCTTCATCTATAGAAAAATTATTTTTATAAGAAAAATATATTTTATACTTTACAGCTCCACCAACATCACTCCAATCTATATTAACAATATTTTTCAAAACACTGTTTTTTAAACCTTGTGGCTTAACAAGTTCTACAAAGTTCACATCATCTGTCGCTAAGTATTTGCTAAAAGCTTCATGTACAAGTTTATATGAGCCGTGTTGGCAAAGATTTGCATTAACTAAGCTACATTCATCTTTTTTTATATTTGCTTCATAACTCTGATAAAGATGTGTAAATCCACTAGGGTAATTATGCGCATATCCAAATTTATAATAAAAATCATCATTATTGTCTTTTGGAATATCTTCTAAAATTGTATCTACACCTATAACTTTTTCTTCTATATTTTTTGATTTAAATAATTTACTTTCAAATAAAGCATTGTTGATGTTAAAACGTTGTCCTTCAGCTGAAATAAGTCCATCACCTGTTGAGGGCAGATATTCATCAAATTTTAGGAATTTTAGTTTAAATTTTAAACCAATACCTACAGTCAATGGAATTTTTTCAGACCAACTTGTCTCCTTTTGAATTAAAGAAATAATTCTTCCAAACTCATTTTTATCATATAGGTTAAACAACATCTTATCTCCCATCTGATAACAACTGATTTGCATACATCCACCTGCTCCTAAATAACCTGCAAAATCAGAATCGTAACCATGAGGAAGAAGTAATCCACTTTTAATATATATATCCTTTTTGTTTGAAATTCCAGAATAAGGACTTCCCAATGAAACAACACCTACCACTAGGCTATTAATAGTCTTCGTATCAGGATTTTGAATCATAGTTCTTGTTAGTACACCACCAAAAGAGTGAGCAATAATCAATACCTTTTTACCCGTTAACTCATAAATTTTTTGAATAGCTTTAGCTAAATCATCTCCTGCCAACTCAAACTTTGTATTAGTTTTCCATCGAAATTCAAAAGGAACAAAGTTTACTATCTCTCCTTTGTCATCTTTTATATTGGTCGTCTGTTTTATAAGTTCTGGAAATCTTCCCCATGTACCATCTCCTCCACCAAAACTATTGTCTCCTGGTGTATAACCATGAACAAAAAGAACGGGTTGATGAGTATTCCAATCAACACTTTCAATATTTTTTGTATTTGACATTACCTTCCACTGTTCACGTTTTAAAAAATTAATACTACAATAACCCGTATCATTTTTATCTTCAAAACATTCTGCATTTACAAATCCATTAACATCAGCATAAAGCCTGACATTAATATCACCATATCCACCTGTTAATTTATCTATAAAAATAGCTGTATATAAACCATAACCATTAGCTATTTTTTCGTTTAAATAATCACCTTTTTGAAATATAGCTTCATGAGTTTTCTCTTGTATTGAATCGTTATTTTGCTTCTCTTCTTTCAAAGGAACAATCCACTTAACTTTAACATTTTTTGGCATTTTCCCCTCAAACTTAAAAGAGACAATCTCTTCACCATTAGAATCTTTTGCTGAAATAATCTTTATATTAACAGCTTCACTTAGTTCTCCTGCTGGTATCTCTATGCCATACTCTCCATCATCGGTTAGAACTCTTCCACCTTTTTCGGAGATTGTTCCTTCTGCCAATATTTTACTTTTTAGTACTCTTATCTTACCTTCGTAAAAACGCCCTTTTTGTGTATCTTTATTGAAGATACGCAGTTTATAAGGTATGGTTTTGGCTTCCAAGATAGATTTGGTATCTATAGTTACTGTCCAATTTGAACTAGAAGTATCAACATTAAGTTCATTAGCTCCTGTAATTACTTCTACATCATATTTCTCTTTTTTATCTAAGGTTATACTCTCTAATGAGACATCTGTCTGACTCTCACTCATCACTTTTAAAAGATGCTTATTATCTCCTAAAGTTGTTGAAACCACTCCACCATGAACCAAAGGAAACAGAGCCATATTTTGAGGTGACAAATCATCATCATTTAAATCGCTAATAATAACATCTAACCATTCACTACTATTGCTATCTTTTTCTAATATGGTTACCAATGTACTGTTTAACTCTTTTACATCGGTTTTATCCCAATCTTTAGCATCCAATAGCCCTATGTTAGAGAGTCTATCTATCTGTACTCTTCTCTCTTTTTTTAAGTCACTAGCATCTTTTTTCATCATGCTACTAACTAAGGTAGTCAAAAGAGTAATGTTTTGATTTTTTAAATCATCATCTTTTAAAACCAACTTTTTATATTTACCAACTTCAAGTAAAATATCTTGCTTTTTAAATTTAGATAATGTAATGGAATATCCATCATCTTTTATCTCTCCTTGTGCCAACTCTTTACCCTGTATATCTCTAATGTAGATACTATTGTTGTTATCTATGTAACTATCTACTTTTCCTGAGATTGTTACAGATGGAGTAGGGACAATATTGTCTTGTTTTATATCTGAACCATTACTATCTAGGTTACTACTAGTAGAACTTCCCCCACCACTTCCAACCAAAAAGAAAATACCTATCACTAAGACCATAAACAGCCTTAAAAACTTAAAATAAACACGCATACTAAATCCTTTTTTTGTTTATTACTATATAAGCTAGAAAACTAGCCACCACGAGGGCAAACATATCTGCATGACTGTATGTGCCATGCTTAAAATAGTTTGCTATCAAATTGGGAAAAGCATCACTGTACTCACTAGGCATTGCTTGACCTAACTCAAAAAGAGCGTTAAGTACAAACCAAAAGATTAAAGAGAACCATAAATGAGTTCTACCTAAAGCCAACCAAGTAAAAACAACAAATGAAAACTGATGTACAAAACTTGGAAACCAATCTATACGCCATAAATTCAACTCTGTTTTGAAGTGAACAATTCCTAAATATTCTGAAACTACTGTAGGTTCACGAACCAACCAGTAGTAAAGAACTCCTAAACTAAAAAATCCAACAGTAGCAAGAGTAAAATTTAAATCATTTTTTAAAAAATTGTTCATCTTCTTTTTCCCTTTTTAGTTAAATATATAGAGTTACAACTCTAAAAACTCCACAGTAACCTTTACTCTTTTGTTCTCTTCTATTTCATCATTGGCATCAAACTCGAAACTATGCTTCATAATAGTTACTAATGACCATAGTACATTGTCTTCTACAATGGTTACGCTAATTTTGTCACCAAGATTAATAGGCACATCTTTTATAACTTGTCTATTAACCAAACTGTTGTTTTTCTTTGCAATGCTGTATGCTTTTCCATCTACCATAATGCTACCTGTAAAGTCAGGAAGTGTTCCACCCTCATCGGAGTTTTCATTTGGGTCTCCCTCTATGGTTACGGTTACATCATATTTAGGGGCATTGTTTGCTACCTCTTTTCCCTCTTCTAAAAATTCTAAAGTAGTGGTTAAAAGTTTACTTTCGTTAATTACTTTTTTTCCATCAAAGGTAAAGTTAAAGGTATGAAGTTTGTCCCAATAAAAAGCATCGTCATCATAAATGACTACTTCTATCTTGTCACCCTCTTTAAGAGGTACATTTTTAAACACATCTGAACTTGTAAAGCCTGTTTCTCCAGAGAGCATATCAATAGTTGTTCCATTTATATTAAGCTTGGCATGAAGTTCAGGTGCAACAGAAAATAGTGTTCCATCAAAGTGATGAGCCATATCTCCTACTACATTTAGCTTTATGTCATAAAGCTTTTCATCTGCTCTTTCAACAACATTTAGAACCAACAACTCATCATTACCATCTAGTTCAATAGCTTCTACACGAATCTCAGTTTGCTCACTAATCCAAATGTTCTCTGATGTCTTTTTTAGATAATCCTTCAACTGCTTCTGTATACTCTCTTTTTCTAAGCGTATTGCTCCTGTGGCTGTTAAAAGACTATTTGTCTCTTTTACTCCTCCATTTAAAATTAAAGGCAACTTTGCATAGAGGTTTGACTTTGCATAAAAGTCTGCTATTGTCCCTTTGTAAATCTCTTTTCTCTTTTTATTGTTGTAGTTAATGTAGAGATTGTTAAGCTTAAGTGAACCATCACTGTTGTCCAAACAGTTAGTATAACTACAAACACGAAGACCAATACTAAATAACCGTAACCACCAAAGAAAAGAGACCTCTCCTTTTTCAACCTTTATAGGACTATTGGCATGTTTCATAATGTTCTCAACAGACTCTCTCATATAGAGTGTGTCTACCTTCCCCTCTGTATCAGTCATTCGAAGATTAAACATTTTACTATTACTGTCTATCCAGTAACTTACTTTCATATGAGTAAGGTTACTACCATTTCCATCTTTTAAAAAAGAGAAAGCAAATCGCTCTTTTTTCTCTGCATCAAGATAACCTTCTTCTATTAATCTGTCGGTTATATCTACTTGCCCTTTTTCATTAAGGTACTCTTCATTTACATATTGTGTATCATCTGTTAAATAGGTAGAGTTTTTTATAATAGGTGCTACCCTATTTGAAAGCTCTGCTCTATTGGCTTCATTGTTTGTCTCACCACAGCCTATAATTAGTAGGCTTGTGAGGGTTAGCATGGATATTTTTATGAATTTCATAACTCTTTCCTTTATAAATTAAATATGTTTTTAAACTAAAAATAATAATTAGTAATAATAAAACACATTATTCAAGTCTAATCTCTATAAGCTTAAAACAAATACCATATTGCTGGTATGTTCAAAGCTTTTTAGAGCATTTCATTTCAAACAGATATTTTTGTAATATTAAAAAATATTATTCAACAGCCTCTTGAACTTCATCTAACAGCATAATAGACTCAGTCAAAATATCTTCATGAGCTATAGAGAGTTTATTTTGTTTATAGTTTCCACTTATGTCTAGCCCGATAACACAACTTTGGTCTCCATAATCAAGGTCACTATTGGTTCTACATGTAGGATAGCTTTTACCATAGGTGCTACAAGTGACATCATTGCTCTCTACTTGAAAGATTAAGTTGTTATTTGGATATTTTTGACGCATACCTCTTTGAAAATCTTTTGATTCACACATCTTATGTGGAATATTATAAAAAATAAATACTCCATCTTTTTTAGACATAATCTCTCTTGGAGACTCACCTTTTGAGCCTCCCCCACAAGCTGTCAATGCAAAAACAGCCACTAAACTCATAAACTTTATACCTTTTTTTTCTCTCTTCATAACTTCTCCTTTTTTAAAGATAAACTTAAAAAAGTCTATCTTCTATTTACTAGATTAAAAATCAACCTTATAGTGAATACCTAGCCCCCATCCAAATGCTGAATAAGAGTTATAGTTCTCAAAACTTGCTATCGATAGACCTAGCTCTAAATTAACAAAGAGTGGTATAAACTCAGGGTCAAACTTTCGTAAGTCTAACTCACCTCCTGCACCTGCTCCAAAAGTCACTACAGATTCACCATCATAGTATCGACTACCATCCCAAACCAACATTCCAGCATCTCCATAACCATAGAGGTCATAGTGGTCACCTTTTTTAAACTTATAATTAAGCTTAGCAGTATACGAGCTAACATCACCCCAAAAACCTAAAATAGCTTGAGCTGTCATCTTCTCACTTAAGTCATACTTTGCACTTAGTCCGTTGGACTGCACACCCAAATAGACATCACCCTTATCTGCACTTGCTGTTGTTGAAAGTAGTGCTAAGACTACTAGTGATTTTTTTAATACGTTTTTCATTTCTAATCTCCTTTTTTGTTAGATTTTGTATTATATATCAGACGATTGGACAAAACGTGTCTCTCAAAAAAGAAATTAGAAAAAGTTTAGGATTGTTGTTTTTTATGTGGGGGGGGTTAAAGAAGTTTTTATATCAATGGTCGATTCTAATGGTGTGTTCATAATAGTTTTCTACTAAAATTGGGTTTCGTTGATGGATAACAACTGTCAAATAATAACTATAACCATCAAGAAATATTCGTTTATACTTTGCTATTTTTAATTTTAACACAAAAAAATAATTATTGTTGAAAATGTGGCATATTGTCATATTTTTATAGTGGTCGGTGAACCAACCCTACGCGTTTTCAAACATATTAACACATCCGTAGGGTCGATTTATCGACCATTATGGGACTGTAATAAATTCCTAAAACTTACCACTTCAAATAACGCTCCAAATCCTCTTTTAATTCATCGGCTAAAGATTGTGGAGAGAGTATTTTTATGTAGGGTATCCATTTTTGTATGAAAGGTAGTATCTCTAAAGAGTGCGTGTACTCCAAGGTAAACTCTACGCTTCCATCTTCTCGCTCTTCTACAAAAGTTTGAGAATCAAGGAACTTTTTTATGCCTCCTTTAAAATACTTTGCTTTCTTTGATGAGACCAAAAGATGAGCTTTCATTTTTGGTACACCATAGGCTGTCATAGGATTTTGCATGGTTTCAATAAAAGCGTCATACTTTTCTAAATCTATTTCAGGTATGGTATTAATAGTCGATTCACTTACCTCTTCTATGAAAAAATTTCGTAATATACGAAACCCTTTCTCTCTGTCTACTACCAATTTTGGTCCATAAAAATCAACTTAACACAAACGACATCTCGACTGGTTAATACGCCTCGTTTATTATAAATGATTCTCTTATACTTTTTATCTATAACGGCTGATTGTATCTTACGAAATATCTCTTTTTGTTTTTCATTTTGTAACTCTTCAAAAGGTGAATTTTTATAGAAGACAATACTCATTTTATTTTCTGCTGATTTTTTATATAAATCACCCAATATATTACTATCCCACTTATGCACCAACTCCAAAAGCCATGCTAAATCATCTGAACCCTTTAGTATTTTTCCAAACAGATAAGAGACATCGACCAACTCGTAAACATTACCTTTTCCTCTTTTTACTCTAATAATATTGTCATAAAGCATGGTAATATCTTCTAAGTAACGCCCAAGTGTTTTAGTAGAACACTCTAACTGCTCTGCTATCCCCTCATCGTTTGAGCGTATCTCTTTTCTCTCTACCAACAACTCCATAACTTTAAAGATGTTTCTTACTTTTTTATCTATAGTTGTACTCATGCTCTTTTCTCCTAGTTTTTACCCTATTGTACTTAGGTTCTAAGTCAAGATGTGTCTGACAAAATTATAACATAACCAACTTTTCAGATTTTGCAACGCTTTTGTAACAATTTTATATTATACTTTTATTCATTTGTAGCTTATCCTGAGCAGGAATAGATATTAGAGTTTTTATTTTTTATTTCATCTTAATTTTTCATACATACTCCCACCATAAATACTACAAATAGGAAAAGGCTAAAACCATGCAACAAACATTAACCATCGGAGTCACAGGACACAGAGACATAGTAGAAACCAAACAGCTAAAGCAAGAAGTTATTCAGTTTTTTTCTGCACTTGCTACAGAGTATTCAAAAGCAAAAATCAAACTTCTATCTCCATTAGCAGATGGAGCAGACCGATTTGTGGCAGATATATTTTTAGACTTTCAAAAGCAACATAAAGCGTGGGAACTCATCGTTCCTATGCCATTTAGTCAAGAACGATATATGGAAGATTTTGATGAAGAGTCAAAAAGAGATTTCTTAAACTATATTAAAATTGCTAAAGATATATTTGAAGTAGAAGACCATCTCAACGACAACTACAAAAGTTTAGGCATCTATGTAGCTGACAACTCCAACATACTCTTAGCCCTATGGGACGGAACATTCAACCACAAATCAGGAGGAACAGGCGATGTAGTAAAATATGCACGAGAGAATAATAAAGAAATTGTTCATTTTGTTTGTGAAAGGGGGATGTGATGGGCTTCACTTTTTCTTGAGTAAATATTACGACAATATTTGCTCTATCGTCTCTTTCATAATGGGTAATTTTTGGCGTATTACCATATCTAAAACAGATAAATTAAGCCCTTCATAATCATGAACAATATAATTTCTCATATCATATGCACCTTTTAAATCTCTTTTATCAAACTCTTGAAGTATCTCAAACTCTCCCTCTTTTGCCAATTTGTTAAACTGCTCTGCTATAGAAGTAAAGTGCATCATCATTGCTGCTCTTGCACTTTTTTCATCTTCAAGTGCTTTGGTTATGTTACCACTATCAACAATAATCTCTTCAATAAAATTAATCTTTTTTAAAATAACTTCCAATCTACCATAAGCCTTAGACATAAATAATATCCTTTTTTATTTTTCTAACAAGAGCTGTACTACTCTCTACATCAAAAATATCACTTCGTAGATTAAATCGTTTAAGTAGAACTATCTTCATCTCATTTATAGCATCAAAATAGTCCCAAATATCATGTTGTTTTAGATAGTTCTTATCTACTTTAACTGCCACATCAATATCACTAAAATCATCTGCTTGATTTTTAGCATAAGAACCAAAAAGACCAATTTCGGTAAAAAGCCTATTTTGAGAGCTATCTTTAAACTCTTTTAAATAACTCAATATTTCATCTCTTTTCATATAGATAGCTCCTTTTTTAATTTATTATAACACAATTATTTATAATTTTATTGGTGAGGAGATTATATATATGAAACTAAATACTACCCCTCACACCCACTATAAGCCACACCCTCACGAACACCATCGTCTATAACCACAGACTCTAAAAAGCCACCTATAGTGTAAAGCTCTTCATAAATTAAAACTCCAGAGGCTATGAGGTCTTCGCGTCCTACACCTACTGTTTTGGTTCTCTCTTCTAAACTCATGGTTAAAAGTTTACTTAGCTGTTCTACTAAATCTTTTTGGGTTAAAATGGTTCCATGAATTTTATGGGCATCGTAAGTTTCGTACTCCATACCTAGTTTCATGGCTGCTAAAGTTGTTGGTGTTCCTGCTGTTGCTACGAACATCTCTACTTTTCCATGCTCTACGTAGACCTCATCACAAAAGAGTTTAATAGGATTCATCAGTGCAGGGATGGCATTGGCTATCTCTCTTATATCTTTAAATGATTGAGTAACAGTTACTATACCTATGTTAAAACTTTTTGAAATCGTTTTGTTAGCATGGTGAAATACTATCTCTGTAGAAGCTCCACCAATGTCTGCCAACATAAAACTTTTAGGCTTTTGACCTAAGAGTTCTAAACGATTTTTAGTGGCTATTAGTGCATAGTTTGCCTCTGCATCACCATCTATTACTTCAAATTTTATAGCTGTTTGAGCCTCTATATCATCTAAAATCTCTTGACCATTTTGTGCTTGTCTTATGGCTTCTGTAGTAACTGCTTTTACTTTTGCATCGGAAAAGTCTATATGCTCTTTGGCTTCATTTATGGCATTGACTATTCTTGTTTTGGCTTCACTACTTATGATGCCACTTGTTGCTAAACCATCTGCTGTTTTTACTGTTTTATGAAAATCAGCTATGGCTTCTTTTGTTTCGCAGTTCATTTTTAAAAATCTTAGGCTATTTGAACCTAAGTCTATGGCTATAATGTTTTTCATTTTTTCCCTTTTTACTTATATTAAACTTTTGGGGCAGTGACTTTAGTCGCTATTATCTATTTCATGGACTAAAGTCCATGCCCCTAAAACATTCACATGGTCACACCTACTCTACACCCTCTAGTAACTTTAGCTCTTCTACCAAATACTTACCTGTATATGAACCTGTCTCTTCATGTGTAGCAGCCACCTCTTCAGGGCTTCCTGTTGCTATAACAAACCCACCTTTATTACCACCCTCTGGTCCCATGTCTATGATGTAGTCTGCATTTTTTATCATATCTAGGTTATGTTCTATAACAACTACTGAGTTACCCAACTCTACTAAATGATGCAGTACCCCTGTTAACCTGTCTACATCGGCAAAGTGTAGTCCTGTGGTTGGTTCATCTAAAATATAGAGAGTTTTTCCTGTATCTTTTCTACTTAACTCTTTACTTAGTTTAATTCGTTGTGCTTCTCCACCCGAAAGTGTGGTTGCATTTTGCCCCAAAGTGATATAGTCAAGCCCTACATCCATAAGGGTTTTAAGTTTAATAGCTATAGATGGTACTGCTTTAAAAAACTCCATCGCTTCTGTAACTGACATGGCTAAAACATCAGCTATAGATTTTCCACGGTACATAACCTCTAAAGTTTGGGCATTATAACGAGTTCCCTTACAAGTGTCACACTCGACTAAAACATCTGGTAAGAAGTGCATCTCTATTTTTATCTGTCCATCACCTGTACACGTTTCACAACGTCCACCTTTAACATTAAATGAAAAACGACCTATTTTATAACCACGAAGTTCAGCCTCTTTGGTCTGTGCAAAAAGCTTTCTTATCTCATCCATAACCCCTGTGTAGGTAGCAGGGTTCGACCTTGGTGTTCGACCTATTGGGCTTTGGTCAAGTGAGATTACTTTATCTAAATGCTCTAAACCTAGAATCTCTACACCATCTACTTTATTTACCTTTTTTGCATGGTTTAGAAGCTCTCTTGCCACAGGTAAAAGTGTTTGCAGAATAAGTGAACTTTTCCCTGAACCACTAACACCAGAGATACAGACAAAGTTTCTTAGAGGAATTTTTGCAGAGACTTTTGTTAAGTTATTTAACGTAACATTTTTTATCTCTATCCAATCCTCTTGAGGCTTGTCATGAGGGTACTTAATGTGTTTAGCACCAAAAAGGTACTGAGCTGTTAAGGTTTTGGCTTTCATCATCTTCTTTCCTGTACCTGCAAAGACAACCTCTCCACCATACTTACCAGCCCCTGGACCAATATCTATAACATAATCAGCCGACATAATGGTCTCTTTATCATGCTCTACTACTATGACCGAGTTCCCTTTCTCTTGTAGTGAACGAAGCGTTCTTATGAGCTTCATGGTATCACGCTCATGCAGTCCAATACTTGGTTCATCAAGTACATACATAACACCTG
The DNA here is from genome assembly GCA_027068975.1 of Campylobacteraceae bacterium. Taxonomy (GTDB): domain Bacteria; phylum Campylobacterota; class Campylobacteria; order Campylobacterales; family Sulfurovaceae; genus UBA1140. The sequence goes on along the minus strand of JALXFN010000059.1, from coordinate 4,576 downwards.
TAAGTCCAGAACCAATTTGTGAAGCGATACGAATACGCTGTGCCTCACCACCTGAAATGGTTCGTGCATCACGGCTAAGTGTTAAGTAGGTAAGTCCAACATCATAAAGGAAAAATAGCCGTGCCTCTATCTCTTTAAGTACCGATTCGGCTATAAGATGTTGTTGTTCTGTAAGGTGTTTGAAGTTCTCTTTATCTTTAAAATAGTGGTAACTCTTCTCTATAGGCATATCTATAATATCTGCAATATTTTTACCCTCTATCTTAACAGCTAGTGAGCGTGGACGTAACCTGTGACCATTACATCTGTCACAGACCTTTTCTGTCATATACTCTGACATATCTTTCTCATCTGAAAACATCTCATGTGCATACTTAACCACTCCTGGCCAATCACGAGTAAGTTTATGGCGTTTCCATGTAAATTTTACAGGGGTTGCTCCTCCATAGAGTATGGACTTTTTCTGATACTCTTCAAGCGACTCATACTCAACATCGGTAGGAATATCATTTTGCTCACAAAAAGCTGTTAAAAACTTGGTGTAGTAACTTTTATTAAATCCATACATGATTCTTACTGCACCTTTGTCGATGCTCAATGCAGTGTCTATAACTTTTTTAAGGTCAATAACATAACGAATCCCCAAACCATCACAAGTGGGACAAGCCCCTTTGGGTGAGTTAAAGGAAAAACTCACAGGTTCAAGAGGCTCAAAACTAAGCTTACAGTCAAAACAAGCCAAGTGTTCAGAAAAATGAATATACTGTCTGTCTAGTCCAAACTCTTCATAATTTAAAACTTCAAGCTCCACTTCACCATACGCCTCTTTTAGAGCTTTTTCAACATCTTGACCTATTCTATCTCGGCTCTCCTCTTTTATAACCACACGGTCAATGACCACTTTAATGGTGTGTTTTTTAGTTTTACTTAGCTCTATCTCCTCATCGAGACGAACCATTACACCATCTATCATGGCACGAACATAACCTTTATGTCTAAGAGACTCTAGCATGTCGGCAAATGTACCCTTTTTCTCTTTGACTAAAGGAGCCATGATGACTAGTTTTGCACCATTTGGAAGTTTTAAAACCTCTTCAATAATGTCTGATGCAGCCATAGAGGAGATGGGCTTACCACACTCATGACAATGCTGTTTACCTACTCTTGCAAAAAGTAGACGTAGGTAATCATAAATCTCTGTAATAGTCCCAACTGTAGAGCGTGGGTTTTTAGATGTAGTCTTTTGGTCTATGGCAATAGCTGGTGTTAACCCCTCTATCTTGTCAACATCTGGTTTACCTACACGACCTAAAAACTGACGAGCATAAGAGGAGAGAGACTCTATATAGCGTCGCTGCCCCTCTGCATAGAGTGTAGAGAAAGCCAAAGTCGATTTTCCACTTCCTGAGATACCCGTTATAACCACCAACTGATTTTTGGGAATTTTTATATCTATATCTTTTAAGTTATTTTCTCTAGCTCCATAGACTTCTATTTTTTGATTTTTCATATTCTATTATCCTAAAAACATTTTTTTGATTAAAATTAAGAGTGCCACTGAGTACATAATCATTAGGTAAAATTTATGCTTAGATGCTGTAACATGGTCTTTTAGCCATATACCTATATAGACCCCAACAAGTGAAGCTACAGCTACATAGATACCTTTTTCTAAGTCTATCGTCCCCGTTGATAGTTTCATAAATAGACCAGCAACAGAAGAGAAAGCAACAAAGAAAAGCCCTGCACTAACAGCTTTTTTAATAGGGTAGTGAAGAAAACCAGCTAAAATAGGTGTAAGAAGTATAGAGCCACCAACACCAAGTGAGATAGCAAAAATACCTATAACAAAACCTACAATAAAAAGAACTTTGGGGTCAAGGGTTTTAACTTCACCACTCTCTGAACCTTTAGCTGAGAAAAGACGGTAGAGTGCAAAAATAAGTAGTCCTAAAAATAGAAACTGTAGTATCTCTTCAGGTACCATGTCTGAGACATAAGCTCCTATGGCTCCACCAACAAAACCACCAATACCAACCCATATACCCTCACCTACAATCAATGAACCTTTTTTATGGTTAAGGTATGAGCCATAAAATGAAGAGAACACCATTTGAACAATTGAGATTCCAATAGCTGTTTTAATATCAATACCTAAAAGCATAAGAATAGGAACCAGTATCATCCCTCCACCTATACCAAAAAATCCTGAAAGGGTACCAACCAAGACACCAACAGCTACCAGTAATATCTCCATATAAATCTCCTAAAAAGTAAAGGGGGGATTATAACATGATAAAGTAAGAGTTGAGAGAGATTTTGTAGGTCGAGGTATCTTACCCCGACTCTATCAAGGTTTAGAGATTAAAAATTATATTTTAATGCACCTGAAATTGAATTTTGTTCGTTAGTTACTTGCATATTCATAGCTTTAAGTGTCTCTTTAGGAGAGTGAACAAATGCCAAGTCTACACCAACTTTTTTTGTAATGGTGTATCCTAAACCAGCTGTAATATGTGTTTCAGAAATAGCAGGGAATCCCATCATATTAAAGTAACCAACATTTCCAGCTGGCATTGGTGTACCACCTACAGTTGCAGCAGAAAAACTATCATCTATAGGAGAATCAGATTGAGAATAACCTGCACGTAACTCTAAGTTAGGATTTACTTTATAACCAGCACCTAAAGAGATAACTGTTTGGTCATCCCAACCAAATGCATCATAACCATCTGCATCTGACCACTGAATCTGTTTTACATCTAAACTTGCTCTATAAGTACCATTGTTATAACCTATTCCCACACCATATTCTGCAGGTTGAGAAAGTTTTAGATTGTCATAACGTCCATCCATATTAAAGTCAAAAACATTTTCATACTCAGTAGCTACTTCACTCTGATAGAAAGCACCTAAGTTAATTTCTGGAGTTACTGTATATCCTGCTCCTAACTGAAAACCAAATCCAAAGTCATCACTCATTCCACCACCACGTTGTGCATAAGTAGCAGGGTTTAGAGGGTCAGTTGGCATTACAGCTGACATATCTAATGCACCATATGCCAATGTTAAACCAGCACCAACTCTTAAGTTGTCTTGTTTATATGCGATAGATGGAACAAAACGCATATATTGAAAGTTTGTTCTCATATCTGAGAGACCTTTGTTATCTGCAGGTGTTGCTCCATTTTCATTTCTATAGTCAGTACCCATACCAGAGACACCAAACATACCTACACCATAAGCCCAGTTTTCATCAAATCTATCAGCATGTGCAACAGCTGGTATCAGTGAGATATCAGCTTTACTTGTTGCTTCTTTCCCATTGGCATTTCCATTTTTTGCTTTAACATCTGGCATAAACAAGGTTGCACCAAACATCGCTTCAGCACCTTTAACATCTGCTAACCAAGATGGGTTTTTAAATACGGAGTCAGTTCCCATAGGCATTGCAACACCTATTCCACCCATTGCTCTTGATTCTGCTCCTAAAGAGATAAGATTATCACCATTTGTTGCTAAAAGCATTGACGATGTCATTGCAGAGAGTAAAATAATTTTTTTCATAAATAAGTCCTTTGAAATTTTGTTATATAATTATTATACATAAGTTTTATTAATAAGTCAACTTAATCATAAATTTTATTGATAAATTACTTAATATTTATCTAATATAAATGATTTTAACTTGTAGTTTTTTTAAAAAATTATGATAAAATCCCTTTATCTAATATAGTAAAAGAGGTTATATGATTATTATCCCTGCACGTATAGGTTCTTCTCGTTTTCCCAATAAAGTTTTAGCTAACATAGCTGGTCTACCTATGGTTATACGAACAGCCAAAGCCGTTGAGAGTATAGATAAAGTTGCTATTGCAACCGATTCAGAAGAGGTTATAGCTATTGCAAAAGAGCATAATATAATTGCTATTATGACATCTGACAAGCATAACTCAGGTACTGACCGAATTTATGAAGCAGCTGAAAAATTAAATCTAAATGATGATGAGGTGATTATTAATGTACAAGGAGATGAACCTTTTATAGAAAAAGAAGTGGTTAAAGCAGTTTTTGACTTAACTACTAAAAATAGAAATAATAAAAAGATAATGATGAACTCTTGTTATAAGATAATAAATAATCCTGAAGCAGATGACCCAAATATTGTAAAACTTGTTACTACAGATGATAACTTAGCCCTCTATTTTTCACGAGCTAAAATCCCTTACCCTCGCGACCACCATTTTAATGAGTACAAAGGTCATTTAGGTATTTATGGGTTTACTAAAAAATCTTTAGAGACCTTCTGCAAACTTACTCCTGCTCCTTTAGAAGATATAGAGAAACTAGAGCAACTTCGTGCTTTATATCATGGTTATGAGATATCTATGGTCAAAGTCAACTCAAAAAGTTTTGGTATAGATACCCCTGATGATTTAGAAAATGCTTTAAAAATATATAGTTTAACCCAAACTGCTAGTTAAAAGCCAATTTTTGATGTGTTGAAGAAAGCTTCAAAAACTTATCAATAGAGTAAGCTAAAATGAATAATTTTAGCTTAACAAGAAAGCCACGA
>JALXFN010000058.1 GCA_027068975.1 Campylobacteraceae bacterium | reverse complement strand
GGAATTGAAGAGGTAAAGCCAAACTCACGCGTTCCCATAGCATTACACTGCCCTGTAATAGAAAATGGTGCTGCCCCCTCTTTTCCAAGATTACCTGTAATCAGTGCTAAGTTACAGATAGCACTTACGGTATCGGTTCCAATAGAGCTTTGATTCACCCCCATAGTCCAAGCAGACATCGCTTTGTCAGCAGTAGCATAAACTTTTGCCAAGTTATAAAGCTCTTTTACATCAATACCTGTAATATGTGCCACCTCTTGTGGTGGATAGTTTGCCATAATATGCTTTTTAAACTCTAAGCCACCTGTAGTTCGCTCTTTTATAAACTTCTCATCCTCCCACCCCTGCTCAAAGATAATGTAACAAAGCCCATTTATCAGAGCTAAATCAGAACGTGGAGCAAGAGGCACAAATATATCTGCCATATTCGCTGTTTTAGAGTGACGAGGGTCAACGACGATAATGGTCGGTTTTTTACCTGTTATTTTCTTGTTTTTAGCAATATGAAGCTTTAAAATTGGGTGATTATCGGCGATATTCGCTCCTATAAGCATAATCACATCAGCATGAGAGAAGTCTTCATAACTTGCAGGTGGTCCATCTGAGCCAAAACTCTGTTTGTACCCCATAACGGCACTTGCCATACACAGAGTAGTATTTCCATCATAGTTATTGGTCTCAAGTCCGAGTTGTACAAATTTACCTAAAGTGTAGAAATCTTCGGTCAAAAACTGCCCTGTAGAGATACATGCCACAGCACCTTTTCCATGCTTGGCTTGAATATCTTGAAACTTTTTAGCCGTATAAGAAAACGCTTCGTCCCACTCTACAGCTTGTAACTCTCCATCTTTGCGAATCATTGGAGTAGTTACACGGTTATCAGAGTCCACCATCTCATGTTCTGTCAGACCTTTTGGACAAAGTGTTCCTTTACTTACAGGGTGAGCAGGGTCACCTTTGGTGTAGACAGGTCGTCCATCTTTTACTCCAATGTAAAGCCCACATCCTACACCACAGTAACCACAGGTACTACGAACCCACTCATCTGGTGTTTTAAAGTTAGAAATCTTTCCAAACTTAGCGTCATCTACTTTTTTGTACTTATCGGTTTTTATATCTGTACCGAGAAAGTTCTTTATTTTATTTAACATCTACCCATCTCCTTAATGTCGCTGATTTCCAGCAAAAAAGTTCCCTGCTAATCCCAAAGGAACAACTGTTCTATAGAAAAGATAACGCCCTGAAATCTCTGAAATAAAAGAGCCAATTAGACCTAATATTAATGTAACAATAGCTAAGGTTATTAATCCACTAGCCGTAAATAAAATAGCTAAAAGTGGGAAAGCTAAAGCAAAGACCAATAATGAATATAGTCTAAACTTTTTAATCTTTCCAAAATGCTCCGTTAAGAGAATTTTGGTTCGGTTGAGTTGGTAGTAGAGAGGGTCTTCTTTGTCTAAATGTCTATAGAAAATAACCTCTTCATAAACCACCAATACTTGACCCATCCCTGCTAAGAGGGCTACTGCTAAGAGTACCATAACTCCACTTGTTCCACCTGTTGCTAAAAGCATCAGTGCAATCAAAATAAACCCTATATAAGATGAACCAAAAAATCGTTTTGTAGTTGAGCTTCTATCCCATGATGGTCTTGCACGAACTCGATAGATTTTTGATTGAGCATAGATACCATAAATACCTAATGCCAAGGTAATAGCTTCAACTAAAAGAAGAGCAAAACCTTTAACTTCAAAGTAGTACATTCCTGCTACAACCGAGGCTAAACCTGTAAATGCACCCAAGGCAATCGCTTCACGGCTTAACCATGAGGTTCGCCAGTTTTTCATGGCTGTTATTGCCATAATTGGACGACCTAAGTGCAGAGCCGAAAGTGGCAGACCAATAGCAGATGGAAGAAATGCCATAATCGCCATACCTAACGTTGGTTCAGGAAGATTAAACCCTAAAGAGAAGAGAAGTTGACCTAAAAAGAGAGCCAAAAATGCCCCTAGTGAGACTTGTGTTAAAACCGTCATAAAGACTAAAGGTAGTTCAGCAGAAGCAGGTTTTAAGATTCGCTCATCAGCAGGTCTATACTCTGGCATATTTTCAGGCAGGGTATAACGTGTAGTTGGCTTGGTAATACTCACATCAGGGAGATGAGGAGCAACCCCCTCTTTTTCCATATCATACTTTATCCACTCCTCTTTATGTACCACTTCTATCTCAATAGCTCCAGCAGGACAGGCTTGAACACAGGCAGGAGTCTCACCCACAGCTAGTTTGTCATGACACATATCACACTTGGTTACAATGCCTCGGTCTTCATTGAAAACAGGCACTTCGTAAGGACAGTTCCATGTACAGTAGTGACACCCAATACAAGAGTCATCATCGTGCCAAACAATTCCATTGTCTTCAAACTTCACATAAGAGTTAGTAGGACAACCACGAAGACACTCAGGGTCTATACAGTGGTTACATGACATAGAGTTAAAGAGTTGAGAGACATTAGGAAAAACTCCCCCCTCCATCTCACCTACTCGTCTCCACTTTACATCAGCAGGGTTGTTTTGAAGCTCATTACAGGCAGCCTCACAACAGTGACAGCCCACACAAGCTGTAGCGTCAAAGTGAAAACGATACTGCTCTTCCTCTTTGAGTTCAGGAACATCAATGCTGTAGTTACCACACTGCATTCCTGTTTGGGCTTTATGGTTTATGAAGCTATCTAGTGGTGTAGAATTTCCCATGTTAAACTCCTTTTAACTCAACCAACAACTCTGAAAAAACAGCTGCTCTTGTTTTTTTATCGTTATCGGTCATCATATAAATAACTTCACTTAACTTAGCAGGAACTTTTGGGTTTAGTTTGCTCACTTCGTCACGTTTTATTTTACGTGCTTGTACCAATACAGGTTCAAAATCTTCTACGGCTACGTAACGTTTCTCCCCCGTTAAAAGTTTAAAGAGCTTTAATCCAAAAGTGAAAATTTCAAAGTTCTCTTTTTTATAGGTTTTTGGCTCTTTCTCAAGCTCAAACATAATGTCAAGTCCCAACTTTTCATTGAGGATGTAGTTGATTTTTGTAAAAAAGCCTAAGGCTTGAAATGAGTAGTTGGCATGAAGGTATCTCTCTTCAAATGTCTCAAAAGTCTCACCTCTACGCTTTAGCTTATCATAGGCTTTTAATAGATATTTTACATGATGTTTCGCTTCTGTAATAGGTAAAGATTTATGTAAAACATGTGCCTCTTTTGCTTCACGGGTTATTTTACCACCTAAGAAGATATGCACACCATCGACACGCTTACCTTCATCATCTTTAGCTTTACACCCTTCAAACCCAATATCTGCAATGCCATGAACCCCACAACCTTTTGGACAGGCTGACCAGTTCATACGTACCATCCCACTCTCTATAGGGATTTCAGAGTTTAAAAATTCAGCCATCTTTATGGCATCAGGTTTGTTTGGGATAACTCCAAAACTACAGGTTTGTGTACCTGCACAGGCTATCATGTCGTTAAAGTAGATGTTGTTAAACTTGTTATATTTTGCAAAGATACTTGTAGATTCAAAAGCATCAAGTGCTGACTTGTCAATATCGACAACATAAACATTTTGGTCATAGGTTAAACGTAAGTCACCCGAACCAAAACCTTTGGCTCTTTGTGCTAGGGTTATAAGGTCTGTTCCTGAAAAGATACCTGATGGGACGATGATTTTATGAGCATATTTCCCATTTCTCTGTAGGACTCTATTTGAACCCATGGCTATATTTTGAGACTGCACCAAAGTTTGACCAGCAGGAGAAAATGTTTTACTTGCTTTTGCTTCAACACCTTTTACAAATGCTTCTACTCCTACATCTTGCAGTAAGAAGTGTAGACGGTTTTTGTTTCTGTTGTCACGGTATCCAAACTCTTTAAAGGTCTCTAGTAGAGCCATAAAGAACGTAGAGACTTCATCTACCGCCACAAATCGGTTGGCATCTTTTGCTTGAACCCCAACCCTTGCTCCTAAGTATATGTTAAATCCAAACTCTCCATCTCTGTTTGCCAGTACAAAACAGCAGTCATGACCAAAGATATTACAAGAGTTTGACATAGAACCTGTAATTCCTGTATTGAATTTACGTGGAAGAGCTGAAATCCATTCAGCTTTTTCTAAAAAGTTTGATTGAAGCTCATCTACAATTGGTTTTACATCTATAATGTTGTCAAAGGCAATTCCTTCAAGTGGGTCTGCCACAATATTTCTAGGGTTGTCAACACCTGTTTGAAAAGTACTAATGCCCACTTCTTGTAACTCTTGTAGTACTTTTGCTATATCTTCTATCTGTAAATAACGAAGTTCTATCTGCATACGTGTAGTAATGTCTATGTAGTCATTACCATACTTTTGGGCTACCTCACCTATACGAATGGCTTGTTCGTTGTTAAGTTGACCAATAGGTATACGAACACGAAGCATAAAGTCTTCACCCTTATCAAAAAGACCAAAACATTTTAAAAAGTAAGCAGAGTCCTCTTTCGCTAAACCCTCATATCCAGCTGCAGCAATTTCTTCTAATTTTGCATGAACATCCATTGGCATTTTTAGAGCTTTGGTTGCTTCTACTTTGTTTTGTTTTTTATTTCTTTTTTCAAATGCTTCTGCTAAAACTGACATTCTAATCCTTGGAGTTGTTTTCTAATAAATTATAGTAAAGTATCTAAAATAATGGTTAAGATTACTGTATATTATTTAGACAATTATTATATTAGAATTAATCTGTTTTAATATATGTATAAATTTTAAGCATAGAGTAACAACTATATTTTTATAGATTTATAGTTAAACTATAACGTTTTCAAATGTTTGGTTATAAATAAAACAATTAATATCTCTAAAATTTACAAAATTGTATATTTTTTAATCACTATAAATATCATTTATTGATACAAATCAATAAAATTCATTAAATAAAATCATAAAATATATTACTTTTAGTAAACTATGTTAAATAATGTTTTTTATTAAAATAAATAAAAGGAGAAACAATGACTTTTGAAACTTCTGTAGAACTTTTAAAGTTCCACAATGTCGCTTATACGGTCTATGCAATGATAATTATATCTGTTATTGCATGGTTTGCGTATAATCTAACACGTACAGAGAAAGCAAAACCAATCGTTCGTATACCGTTCTATCTGTATATCGGATTTTTAGTAGCAATGGGGGTAGGACATCACATCTTTACCTACAACACCATTCCATGGGTATCAGAAGATATTATGAGACATAATGTTACACCTGATAAAACATTTAAAATCAACATAGCAAATCATAAATTTGATATGGAGAAGATGGAGATAAAAAAAGGTGAAAAAGTACTCTTTGATGCACATAGTTCAGATTTGGTTTATGGATTTGGTCTATTCCGTCAAGATGGAAGTATGATTTCACAAATGCAAGTGAACCCTGGTTCTAAAAATGATTTACTTTGGACATTTAATGAGTGTGGAGAGTTTGATGTACGTTCTACAGAGTATGCAGGTCCAGCAGGAAATGATATGTTTGTAAAAAAAGTAGTGGTTGTCACAGGTTGTGACAAGAAGGGAGTTTAAGATGAGTTTAATAAAAGGAACAAACTTTGATGCATCAACATTGACTGCATTACAAAAAGTGACACTAAGAGCTGTTGTCATGTCATTTCTATTTTACGGTTTAGCTGCCTTAGAGGGAACACTTATGAGAGTTGCTTTAGTGAACCCTTCTATACCACCTATTGAGGGACATGCTTCACATTTTTTCTCTATTATGACCGTGCATCCAATTATTGGTATTTTTGGTTCTACCTATCAGCTTGTATTTGCAGCATTTATGTTTTTGATTCCATATTTAACTAAAAAACCACTCTATAGTGTAGGATTAGCAAACTTCGTATGGATTATGATTACTGTTGGTTCAGCATTAGCTTGGATAGCAGCATTTGTTTGGAGCTATGCACCACTCTATACGCTCTATTGGCCACTACCAGCCGATACTGAACAGTTTAATGTTATTGGTGGTATTGTATTTATTGTAGGTGTTGCACTTATTATGATTGGGACACTTGGATTTATCTATAATATCTATGCAACCATCTTTGCAAAAGTTGGTGTACATGCTAACAAAACAACTAAAGAGCTTTTAATCTCTGGTTTTGGTATTGATGGATTGTTAAACCTTAAAAATAAACTAACAGGAAAACCACCTTACTCAAAAGAACCAGCACTCTCACTACCTGTTGTAGCTATCTTTAGGGGAACAGTCGATACATTCTTAGATGCTTTAGTTATTTTAGGAGCAGGTATACTTGTACTTGTTTACCTTTTAGCAGATGCTAGTGGTGCGTCATGGGATGTTCATGCAATAGATGCACTTCTCTACAAAAACTTCTTCTGGTGGGGACTTGACCTTGTTGCTGATGGGTTAGTACTTATCTATGTAGCAGGTTCTTGGTATCTTTTAGCTACACTTATTACTGGGCAAAAACTCTTTATGGAAAACGTAGCACGTGCTGCACTTCTACTAGAGCTATTTGTTTCATGGATGGTTTGGTCTCACCACCTACTAGCAGACCAAGGACAACCTGAGATGATGAAACTAATCTCTGGTGAGATGGTAACGATGTTTGAGCTTCTTACACAAGGACTTGCACTCTTTATTACTCTAATGACACTCTGGAAAGCACGTCCACTTAAAATGACTATGGAGTTAAAATACCTCCTTGCAGGTCTTTTAGGATTTGGTTTAGCCGTACCTGCAGCGATTATTCAAGCCGATATGGGTATGAACAGAATTCTTCATAATACACAATGGATTATTGGAGCTCACGTACATATTGCACTACTTACAGGTCTCTATATGACACTTTACAGTGTAGTCTATGTTCTCTGGCCACTGCTTACAAATAACACAAAAGTCTTCTCTATGAAGATGGCAAATATGCACTTCTGGCTACACCTAATTGGTAGTTTAGGAATGGGTGCATTTATGGGTATGGCAGGACTAGATGGTATGTTAAGACGACACTTCTATATGGATGGAGAGTTCCAAACATTTATGATTTTAGCTGCTATCGCTGCTGTTATGATGTTAGTTGCTTGGTTAATATTCTTAATCAATATTATCATGTCTGTTGGACTCAAAGGGTTAATAGGAATTTTCCTTCCAGCAAAAGATGATACAGCGACATTTGGTATAGACCCACAACCTTCTGTTGTTGCACAGAAAAAATAAAAATCTAAATACGGGGAGACTCCCCGTATGGATTTTTTTAGTAAATATCTGTTTATTAAAAAAATCTATATCGTGTACAAAAGGAGAAAGCTTTGTTAAACAAAGAGAGAATGATTAATGAAATTTTACATATTGGTCTTTATGATTTAGTACTCCAAGATGTACAACAAATAGTTGGAAAAGAGCAAGTTTCAAAAGAGGAGCTTGAAGAGGTTCTTAAAAATAATCCTCAAATTCTACGAGACTATATGCAGACAAATGTAGAGTACAATCTTAGTAATATTCATCTAAAAAACATAGATACATCAACGCTTGATGCATCAGTCAAAGATAGAGCCGAAAAGATAAATAAAAACTTAGACACCATGCGAGAGATTGAGAAGTATACCCTTGATTTTGAGCAGAGTTCTACTTTGGTACTTATTTTTTCACTGGAGTTTTTTATTCTATTTTCAGTGCAGTACTTTATAGTTTTACTTGACCTAGCCAAATGGCAGTGGTGGATTTATGCATTCTTCTCTCTATCTATTGTAGGAGCTTGGTGGTATGCAAAAAAAGAGGAGAAAAAATATAAAATAAACAGTGCCAAATATCATAAACTCTATGATGAGACAATCAAAGAGATAGAAGCACTAGAAAAAGAGGGACATATAAAGAAAAAAGAGCTTTATATAGAGGAATCCGATGAGCATATTTAAACCTATGGAGATTACCTATGTTTGGGATAGAGAAAATTTTGAAAAAGCATTTGCTAAATCCTATAACCATCAATTTAAAAACTCTGCACGGCGTTATGTAGGCTGGTTTTTTATTGCGTTGGCACAGTTTGGTGTGGTAGGAGCACTTAAAGGTGGTTCTATTGGGCTTTTAATGTTAGCAACTATTTTAATACTCTATTGGTATGTCATTAAAAAGTGGTTGGTATATCAAAGAGCTAAAAAGGCTTATGAAAACTCTCCACTTAAAAACAGTCAAATTAAACTATCTATTTCAGAAGATGGCATAGAACAAGAGGGTGTTAAGCTACCATGGGAAGAGATTCAAGGTCTTGTACCCATAGAAGATGATATACTTCTTTACCATAAAGAGAGAGCTTTTTATATTCCATCAAATGCTTTTTCAAACCTAGAAGAAAAAAGTGCATTAAAAAGCTTAGCAAAAGAGAAAGGTAAACTGTTTCATGTTTAAACTTAAAAATATTCCATTTTTTATTTTAGTTATTCTTATCTTGATACTTATATTTTTTCAAAGTTGGACATTTTACCTTGGTACTACTAGTGTAACTTTTGAAAGACTACTAGGAAGTAAACCCTATAAAGAGATAGAAGATATCTCACTTAGACGTTACAAAAAGGGGGTCATCTCTCCTCATCTTTTTAGCATTACAACCAATAATGAATCAACAGTCATAGAAAAACTAAAAAAAGATTGTGGTATAGAGAAGATACCATTAACTAAACTACCTAAAGTGGCTAATGAGGTAGACAAAGAGATGGTAGAGGTGATTGAAAAATCACCCTATATCTACCTTAGTAAGTCGTATGATTTAGAAAAACCAAAAGAGGGACGTATGTGTTTGGTCTTTAGAGACAAAACTAAACTTTATCTTTTTATAAATGGGAACCTATAAGATGTTAGATTATATTTACGCAGGTATTATTGTCTTCTTTTTAGTGATTATTTTGGTTATTGCAAAAGTAGAAGATGGTGATGATATGGACAATAAAGAAAATAAGGAGTAAGAGAGATGAAAGGTTTTTTGATTTTTTTTGGTATAACAATGCTTTTAATGGGTGGGTATATCTATTATAATATTAAACATCCAACAGATACCATGATAGTAAGAAATGGTGCCTACTGGACGATGTTTGAGCACAATGTTACGACAACAGAGAAAAAGGACTAATCATTAGATTGATTAAATTACTTACTCTCTACTACAGCTTTGTTATAGACAAAGAGGATGTAGATAGCCGAGATGATTAAAAGTTAATCAATAAATTGCATAAAAAATAAAAAATTCCTATTATAATTTTCATAACAAAAACAAAAACAGGAGTTTTTATGGCAGGATTTAAGGAACTAAAAGGGCAAGGGCATTGGCCAACGCTAATGGCAGCGTTTTTATACTTTGACTTTTCATTCATGGTTTGGACATTATTAGGGTCTATTAGTACAGAGATTGGTGAGTCATTGGCTGCAGCAGGGTTCGCTATGTCAGCAGGAGAGAAAGCAACACTTCTTGCTATTCCTGTTCTTTCAGGAGCGTTACTGAGAATTCTTCTTGGTTTTGGGGTTGATAAGTTTGGACCTAAAAAGACAGCTATTATGGCACAACTTATTGTTATATCGGTTCTCTTCTATGGGTACTTTAGAGGTGCAAACATCACCTACAGTGAACTTTTAGTTGTAGCATTAGGTCTTGGTTTTGCAGGAGCTTCTTTTGCTGTTGCCCTTCCACAAGCAGGTCAGTGGTATCCACCAAAACTTCAAGGAGTTGTTCTTGGAATTGCAGGTGCTGGTAATATTGGAGTTGTTATTGACTTTATTTTTGCTCCTAAAATTGCAGAGCTTTGGGGCTGGGAGGCTGTCTTTTTAGTAGGTGGGTCACTTTCATTTATTGTTCTTTTAACCTATATGCTTATGGCAAAAGATGCACCTGCTGAGATTTACACAGCTCGTCCTAAAAAGTTAAAAGATTACGGTAAACTTATGAAAGATAAAGACACATGGTGGTTTGCACTCTTTTATGCAGTAAGTTTTGGTGGGTTTGTTGGATTTGCCAATTACATGAAAGTCTATCTGATGAGTACTTATCAAGTCGATATGTCAGCTATTGGTATGGATTGGATTAATGAGCCAAATGTTAAAGTTATTGCAGGGTATTTTGGAGCCCTAACTATCTTTGCAGGAGCTGTTTTACGACCTGTAGGTGGTGGTTTGGCTGACAAAATTGGTGGGGTTAAATCTCTCTATGTTTTCTTTGGTGCTGTTATGGCATTGGCTTTAATTACAGCTTTTGTAGCACTTCCATTTTGGGCTGCAATTGTTGTTCTTTTCTTAATTATGGCAAACCTAGGTATGGCAAATGGAGCTGTTTTCCAACTCGTTCCACAACGTTTCGGTAAAGATATTGGAATTATGACAGGACTCATTGGTGCAGCAGGTGGAATTGGTGGTTTTACACTCATTAAGACACTTGGTTGGAGTAAAGGTGCCTTTGATGGTTACTCAGTAGGGTTTATGATTTTTGCAGGGATTCTTTTGGTGGCTATTGTAGGTATCAGTATGGTTAAAACACGATGGAGAACCACTTGGGGGGTTCAAGCAGGTGGACGAATTTAAAATTATAAATACATAGGTTTGATACGATAGAAACCTATGTATTTCTACATACTCTTTACATAAACATTTTGTTATGATGTCTCTTATTCATAACAAAAGGATTTATCTATGACAAAAATACTTTTTCTTTTAACCCTTTCAATCTCACTTTACGCAAAGAATCAAACCATTGTTTTTAGAGCAGGGCGTTTTGGGAATTTATACCAATAGAGAAGGTTAAAAAGTCGTATTTGATATTTGTTTAAAATATAAACAAAAATTAAAATCAATAATCCAATAAATTTATTATAATCTATCTTAGAAAAGAGGTGAATTCATGAGTAAACAAAGCATAAAAACTTCAGGCTTTACTTTAGCCAAAGGGAAAGAGCTAAAAGGTGATGACTATTTTGATGTGAAGACAATAGATGACTTAACCATTGCTATAGTATGTGATGGAGTAGGCTCAGCTGAGGAAGGAGCTGAGGCTGCGAAAAGAGTTACTACATATTTGATGAATAACTTTAAAAATCGTCCAAATACATGGAGTATAGAGAAATCCATAAAAACATTTATTGATTCTATCAATGCTATTTTATATGAAGAGTCAATGGTAAATTATGAACGAGCAGAATTAGTGACTACGTTAACCATTGCTATTATAGAAGGGAACAGACTCTATGCTGCTAATGTAGGAGATAGTAGAATCTATCTGCAGCGTGATGGAATTCTGAGTCAGCTTTCACAAGACCAAGTAGTAGAAGAGGAGGGGTATGAGGGTGTCTTGAGCCAAGCCATAGGTATAGATAAAACAGTCTCTCCTTACTATTTTGAAAATATTATTAATGCAAAAGATAAAATCTTACTCTGTTCAGATGGACTCTATACGGTTATGGATGATGATATGCTTTCAGATAATATAGCTTTTGGAGCTCATAGTATAGTCAAAAAAGCCAGTAAAAAGATGGAAGATAATCTTCCTGATGATACTACAGCTGTTATTATTGACATATTGGGTATTGATAAAATTGCTCAGATGAAAGAGCAAGAGATTATTATTCCCCAAAAGCTTGAAGTAGGGATGGTGATAGATGGATATAAGTTAGAGAAGTCACTTATTCAAAATATGAGAACTTGGCTCTGTTCTAATAAAGGACAAAAATATGTTTTAAAGTTTGCTCCTATTGAAGCCATAGATGACCCAATGATTCTTGACCTATTTGTTAAAGAGGCATGGAATTCCAATCGTTTAAAAGCAGGGTTTTTCCCAAAAGCTGTTGTTCCTAAAAATCGTACCCATCGTTACTATGTTATGAAAGCGTTAGATGGTGTTGATTTGAAAACACATTTGAAAAAACGAAAACTCTCTATAGATGATACTCTAAATCTTGCTAAAACATTATTGAAAATGAGTCAATACCTTATCAAATTTGACCTTGTGCATGGAGATATAAAGCCTGAAAACATTATGATAAGTGAACGTGATGGGAAACATATTTTTAAAATTATAGATTTTGGCTCTATGACAGAGATATATAGTATAGCATCAAATGCTGGAACACCATCATATCTTGCTCCAGAACGTTTTACTGGTTCGAGTATTAATGAAGGAAGTGAGATATTTTCTATAGGTGTAACACTCTATGAAGCTTTAACTCAAAAATTTCCTTATGGAGAGATAGAACCTTTTCAGCAACCAATATTTAAAACTCCAAATTCTCCAAGTAAAGAGAATAAAAATATACCTGATTGGCTTAATTCCGTTTTATTAAGAGCTATAGAGGTAAATAGTGAAAAACGTTATAAAAATTACTCTGAAATGCTTTTTGAAATTTCTAATCCCAATAAGGTTAAACCCTATTTTGACAGTACTAAACCATTGATAGAACGTAATCCTGAACTTTTTTATAAAATTGGGTTTATTGTTGAATTTGTTATTATTTTAGCTCTATTTTATCTGTTATCAAAGTAAAAAATGTTATTTTTCCTTTAATTGACAAATATAGGAAAAAGATTGAAGAGTAAAAAAATATATTATCCCTATGAAGAGTTTAGAGAAGATTTAAGGATATTGGCTCAAAAGATTGATGAACCCTTTGATACCATTATTCCTATTTCACGAGGTGGTTTAAGTATGGGGCAGATGCTGGGTGAGTTTTATGATATTCGTAAAGTTTATGCTATCAATACTATTGGTTATGAGGGTACTCAAAAGTTAGATAAAGTAAGAGTATTTAATATACCAAATCTTCAAGATACTAAAAGAGTGTTAATAGTAGATGATATTGTTGATTCTGGAGATACTTTGGTAGAGGTTTTGAAAGTTTTAAGAGAGGCATATCCTCAAGTAACCTTTTTTACTGCTTCTATTTTTTATAAACTAACAGCTATAATAGAACCTATATGGTGGGTCAAAGAACCCAAAGGGTGGATAGAGTTCTTCTGGTCAGAAGATTTAAAATAATAATTTAGGATAGATAATGCAAGTTTTAAAATTTTTAGTAGGTATTCTTTTGGTGCAAGTTATTACCGCACTACTTATCTATATTTCTCCCATAAATTTTGATGATGGAATATCACTGTTGCGTTTGGTTATTCCTCTATTCTTTGTAGCACTTGTTGTAGCTTTTTGGTTCTCTTCTCTTGCAGCTCATTTCCAAAAAGATTTAGAGCACAAAATGAAAGATAGTTTTGCCAAAGAGAGAGAAGATATAAAAGTAAAAGCAGAACAAGCAAAGATACGAATAGTAAAACAGGCACAAAAAGACATTGCAAAAGAGGCTACAAAAACTCATGCAAAGGCAAACTTTAAAGTAGGGGCGGCTTTTGCAGGGGTTATGGGAGTTGGAGCGTTGTTTGTATTTGCTCAGATGCTTACAGCAGGACTCTTAACCATGACAGCAGCAGGAGGGGCTATAGGTGGCTACTACTGGCGTGGAAAACGAATAGAGAGTCAGAGGTTAAAAGAGCTAGAGGTGATAGATACAAAAGTGATTAGCTCTTAATTGTCTTCAAATTCATTAAGATAGGCTAAAAAGTCATCAGGTGCATAATAGCCTCTCATATTATCAAGATTCTCTTTTTGAGGTGACATGAAAAATATGATAGGAACATGTTTAAATTCAGGAAGCTGTTCACGTTCACTAGGGGTTTCTCTATCAGCAGTAACTAAAATATATTTCTCTAATCTTTTAGCGACTTCTGGGTTAGACAAAGTTCTTTTTTTCATTTTTTTACACCAACTACATCCATCACTTACAGCCATAATCATAACTGTTTTGTTCTCTTCTTTCGCTTTTTCAAAGGCTGTAGGTAGGTCTTTTTCCCAAGGTATCCCATAGTTCTCTTCTTTACTTACTTTACTCTTTTTTTCTATTGATTCTTTTATCTCTTGCTCTTCTGAACAGGATGAAAAAAGCATTATAATGGAGAGAAGTACCCCTATTTTTAACCACATATTTTTCCTTGTTTTATAGTTTAACTTTAATCTATTGTATAAAGGTTTTATATAAAAAATCTTAAAAAAGTATAAAGTAAGATAAAAGTTATCGGAAATGTTTTAAAACTTAACAAGTTCTAATTTGCTATACTTCCTTAATTGATAAAAGATAGGGAAAAATATAGATGATTTTAATGATAGATAATTATGATAGTTTTACTTATAATGTGGTTCAGTATTGTTTAGAACTCGGAGCAGATTTAAAAGTAATTCGTAACGATGAGTTGAGCGTGGAAGAGATAAAAGCTTTAACCCCTGAAAAGATTATTATCTCTCCTGGTCCAGCTACACCAAATGAGGCAGGAGTTACATTAGAAGTGATTAAAGAGTTTGCAGATACTACACCAATTTTTGGTATCTGTTTAGGACACCAAAGTATTGCCCAAGCCTTTGGAGGTGAGGTTATACGAGCTAAGAATATGATGCATGGAAAAACATCACAAATAGAGATAGATAAAGAGACCATTGTCTTTAAAGGTTTACCAGGGGAGTTTAGAGCCACACGTTACCACTCATTAACGGTAAATAAAGAGAATCTACCTTCAAACATTATTGCTACATCATACTCTAAAGATGACCATGAGATTATGTCTTTAGAGATTGAAGGTAGAGATGTTTATGGAGTTCAGTTTCACCCCGAGTCTATTATGTCTGAATATGGACATGAGATGTTGGATAACTTTTTGAAACTTTAAAAGTACTAACTATGAATCGAGGGTTATTTTATACTTTTATACTTTTTTATACGATAGCCTTAGTTTACTTAGCAAGTACTGTTCCTATTGGTTCTCATGAAGCAATGGTTTATTATACTGATACTAAAATATTATACTCTTTAACACATCTTTGTAGTGGCGTTTTTGGGAACAGTTTAGATTTTCGTTTTCCTTTTCTTGTTTTTGGATTTATCAACATTCCTCTATTTTTTATTATGTCAAGGCTCTACTTTCCCCAGAAAGAGGAGAGTTACTTTGCTACCATGGTCTTTGTTTTACTACCTGGTATTATAACTTCTGCTATTTTAGTTAATATAGCTGTAATAGTAATTACTTTTGTTTTAGGTTTTATTATTTTTTATGAAACAAAAAAACTCTTTTGGCAAGGAGTTACTATGGTTGCATTACTTCTTATTCATGATGCATCGGTTATCTTTTTTATATCATTGGCAATCTACTCAGCTTTTAGAAGAGATAAAGCTCTCTTTTCTATAGCTATTATCTTAACAGCCCTTAGCCTTTTATATTTTAATGGGTTGACTATTGAAGGAAGACCAAAAGGTGAATTTTTAGAACTTTTTGGTCTCTATATTGCTCTTTTTTCTCCTTTTGTTTTTTTATATTTCTTTTATGCAATTTATAGAATATGGTTACGAGAAGAAAAAGATATCTTGTGGTATATTTCATTTACTTCCTTTGTATTATCTATACTCCTATCTCTACGTCAACAGGTGAATATGACAGATTTTGCTCCCTATGTGATTGTATCTGTTATTCTTATGCTTGTTACTTATCATAAAACAGTCAAAATTCGTCTACCACAGTTCCAAAAATGGTATAAAAGAGGATTCTCATTAGTTATTTTCTCTTTACTTCTTTCCTCCTTTATAATAGTGTTTCACAAATCATTTTTCTATTTTTTAGATGATAAAACAAAACATTTTGCATATGATTTTTATGAACCTTATTGGAGAATAGGGGCATTAAAAAAGGTTGGGAAAGATTGTTACACTGCAGGAAATAAAAAGGTTCAATATCAATTTAAATATTATGGTGTCAATAGCTGTGAAGATGGAGATGTTCCTAAAATACACAACTAAAGAAAAGTTCCAAAGACAATAAGTAACAACTGTGTAAAATCAATCCGGCTAATGGTAAACTAACATCAACACAATTTATACAAGGAGAACTCGATGGCTCAAAAAGCGATTAGAGAATATGACGCAAAGTCAATTTTAGCTCGACATTGGGATAAGTACTTTCCAGATTTTACTTATTCTTATGAAACAGTATTGGTTCAAAATGGAGCTGAATTAAAAGAGGCTGCAAAAGAGAACACATGGTTAAATGAAAAAACTTTGGTAGCAAAACCAGATATGCTTTTTGGGAAAAGAGGGAAAAATGGTCTAGTTCTTTTTAAAGACCAAAAACCAGGTGATGTAACTCTTGAAAAAGCTGCATCATGGATTGATGAGAAGTGTTCAGAGAAACAAGAGGTTTACTTCTCTTTTGATGGTGATACTCCACAAGGTGAACCATCAGTTGATATGTTAACACACTTTATTGTTGAGCCATTTACTCCTCATTCTCAAGAAGAAGAGTACTACATTTCAGCTACTTGTGTTGGTGATGAAGATATGCTTTATATGTCTGCTGAAGGTGGAATGGAAGTAGAAGAGGGTTGGGATGAAAAGGTAACAGAGGTTGCTTTTAAAATTACTGACACAGAAGAGGAGATTGCCCAAAAAATCAAAGCAAATATCCCTGCTGATGTTGCAGAGGGAGACAAAGAGAACTTTGCTAAATTTGCTATCGGTTTCTTTAAGGCTTACCGTGAGTTAAACTTTGCATACTTAGAGATTAACCCATTTGTGCTTCAAGGAAACAAAGTAGAACTTCTTGATATGGTTGCAAAACTTGATGATACTGCTGGATTTATGATGACTTCTGAGTGGGGAGATGTTGAGTTCCCAACTTCATTTGGTATGGAAGAGAAATCTCCTGAAGTATTGGCTGTAGAAGAGGCAGATGCTAAAACAGGTGCGTCACTTAAGTTAACACTTCTTAAGCCAGAAGCTAGAATTTGGACGATGGTTGCAGGTGGTGGTGCTTCAGTTGTTTATGCCGATACTATTGCAGATATGGCTGGTATTGATGACCTTGCAAACTATGGTGAGTACTCTGGTGGACCAACTACTGGTGAGACTAAGTTCTATGCAGAGACAATTTTTGACCTTATGACTCGTGAACCAGATGCACAAGGTAGAGGAAAAGTTCTTATTATTGGTGGAGCGATTGCTAACTTTACAGATGTTGCAAAGACATTTACAGGGATTATCCAAGCGTTTGAAAACTACCAAGATAAACTCAAAGCTGTAGATACAAAAATCTATGTAAGACGTGGTGGGCCAAACTATGAGAAGGGTCTTAAAGATATTAAAGAAGCAGCCGATAGAATGGGTCTTTACATCGAAGTTTATGGACCAGAGACACACGTAACAGACATCGTGCGTATGGCACTAGAGAAGTAGGGAGAAGAGATATGTCAAAATTATTTACTAAAGATACACAAGCAATTTTTTGGAACAACAACAAAACTGCTATCCAAAGAATGTTAGACTATGACTATACTATTAAGAGAGAGAAACCTTCAGTAGCTGCTATTGTTGCACCTACTAGCTCAAACAAGTTTGAGAAGTTTTTCTATGGTGCAGATGAGATTATGATTCCTCTTTACAAGAGTACAGCAGAAGCAAAAGCTGCACAACCACAAGCAGATGTACTTTTAAACTTTGCATCTTTTAGAACTGCTTACAATGTAACTATGGAAGCTCTTGAGATTGGTGGATTTAAAACCATTATGATTACTGCTGAGGGTATTCCTGAGAGACTAGCACGTGGTATGAACACAAAAGCTAGAGAGCTAGGTGTTACTGTAATTGGTCCTGCTACTGTTGGTGCGATTGCTCCTGGTGCATTTAAGATTGCTAACATTGGTGGTACTATAGACAACATTATTAACTCTAAACTTCATAGAGCAGGAAGTTGTGGTCTTGTAACACGTTCAGGTGGACTTTTTAATGAGCTTTCTAACATTATTGCTATCAATGCTGATGGTATTGCAGAGGGTGTAGCAATTGGTGGAGATAGATTTGTTGGTTCAGTATTTATTGACAATCTTCTTAGAATGGAAGAGAATCCAGATGTAAAATATATGATTTTACTTGGTGAAGTTGGTGGTACAGAGGAGTACAAAGTAATTGAAGCTGTTAAATCAGGTAAGATTAAAAAGCCAATTATTGCTTGGTGTATTGGTACTATTGCTAAATATTACGATAGTGGTGTTCAGTTTGGTCATGCAGGTGCTTCAGCAAATGGTGAGATGGAGACAGCAGAGTACAAAAACAATGCAATGGCTGAGGCAGGTATCCACGTACCAGCAACATTCAATGACCTTCCAGCAAAAATCAAAGAGGTATTTGAGTCTCTTAATCTTGACCCAATTCCTGAGCCTGAGATTAACATAGTACCAAAAGTAAGAAGACCTAAGCAGTTTATCTGTACTATCTCTGATGATAGAGGAGAAGAGGCAACTTACGCAGGATTCCCAATCTCTTCTGTTGCAACACCTGATACAGGTAAAGGTATTGGTGATGTTATTTCACTTTTATGGTTCAAAAAACAGTATCCAAAATGGGCTACAGAGTTTATTGAGACAGTAATTAAAACAGTAGCAGACCATGGACCAGCAGTATCTGGTGCTCACAATGCAAAGGTAACAGCAAGAGCAGGTAAATCTGTTGTTGAGTCACTTGTAACTGGACTTCTTACTATTGGACCTAGATTTGGTGGGGCGATTGATGGTGCTGCTAAATACTTTAAATATGCAGATGATAATAATCTTTCTCCAAAAGAGTTCTTGGGCTATATGAAGAAGCAAGGTATTCCAATTCCTGGAATTGGTCACAGAATTAAGTCTCTTAAAAACCCTGATCTAAGAGTTACAGGACTTATGAACTATGCAGCAGAGCATTTCCCATCAACTCCACTACTTGATTATGCAAGAACAGTTGAGGCACTTACTACAAGTAAGAAAGAGAACCTAATTCTTAACGTTGATGGTACTATTGGTATTCTTATGGTAGATATGTGGAGAGCTTTAGGTTACTCAGAAGAAGAGATTAACGAGTTTATCGAAAGTGGTACACTTAATGCATTCTTCATTGTAGGTCGTTCAATCGGATTTATCGGTCACGTACTTGATGAAAAACGTCTTGCAATGCCTATGTATCGTCACCCTATGGATGATATTTTATATGATGTTCAGAAGGCTGAAAAAATATAAAACTTTAAATTCTAATTTAAATAATTAGAATCTTCTTAAACCTATGGTATAATTTTAAAAATTAAATTATACCAAGGTTCTTCTTTTGAAAAATAAATCTGCATTTACTATGATTGAACTTGTTTTTGTTATTGTTGTTTTAGGTATTTTAGCTTCTATTGCTATGGGGCGTATGGATAGAGACTTAAAACAAGAGGCTTCTTCTACGATTCTTTCCCATATACGTTTAACTCAACAGTTGGCTTTGAGGGATAATAAACATCAAGCAAATAATGATACCAATTGGTATACTAGATATTGGCAAATGGAATATTTATCATGTGATAATGGTGACTATTTTTATAGAGTTGGTTCACACTATAATCATCCAAACTGGGGAATAGACATTAAAGAGGAAGCGGCTATTGATTCAATAGATGGTAAATATATATGGTCAGATGAATCATGTATTCCCGAATCTGATACATCAGAGAATGTTTTATTAACTAAAAAATTTGGAATATCTAATATCACTAATACTGGAGGATGTGCAGCTGTTACTGATATAGGTTTTGATTATTTAGGTAGACCATATAATGGGATAGCAATGCCAACAACTGCAGATTTTTCTAATATTATGACTACAGATTGTAATTTAACTTTTACTATGTCAACAGATGAAGATAATGATGGAAATGATGATACATTTACAATTACTATTGAAGCAGAGACAGGATACTCTTTTATTGTAGGACAAGAAGCATCATAATGATTAAAAAAAGCTAAAAACAATTAAAAATGTATCAAAAAAACAAATTATAAAATTTCTAATACAAATTTCAAAAAACCCTTGACATCCTTAGACAATTTCTCTATAATACGCGTCCAAGAACAAAGGGTACGACTTAGAGATTAAGTCGATAAAGTTCCTAGAGTTTTTAAGTGGTCTTTAAC
>JALXFN010000057.1 GCA_027068975.1 Campylobacteraceae bacterium | reverse complement strand
ACTCCTCTTATGAGAGTAATAGCAAAAAGCACACTAAGAGCATTTTATGAACAGCCAAATTACCAAGATAGTCAATCAGCACTTGAAGCGTGGCATCATGAGGTGCTAAAAGCCCATTGGTCAAATCCAAATGAGATAAAAGAGCAATATAAGAGTGCAAGTATTGTCGGTGACAACAAAGTAGTTTTTAATATCTGTGGAAATAAATACCGATTGATAGTCAAAATAAACTATTTTGCAGAGATTGTCTATATTAAATTTATAGGCACACATAAACAGTACGATAAAATCAAAGTTGAGGAGCTATAAGATGATAAGACCTATACGAAATGAACAAGATTATGAGTTGGCTCTTAGTAGAGTTGAGTCGCTTATGGACGCAAAACCAAACAGTGATGAGTTCGATGAGTTAGAAGTTTTGGCTACCCTTGTGGACAGCTACGAAGCGAAACACTACGCCATAGAAGCACCAGACCCTATTGAGGCTATTAAGTTTAGAATGGAACAAGAGGGTTTGATACAAAATGATTTGGTAGCTTGTTTTGGAAACAAATCTAGGGTATCAGAGGTGTTGAATAAAAAGAGAAAATTGACGCTTGATATGATTAGAAATTTGCATCATCAACTTAATATACCTTTTGAAAATCTTTTAGGGGAGTATCGGCTTTGTTGTTAGAGGGGTATTTAAAAATATTCATGCCCCCACAACCTGCCCTAAAGCAATCCCACCATCATTTGGAGGTATTATATTGCCAATAACAGCATTTGAAAATCGCTCAAACAGAAGCTCCAAAAGCACCCTATTTTGAAATACACCACCACTTAGCACCAAAGGTAAATCATAAGGCTCATAGACAGCCTCAACCATAGCTACTAGTGTATGAAAAAACTTGCTAATGGCTACTTGTTGGTTATGCTCTTTAATTATCTCTTTTATCATAGGCAGAACATCTACTACCCCATTCTCATAGCCAAAAGGGTAAAGACCCTCGACAGAGTTACTGTACAACTCCTCTAACCTCATACCACTCTCACCCTCAAAACTCATAATTTGACAAACCCCTGTAAGAGAAGCCACAGCATCAAATAGCCGTCCAACCGAAGAACTTAGAGGGGCATTGAGTCCTTTTTGCCACATAATGTGTTGAGTTTTTAACTCTTGTTGGGTAAAGGCTTTAGTGGTTGGTGTATTTAACTTAAAGACCTCATCACCATAACACTCAAAAAGCAGACTTAACGCCACACGCTTTGGCTCTTTTATAGCTTTTACTCCTCCTAAAAGTTTAAAGTAGTTTAGGTGTGCAACTCTCTCATAACCCTCATAGTCACAAACCATAAACTCCCCACCCCAAAGGTTACCATCGTCTCCATATCCTGTTCCATCAAATGCTACACCAAAAACTTTACCTCGTATCTGTTTTTCTGCCATTACCCCCAAAATATGTGCATAATGATGTTGAACCTCCCGTAGGGTGCTATTGCCATAGTACCTTTTAGCATATTTGCTACTTTCATAATTTGGGTGTCTGTCGTATGCTACTACTTCTGGCTCAAACCCATAAATCCTTTTCAAACTCTCTATATTTTTCTCATAATACTCAACTGAACCAATGCTATCTAAATCTCCAATATGAGGTGATAAAATAACTTGATTATCAAACCCTATAGCAATGGTACTCTTTTGGTTCGCACCCATAGCCAAGACCTTTTTGTCAAGTTTAAATGGCAACTCTACCTTAACAGGAGCATAACCCCTAGCACGTCTTAACATAATGGTTTGCCCCTTTACCACCATTACTACAGAGTCATCACAACCATTTACTATCTCTCTGTTATGGTCAAGTAGAAAGTCATAGACATTGCTTAGTTTTTCAATACTCTCTCTGTTCGTTGCTAGTGGTTCATCGCTTATATTTGCTGATGTTGCTACTAAAGGGCGATTTAGTTTAGTTAAGAGGAGTAGATGTAAAGGCGTATAAGGTAGAAATAACCCAATTCTTGAGAGATTGGGAGCAATTCCCGTAGGTCGGGATGTCCTCTTCCCGACAATTACAATCGGACGCTCAATAGATGTCAATAACTTCTCTTCATCAGCATTTATTTCGCCCCACTCCCTAGCCATCTCTATATCTTTAACCATTACAGCAAAGGGTTTTGTAGGTCTCTGTTTTCTCTCTCGTAACTTTAAAACAGCCTCTTCATTAGTAGCATCACAAACTAAATGATACCCACCCACACCTTTTATGGCTAAAATTTTCCCTTGTTTTATAAGCTCAACAGCCCCATCAACAACCCCACACCTATCAACTCTTAACTCTAAACTCGCTCCACACTCCCAACACCCAATAGGTTGTGCATGGTAGCGTCTATCCATTGGATTGGTATACTCCTCTTCACAAGCTTTACACATCTTAAAAAACTTCATAGAGGTATTGCCCCTATCATAGGGTAAATCATAAATAATCGAATAACGCACCCCACAATGGGTACAGGTAATAAACGGATAAGCATAACGACGATTTTTAGGGTCAAAAAGCTCTTTTTCACAGGCTTTACAAATGCTTATGTCAGGAGGAATATTAACAGTTTTTTCTCCACAACTATCGGTTTGTATAATTTGAAAATCAGAAAAGTTCTTAGGCTCTATCTGCTCTACTTTAAGGGTATCTATAGAGGCTAAAGGAGGAAGTTTACTTTTAATTACTTCAATAAACTCTTCAAGTTTATCTTTAGAAGCATTGACTACTATTTCTACCCCCTCTGTTCCATTAAGCACCGTTCCATAGAGGCTAAACTTTGTTGCAACTTGGTAGATAAATGGGCGAAAGCCTACACCTTGTACTGTGCCTTTAATAGATATTTTATAAGTACAAAGCCCCATAAACCCCACTCTCCTTTCCAATAGGCAAATTAACATTCATCAAAGGTTTATATTGCCCCAAAGTTCTCTCTATTCTAGCATAGAGTGATTGGTTCGCAAAAGTTTCACCTGTTAGCACCACTGTTTTGGTATCGACCTTTTCAATGAGTTGTGGCACAATCTCTCCAATATAATCTCCAAATGACTCATAGATACTATAACACATATAAGCATTCTCAACATCTCCCAACTGATAGCTCATAATTGAAGTCAAAAAAGCATAGTTATCAAAACGGTTATCTTTAACTCTTGTGTCTATTTGTAAGCCACCTTTACCCAAAAAACTTAGTGCCTCGGCAGAGATTCCCTCTAAACTCTCATCTTCTAGCCCTAAAGCAATGGCTGTCACTTCAAAAATATCCATGTCCCCCTTTAGGTTATCTAGCCGTTCCCATACTTTTGGGTAAGCTTTTTTGTAGTTCTCAACCAATCGGTCTGAACCCTCTCTTAAGGTAGCTATCTTCTCCCACAAATTATCTGACTCAAAAGGAATGGGTGGTACTGCATCTATTACATTTTTACCATTGTAATATAAAAAGTGCAAACTCCCATCAAAATGTACCCCAATCGCCTTTTTCCCTACGCTGTTGTGTTCAGCTAAAACCGAAAGCATTGAGGCTTCATACTGCTTAAAGCGTACCTCGTTAGAGTGTCCACTCTCAAACTCTTCACTCTCTAACACATAGAACTCATCGGTAGTCACTTTATCAAAAAGTTCAATCGAATCAATTATCTTTTTTCCATCAACATCCACACAAGCCAAATCATGTGCTAGAGTTACTCTGTTTTTAGGTTGGTAGACTTTGGTTGGGTAGCAGATTCGCTCCCCTGAAACAAAGAGTTTTCTGTCTTGGTTTATAAAGAGTTTAGTATCTCTTTGAGGATTAATCGGCATATCAAAATCTACCAAAAAATCTGCCTCTTCATCGCTGTCACACTCTACATAGGCGATATACTCCAACCCTGCACTAAGTATCTCTTTGGCTAAAAGCATGGTCATTCCATCATCAGGGTACTTTACCAACACCGAAGAGCCATAAAGCTCTTTTAACTCATCAGACTTGGTCGCCACACGAAGCATAGGTCGCTCAATACTAAGTAGAGCGTTAAACTCCTGCTCTACCATCATGAGATGTTGGTTAAAGCCATTTGCCGAAGCCATGAGCAGTATATTTGAGGTAGATTTTTTTGCTTTAAAGAACTTTCTATAACCATGCATTGTCTTCATAAGCACACTTTTACCCGAAGCAATAGCTCGTCCACTCACCTCAAAAAGCTTACGATAGTCACCCTTGTTCAGTGCCATGTGTTCTACCTCTTTGTCAACCATTCGCAACCCAATACCACACTCAATACAAGAGATAAGAGAATAATCTTGACGTAAAGCATTACTCTTAAGCTCCTCTTTACAGTCAGAACACGGCACAATAAACTTCATAGTTGTATTGGCACGTTCATAAGGATATTTGGTCAAAAATGGATGTTGAGAACCACAATGATTACAAGAGGTAAAAGGGTAATAGTACCGACGAGAACTCACATCAAACATCTCTTTTTGACAAGTTGGACAAGGGGCAATATTTAGAGGTATATCAGGCTTTGTCTCAGGCAAAACAGCAGGTCGTTCATCAGAAAAATAATGCTTCCCTTTCCCTAAGAAAAGTGAAGCAGGAAGCACCTCTTCTAATCCAAGTAAAAAGCTCTCTAACTTCTCATCCTCTTTCTCAAAAGTAAGCACAATCTTATCAGGAGTCTGCAAAACCTCCATCTGCATATTTTGCTGTTTTGCATATGCTCGAATGAGGTTAGCAATGTATTGTTTAGGTGATGAAAAGGCTATCTCGAAGATGAAGTACATGAGGGTATTTCCTTAAAATGAATAGTTATTCATTATTTTAGGGGAAATGGGCTTAAAGGTGAGTATGCAAAAAGTTTTATTATTCTTTATCTTTAATAATAGTATAATATAAACAGTAAAATTAACAAGTAAATAGTAGAGTTAGACAACTTTGACAAGATTGCTATTGGGCTAAGTCGTTACGATTATGACACTGAAGATTACTCAAAATGGTAGGAGGTATCTATTTTATCTTGATGCCCTATAGTGATTTTAAAACATTTAAAGAGCGACCTGTATTGGTCTTTAAGCCATTAGCCCGTATTTTATAATAGAGATTGAAATCTATGATATAATATATTTAAAAAGGTTGACTTATGCAAAATTTATTAGACAGAATTACAATTGACCCTGAAATATCTCATGGTAAACCTACTATTAGAGGTTTACGCTACCCTATAGAGATAATTTTACAACTTTTAAGTAGTGGTATGAGTGTTGATGAGATATTAGAAGATTATGAAGATTTAGAGAGAGAAGATATTATGGCTGTGCTTATGTATGCTTCTAAATTGAGTGAAGTAAAATCTATATCAAAATTAGATGTTGCGTAATGAAATTTATTGTTGATGCTCATCTTCCTACAAAACTCTCTCTTCTCCTTTCATGGAAAGGGTATGATACGTTTCATACCTTGGACTTACCAAATAAAAATCGAACCAAAGATAGTGAGATTAACCAAATTTCTCTTGATGAAAAAAGAGTTCTTATCTCAAAAGATTTAGATTTTATAGAGTCACTTTTAATTTCAAATAAGCCATATAAATTAATCTATGTTGTTACAGGTAATATCTCAAATAAACAACTTTTAGAGCTTTTTAGTAAAAATATTGAGAAGATTGTTGACTCATTAGAGAATAGTCGGCTTATAGAGTTGACGGCTGATAGGATAATTGTTAAGGGGTAGTTGAGTTTGGATTAAAATACTTGTGAATTATCTCTTCTTGATGATTTAAAATCTCTTCTTTAGGATTCTTAGTCCATTCATCTGCTCTTTCCATCATAATATGTTGCTTTAAACTATCATATTGTTCATTTGGATAGTAAGCTTTTTTTGATATAGGGGGATGATTATTAAGTTTTGCATTTTTACTAAGACTAATCAAACAAAGGTTTCCAAAATTGTCTAGTCCATCTTCTTTATCTAATTTTGAATGACCATCAATTGGCTTTTGAGGGTAAAAATGCTCTACTGAATTTGAAAATGAAAAAGAGAAATAGGAATATTTATTTTTATCTTGTTTCCATATCAGATAATCTAAATAGTTAAAAATAAAATGTTCTACTGATGTTCCTTTATGAAGCATTGTTATATCAATAACATAACTAAATGAGCATGGCAAGAAAATTAGTTCATCATATTCTAATTTATCTTTATTTTTTGATAACAAACGCTTAAAGAACTTTTCTGCTAAATTTTCTAAATAATTTAAATAATTGTTTTCATCAATTGTTGCATTATAGTTTTCAAATAAAAACTTCAACACTCCACTTAGCCAATATTTATAATTTTGTGATGGATTAGAGATATGGAA
>JALXFN010000056.1:46995-63080 GCA_027068975.1 Campylobacteraceae bacterium | reverse complement strand
GAAATATGCCTCTTTTTGTAGCCCACCACTATCTGTTAAAATCATAGATGAATTTTTAATTAAGTAGACCATCTCTAAGTATCCTACAGGTTCTATAATTGTTAAATTTTCTATATTTAACTCTAAACTTTCAATTATCTTTTTTGTTCTAGGATGAAGTGGCAATACAACTTGCTGTTTTTCAGCGATAATATTAAGGGCTTCAAATATATTTTTCAATCGCTCTTTGTCATCTGTATTTTCTGCTCTATGTATGGTTGCTAAAATATATTCATTTTTCAGCTCTACTGTTGGTTTTACTGCTAATTTTTTATAGAACATAGCACCATCTTGCATAACATCACCACTATTTACCACTTTAATATCTAATTTTTCATAACCTTCATTATTTAAATTATCAATAGCTGTTTGAGTTGGACAAAAGAGGATATTACTTACCCTATCGGTTAAAATTCTGTTTATCTCTTCAGGCATATTCATGTTGAAAGAGCGTAAACCAGCTTCTATATGTGCTACTTTAATATGTAGTTTTGTAGCTGCTAAAGCACCTGCTAAGGTAGAGTTTGTATCACCATAGACCATTACCCAATCAGGTTGTTCGTTTATTAGTATCTCTTCTATCTTTTCAAGCATTTGTCCTGTCATTGCTCCATGACTTAGTCCATTAATATTTAAATTATAATGTGGTTTTGGTATTTTCATCTCTTCAAAAAAGATATCTGACATATTGCTGTCAAAATGTTGACCTGTATGAACGATAATTTCTTCTATATCATTATGTTTAGCTATTTCCCTGCTGACACTTCCAGCTTTAATAAACTGTGGTCTTGCCCCCAAAATAGTTACTATTTTCATTTTTCTAATTCCTTATAAGTTTTTAAAAGTACTTTTTCTTGTTCTTCCCAATTGTAAATCAGATTTACCTTTTGAATATTTGTTTTTAATGTTTCATAATCTAGTTTACTCGCTTCTTCTATGGCTTTTTTTAATCCACTAGCACTGTTATCTTCTGCTACTACTCCAATTTGATTCTCCTCAACAATCTTTTTCATCTCATATAAGTTAGAAGATATAACTGATATTTCAGCCATAAGATATTCAAACATTTTATTTGGAGAACAGTAGTAGTGATTTAAACAGTTGTTTTCATAGAAGAGTATGCCAAAGTCAGCAGAACAAGTATAATCTAAAAGAACATCAGGAGTTACAGCTTCATGATAGTAGATATTTTCATACTTATTAGCATACTCGTTAACCAACTCTTCTAGCTGTCCATAACCCATAAAGACAACAACAGAGTTTTTATCTATGTCAGTAAAGGCTTCTAATATAATTTCAATACCTCTTCCTCCACTAAGTCCTCCTTGATAAAGAAAGATTGTTTTCTCTTTTGAAATATTAAATTTCTCTCTAAAAATATCTTTTTTCTCTATTTTTTTATAGGGAGGTGCATTAAGTACAAGGTTTGGTTTTTCTATATTATAAAGTTTTGCATATTCATTGGCTATGGAGTTACTAACAGTTATGGTCTTATCTGCATATTTAATCATGCTTTTTTCAAAGAACTTTGTTAAAATTTTAGTTATTCCAGATAAGCCTTTCATTTCAGTTTCATACTCATGTGCATCATAAATTATTTTTACATTTTTATTGTAAAACCTTTTAATAGCAACAGCTATGGGCAAGGTGTTTAAATCATTACAATGGAGTATGTCAAATTCTTTAGAGTAAGAGATAGACTCTTTTATGTATGAGAAGTATGCCTTAATTTTAAGAAATTTCTTTTTTGTTACTTTTCGATTTAGATAGGCAACTCTTACAACTTCTATATTTTCTATGGTTTCTTGTGTTTGTAAGCCTTCATCTCCATGTGCTACTACAGTTACGCTATAATTGTTTTTAGCTAAGGATAGAGCTTCTTTTAAAACCCTACTGTCATTAGTAAAAGGATTAAATACTAATGTTGCGACTTTTATCATTTTTTGACCTTTTGTATTAAATTTAATTTTTTATTGAAAAATAGAGACATTAGTAGAAATAGAAATAATCCATGAGTTAACAATACAGTTAGTAAAGCACTACTATTTAATGAAAATATAAATAAAAAGACAATAGGAAATAAAAATTCATTTAGTTTTATAGCTTGAAAAAACTTTATAATTAGTGAAACAATAAGTATATTGATAACTATTCCTATGTATCCAAAGTTCATAAAACCATCACTAATAATTCCATTGTTTGCACCCATTTTTGCAGTATGAAAATATTCTAATCCAATAACATGAGAAGGTACATCATTATAAGGGTAGTGAACTATAGATTTAAATATACTGTGTGAAAGATAGAGGTAGTTATCTGCAAAAAAATCAAAGTAATAATGATTTAGAAGAGTGGGTAAGAAAAACACTCTTCTTAAAAACATTGAAGAAACAACAACATTATCATTTAATACATATACTAGCATACCAACAATAAATGCAATCATTACAGTAATAAATAGTGCAAATATTTTTTTGTAATACCCTTGAAATAGATTTAAATATAAAAGCATTAATAGTCCAAAAAAGACAGACTTATGTGCAGCAATTAAGAAGAGATATAATGTTGCGAAACTTCCAATAATGAGAAAGGTTTTTTTCTTTTTTATTACTCCATAAACAATAAGAAATGGTAAAACAACACGTGATAACCATGAATAGAAATAATTGGTAAAAATATTATTACCCTCTATACTTGTAGCCCTAACCTCATAAATATCCTGTAGAAGTAAAACATTGAAGTTAAGGTTAAATCCATATTTTATAAAAAAAGGTAAAAGCAATAAAAACGACAATATAAGTAATATTTTATTTTCTTGAGTTGATTTAATAGAATAAGATTTAAAATTTAATTTTAACATAGAAATCATAATTATTAAAAAATGTAGTAAAAAGTAAGAGTAAATAATGACTTTTGGTGTATCCATAAACATATATAAAATATAGTTTGGAATAGTCATAAATAAGAAAATTATCATATTTACAGCATATATAAATTTAGAAATTTTTCTATAATTTATTAATCCTAATGTAATAACAAATAGTATTGAACTTTCAATAATTTTATATGTGTTTTCTGTATATTTAAATCCACTATATTCAAATACAGGATGAACAAAACTAGTATATCCATATATCATTGTAATAAATAAAAAAGTTATTAATATAGTGTTTTTTACTTTATAAGATATTGTTCTAATCATTCTCTTCCAAAATTATAAGTTTGTGTTTTTCACCGTTAGGATATGAAAACTCATTGACATATTCAAAAACAATCTCTAATGTACCAACTTGACTAAAGAGGGACTTTTTGATAAAGTCTTCATCTTTTTTACTCTTCTTCTTGGTTTGAATACGAAATAAAAGTTTATTTTCTCCCTTTTTTTGAATAATTTGATACTGTTCAACAGATGTAGTTCCCATGACTGTTACCAATGCAGGACTACCAATTGTTTTCCCATTTAAATGCAGTATATCTGTAATTCTTCCTCGTAATTCTTTTAGTAATGGGCGTTGACATCCACAAGTACAAAGGTCTTCAGATAAAACTCCTAAATCTCCACTATCATACCTTAGTAAAGGCATACTAAAATCCAATAAAGTAGTGGCTAAAATTTTTCCTTCTTCATTATAAATATTTTGACCATCACTATTAACACATTCCAAAATGGAACGTTCTATATCTATATGTAAACCGTCTTGATTTTTACATTCAAATGCTGTAATCCCACCATCATGTAAACCATAAGTATTAAAAACTTTACAGTTAAATAGTTTTGAGATATAATCTCTATGCATTGGGAAAAGCATTTCTGATGTTGTAAATACACCTGTAATATTAAATTTATCTTCCAGGTTGTGTTTTTCAATATATTTTGCAAGAGGATATATCGTCGATGGGTATCCACGTATAAATTTTGGTTTCCATTGAATCATATCTGTCACATAGTCATGTAACATTTTCTCATCCATTGCATATGCTGCATAATGTTTGAAACTATACATGTAGTCTTTTGCTTTATTTAAAAAAGACATCTCTTTTTTTACCAAAGAGCCTCCTGCAACAATAGCTACTTTATCTCCTAGTTTATAATCTGCAAATCCCCAGCCTCTATAGAGTAGAGCAAATCCAGCATTATAGCTATCTTGACTAATTCTATATTTTAATGGATGTCCTGTTGAACCACCAGATGCTGCATTCATGTACTTCACATTATTATCTTTTGGATAAAATTTTTCTATATTTTTTTTAAGAATCTCTTTTGTTAAAATTGGTAATTTATTTAAATCTTCTTTAGTCTCAATATCATTTGGTTTTAAATTTAATGACTTAAAAAGCTCTTGATAATAAGGAATATTGTCATAACAATATTTAATCATATGTTTTAATTTATTATTTTGATACTCATTGATTTTTTCTATAGACATGCTATTGTTTAGTTGAAATTCATCATAATATTTCAATACCTTTGGTCTGTGAATAGAGTATCCTAGTCTAAACTTTAAAGTACTAAACATTTAAAACACCTTCTTTATAATTCATAATAAAAACCTATAAGTAAATAATTTAATAAATAAAAAAGTAATAAATATAATGTAAAATATATAGAAATTTTTATTAAAATTTTTATGTTATTTATTTTTAATAATGATAACATAACTATTAGAATAATTACCCATGATATAACACCACTGGCTACAAATAAATACAATGTTACTAAAATATCATTAAAAAGTAATCCTCCGATTAAGAGACTTATAACTCTTAAACTAAAACTTAAAATATTTAATTTTAAAAATACTCTTTGCTCTTCAAGTATATTGTAGAGTTGAGAAAGAGGAGAGATAACAAATACAGGAAAAAGCCATAATGACATTATTTGAGCATACTCTCCAGCGACAATCCATTCGCTACCAAAGACAAAAGCAAATATTTTGTCACCAAATACAAAAATAAAAGCAAAAATTGGAGCTGCTATTTTTAATAGTTTCAATAAAGTTCTTTTAAAAAGTATGGCTTTCTCTTCTAATAAGTGTTTTTTTGATACTTCTTGATAAAATACTTGTCCTATCGCTCCTGCAATTAAGGCATTTGGCAAGGTTATGATTCTCTGTGCAAATGAGTAAAACCCAACTACTTTAAGCGAAAAAATACTCGTAAGTATAAGAACTGGTGCATGAACCGATGAGGTATTTAATGCTCCTGTCCATGTAACAACCTTTGGAAACTCTTGATATCTTTTTGCTAAAGCAAAAATTTTTAATTTATTAATTTTTATTGATTTTAAACGGTTATTTCTTAGGGTTTTATAGGTTAAATAAATAGCAGCAGATATCTGTCCTATAATTTGACCTGAAATTAATCCGATGTTGTTAAGTGGTGAATAACCTATCCCTACAGAACTAACTGACAAGGTTGTACTTTGCAATACTTTACTTTTTGCAACATTTTTATACTGCTTCTCTCTTATATTTAAAAAGTTTAGACTTTGATATATACTGGTTATAAAAATAGTAAGGGGAATGAAATATAACCATATTGAAATAGCCTTGTTTCCTAAAAGAGAAGTTATTTCTTGATTGAAAGCCCAAAAAACAAAAAACAATAGTGTACTAATACTAAAAGAAATAACTATGGCTAAAATAGCTATATGGATGGCATTCTCATCTTTTTTGGGTAACATTATTGCTAGTTCATATCGACCCGTGGAAACTATAGCCAAAATGGAAACCAATCCCATAAAAAGTGCAAATAAACCAAAATCTTCAGGTGTATATATTCTAGTAAGTATTGGACTAATAGCAATAGGTATAGCTTGAGCGACAGTCGTACCTGTCATTAGCGTTAAGACATTACGAGTAAAGTCAGATTTTGGTTTAAGTTTATTTATCATATATGTTCAGCAATATACCTAATTTCATCATCACTAACATAAGGATTCATAGGAAGACTCATAATCTCCTCAGAAACCAATTCGCTAACGGGGAAATCTCCCTTTTTGTACCCTAAATACTTAAAACACTCTTGCAAATGCAAAGGCATAGGGTAATGTACAGCAGTAGGAATTTGATGCTCTTTTAATTTGGCTTGAACGTCATTACGATTTTGAACTCGAATGCTATATTGAGCAAATGCTGAAGTGGCTCTTTTATCTACAAATGGTAAAACCAAATCTTTATCTTTTAATGCTTGGATATATTTAGATGCAACCTCTTGACGAAGTGCTAAATCTTTTTCATAATACTTCAACTTTACATCAACAATGGCACACTGAATAGTATCCATACGACCACCCATACCAATGTATTGATGATGATAACGTTTAGACTGTCCATGAACTCGAAGTGATTTCATTTTCGTAGCTAAGTCATCACTGTTTGTAAAAACAGCACCACCATCTCCAAAACAGCCTAAAGGTTTAGCAGGGAAAAAACTTGTCGTTGAAATATCACCAAGATTAGAATCTGTTTTACCATTAAACGTACTTCCAAAACTTTGAGCTCCATCGACTATTACTTTTAAGTTATGTTTGTCTGCTATCTTCTGTATGGCATCCATATCAGCAGGTTGTCCATAAAGACTTACAGGCATAATTGCTTTGGTTTTTTTTGTAATTTTTGCTTCTATTTTACTGGCATCTATATTGTAAGTTTTTTCATCTATATCTACAAAAACAGGTTTAGCCCCTAAAAAAGCGATGGTCTCTGCTGTAGCTATGAAGGTAAAAGGAGTGGTGATTATTTCATCATCAGGTTTGATATCTAAAGCCATCATGGCTAAGAGTAGGGCATCTGTTCCACTGCTACATGTTATGGCATGTTTTGCATTTGTAAAGGTTTGTAGGTTTTCTTCTAAATCTTTTACGGCACTGCCCATAATATAAGAGCTATTATTTAGAACCTTGTCCATCTCTTCCTCTAGTTCTGGTTGGTACATAAAATATTGCTTTTTTAGATTTGCAAAATCAATAGCTTTCTTATTATCTATAGTCTCTAAAAAATCTTTAGGAGTTATTGAGATATTAGAATATTTTTTTAACATCCCTTTATCTCGGGTAATAACCTTTGCATTAATGGCTTTTGCTGACGCAATAACTTGTGAGTCTTCTATATCTTCAAAATCAATATCTATATATGAAGGAGTCTTAGCTATTTTAAATTTTGAAAGAATATCTTCTATAAACTCTTTCAGTACAATTTTACTAGCAAAACCAAATGTTTTTTTTAACTCTTGTGCTTTTGTAAATTCTAAATTATCTATTGATGAAGAAGATATATAGATATTATATTTATCATTTTTTAATAACTCTTCGATTACTTCAACAGAATCAGGAAAAAGTTCTCTTCTTTGAATATTATAATAGTCAAAAATTATATTTAAATCTATAATGTAATTCATTATTTATATTTCTCCAATAGATAGTTACCTCTATCTTCATAATATTGGTCACTTTTATAGTAATCAGAGCTATCTCCACTTGTCATAATCATCTCTCTCCAATTTTCCTTTAAATATTCATCTGTATATTCTTTTTCTCTATTGTTCGATGAAGCTTTTTTTTTAACTATCTGCACACCATCATTTTTAAAAACCTCTAAAATCTTAATAATCTTATCAACCAAAGATTCATTTTGTATATTAATTGTTAACTGCATCAAATCTCCTTTATTTTTTCATCTATTATAGCATACTTCCTACCATCACTATCAAGAGCTATATTGTCGTTATTGAACTCTAAAGTATTCCCTGATATTCCAACCCAACCAATCTGCTTGGCAGGAACACCAACCATAAGAGCATGAGGTTTGACATCTCTGTTAATAACTGCTCCACTACCTATAAGTGCATACTCACCGATGGTCACACCACAAACAATAGTGGCATTGGCTCCAACAGAACAGCCTTTTTTAAGAAGGGTCTTTTTAAACTCCTCTTTTCTTTGAATGAATGCTCTTGGGTTAATAACATTGGTAAAGACCATAGAGGGACCTAAAAAGACATTATCTTCTACCTCTACACCTTCATATATAGAGACATTGTTTTGAACTTTTATTCCACTTCCCATGGTTACTTTTGGACCCACTACACAGTTTTGTCCAAAAGAGCAGTTTTCACCAATAGTTGTGTTTGATAAAACATGAGAGAAATGCCATATTTTAGTGCCTTCTCCTATGTTGACATTATCATCAACAATGGCTGTTTCATGTGCAAAGTAACTCATTATTGGTTGATAACCTTTGTACAAAAAGGATGATACTCCCCCTCAAGACCAATAGCAGGTAATGCTCTAATGGTAGATACAGTTCTTATAGAACCATAGGCTTCATCAAGCCCAAAACCACCACCATTAAGGATATGCTCATAGCTTTTAGTATGTAAGTCTGTAAACCCACCTGAAAACTCTATCTCATCGCCATCTACAGTAATAGACCTAAAAGTTCTAATGCCTTTCTCTTTTACCTCTTCTGGGATGTAGTCATAGTTTACAGAGAGGAACCATCTTACCGTTGCATTTTTCAGTTTAAAGTAACCAGCATTGGTATCGGCTGTTTTTACATGAACAATGTTTTCTTCAACATCACCAAATATCCAACAAAGCATATCGTAAAAGTGAACACCTATATTTGAAGCGATACCACCAGATTTATTTTGGTTACCTTTCCAAGAGGTAAAGTACCATTTACCTCGACTTGTAAGATACGTTAAGTCGATATCATACACTTTATCAGGGTTCTCTT
Organism: Campylobacteraceae bacterium; assembly: GCA_027068975.1. Lineage (GTDB taxonomy): Bacteria > Campylobacterota > Campylobacteria > Campylobacterales > Sulfurovaceae > UBA1140. Next base: position 54,303 of record JALXFN010000056.1, on the reverse strand, counting down.
TTAACTCTTTTGTGACCTTCTCTTTAAGTGCAATTATAGATTCATGTAGACGCAGTTGCAAGATATTGTAAACTTTGTTTCCTGTCTCTTTCTCTATAAGTTTTAAATCATCTATATCTGAGGGGTTTAAAACCAATGGTTTTTCACAAATCACATCGGCTCCATGTTGTAGCCCATAGCGAATATGAGCTTCATGAAGATAGTTTGGAGAACATATTGAAACATAATCTATTTTTGAACTACGATTAAAGTTATTGATAAAGGTGTCAAATTTTTCCATCTCTGTAAAAAAGTCTGCTTGAGGAAAGTTACTGTCCATAATACCTATACCATCATATGGGTCTAGTGAAACGACTAAGTTATTGTTTGTCTCTTTTATAGCTTTCATATGTCTTGGTGCTATGTAGCCACTAGCTCCAATTAGTGCAAAATTTTTACTCATTATAATCTCCATGTTGGTTTTTCTACTATGCCTTTGACATCTATAACAATAGGTGTACCATTTGACATGCTTGTGTACTCTTCTGTTGTAATTTCTTTAAACTTTTCATGCCCTACAGCAACCACAATCGCATCATATCGGTTTGAATTTAAAGGTAACTCTGTTACAAAATTTAAATCTTTAGTAGAGAGGTCACTTTTATCTATCCAGTAGTCATATACTTCTACATGACACTCAAACTCTTCAAGCTCTTTGATGATGTCCAATACTTTAGAGTTTCTCATGTCAGGACAATCCTCTTTAAACGTCGCACCCATAACTAAAATGTTTGCACCTTTAAGTTTTTTGTCTTCACGAACCATCGCTTTAATGGTCTTATCTGAGATAAGTTTACTCATGCTATTGTTTATCTGTCTTGCACCTAAAATCAAGTTTGGCATGTAGCCTAAACTTTGTGCCTTATGTGTGAGGTAATAAGGATCAACACCTATACAATGCCCACCTACAAGACCAGGAAGAAGCTTAATAAAGTTCCATTTAGTCCCTGCTGCTTCTATAACATCTTTTGTGTTGATATCCATAAGGTCAAATATTTGAGCCAGTTCATTAATCAGTGCAATGTTCACATCTCTTTGAGTGTTTTCTATTACTTTAGCAGCTTCTGCTACTTTGATGGTTGGAGCCAAGTGTGTACCAGCTGTAATAATAGATTTATAAAGATTATCTACTTTAGTAGCTATCTCAGGTGTTGAACCAGAAGTAATTTTAAGTATCTTTGTAACAGTATGCTCTTTGTCCCCTGGGTTAATTCTCTCTGGTGAGTAGCCACAAAAGAAATCTTCATTAAATTTTAAACCACTCTGTTTTTCCAAAATAGGAACACAGACCTCTTCTGTAACCCCAGGGTAAACGGTTGACTCGTAGATAACAATATCATCTTTTTTAAGAATTTTTCCTATAGATTCTGTTGACTTTATAATAGGCGTTAAATCAGGTTCATTGGTTTCATCTATAGGTGTTGGAACGGTAACTATATAGATGTTACAATCTTTTGCATCCTCTATATTGGCTGTAAATTTCATACCATTTGCTATAGACTCTTTTACCTGTTCGCTTGTGAGTTCTAACGTTCTATCAAAGCCACTATTTAGCTCATCAACTCTTGCTTTATTGATATCTAAACCTACGACTTCATATTTCTCTGAAAATGCATGAGCCAATGGTAGACCAACGTAACCTAATCCTATTACTGCTATTTTATTCATATTTATTTCTTTCTTAATTTCTTTTAACTTTAAACTATATTATAAGTATTTCAAATTATATCAAGTATTTCAAATTATATCAAGTGTTTTAAAACATATCTTGTTATAGCCTAAAGAAAGCATTAAAAGTAACAAAAAAAGAAAGTGCCAATTGCTGATGATGGTTGATGAATATTAATTTTAGATTGTACTTGGTTGGGGTTAAATTACTTCCTTTTTTTGCTATAATTCATGAAAAATAACATAAAACGGAGAAAAATATGACAATAACAAAACGAGTAACTTTTATAGCAAAAGATGATGAGACAAGTATAGCGAAGATGAAAGAGCTTTTAACTGCAATGGTAAAACCAAGTAAGGTAGAAAAAGGGGTGATTTTCTATGAAATTTTTCAATATAAAGATAATCCTCGAAAATTTATGGCGTATGAGTCTTGGGAGAGTGAAGAGGCTTTAGATGGGCATAAATCAACGGAACATTATGCTGTCTATAAATCTTCTTACGAGCCATATTGTGAACATAAGTATACAGATGAGTTAGAGGTATTGGGCTAGTATGGAAAATTTATGGAACGATAAAGAGGCTAGTAACTATAAAACAGATTTGGAGTTAAGAGTCTACTCTTCTAATCTGCTTGGACGCTCTGACGAACTGGTACTTCATGGTGGGGGAAACACTTCTGTAAAGAGTCTGGTTGATGGTGAAGAGATACTCTATGTAAAAGGCTCTGGGTGGGATTTGGTCTCTATTAAGGCAGAGGGCTTTTCACCTGTGAGGATGTCAACCCTTTTAGAGATGGCAAAACTTGAAGAGCTTAGTGATACCGATATGGTAGCAGGTCAAAAAGAGGCAATGATAGATAACTCTGCTCCTAACCCTTCAGTTGAAGCGATACTTCATGCACTCATTCCATTTAAAGTGGTTGACCACACTCATGCTGATGCTGTGGTGACTATTTCAAACTCTGTAAATGGGCAAGAGCATATTGCTAAACTTTTTCCTAACTTCCTGATAGTACCTTATATTATGCCAGGGTTTGTTTTGGCTCATGAAATCTATAAGATGACGCGTGATTTTGATTGGGATGCTTGTGAAGGGATTATTTTACACAATCATGGGATTTTTACCTTTGATGATGATGCTAAAAACTCTTATGATAAGATGATTGAAGCTGTTACAAAAGCTGAGGACTTTTTGAATGAAAATGCTCCTGTTGCGTTTAGAATGATTGAACCAACAGGATTTGATATACAAGGATTGAAAACTGCTATTAAAAATGCAAAAGGACATAAGATTGTTTTGAAGTTAAATCAAACTCAATTGGCTTTGACTTATGCATCTACTCCTCATCTTGAAGAGTTTGCAACTCGTGGGGTTTTAACTCCTGAACATATTATTCGTACAAAACATCAACCTCTGATTATAGAGAACAATAACATAGAAGAAGCATTAGAAGAGTATATGGAAGGGTACAAAGAATATTTTGAAGCTTTTGCTACTGATGAGATTATGCTAAATCCTGCTCCTAACTATGCTGTAGTTAAAGATTTTGGCGTGGTGGTGTTTGGTAAAAATGAAAAAGAGTGTAATGTGTTAAATGATATAGTTGAACACACCATGATGGCAGTGCTTCGTGCAGATAAGCTTGGTGGATATGAGAGTATCTCAATGGCTGATAGTTTTGCTATGGAGTATTGGGAGTTGGAACAGGCGAAGTTACGGAAGAAACAACATTAATAAAAATAAAGGGCAGACACATCGGTCTGCCCCTACGGTTCAATAACCTATGCAATATGTAGGGGTAGACCGATGTGTCTACCCGATGCCCAATATAAATTCAATAAACAAAATAGGATAACCAATGCAATACCTAATGGCAATAGACGCAGGAACAGGTTCGGTTCGTGCTGTGATTTTTGATACAGAGGGAAACCAGATAGCTGTTTCTCAACAAGAGTGGACACACCTAGAAGAAGAGGGTGTACCAAACTCTATGACCTTTGATACGCAGAAAAACTGGGCAATAACAGTTGAGTGTATAAAAGAGTCTATTAAACTTTCAGCTGTACGAGCAGAAGATATAGTGGCTGTCTCTGCTACCTCTATGCGTGAGGGGATTGTACTTTATGATGCCAAGGGTAAAGAGCTTTGGGCAGTGGCAAATGTAGATGCTCGTGCTGTTGATGAGGTAAAGTTTTTAAAAGAGAATTTTGATGGTATGGAAGAGGAGTTTTATACTCTCTCTGGTCAAACCTTTGCTTTGGGAGCGTTACCCCGTATCATGTGGCTAAAAAACCATAAGCCTGAGATTTATGAAAAGGTTGCTTCTGTCTCTATGATAGGTGATTGGATATTGGCAAAGCTTTCAGGTGTTATAGCCACAGACCCTAGCAATGGAGGAACTACAGGGATATTCTCACTAAAAGAGCGTGATTGGGTTGCTTCTATGGCGACCAAAGTAGGGCTAAAAGATACTATTTTCCCTCCTGTTTTAGAAGTGGGAACTGTAATGGGAAATGTTATCAATCAAGATTCAGGACTTTCATCTACTACAAAAGTAGTAATGGGTGGAGGAGATGTTCAGTTGGGTGCTGCAGGGCTTGGTGTGACAAAAGAGGGGCAAGTTGCTGTTCTTGGTGGCTCTTTTTGGCAACAAGTGGTTAATATAAAGTCAGAGGTTCAGCCTCCAAAAGATATGAGTATACGTGTTAATCCTCATGTTGTAACAGGTCTCTCACAAGCAGAGGGGATAACGTTTTTCTCTGGTCTGGTCATGCGTTGGTTCCGTGACGCATTTTGTGACATAGAAAAACTAGAAGCCAAAGAGCGAGGCATAGATACCTATACTGTTTTAGAAGAGAAAGCGTCAAAAGTTCCTGTAGGTTCTTATGGAATCATGCCTATTTTCTCTGATGCTATGAAGTATGGTAAGTGGTATCATGCCTCTCCTTCGTTTATTAACCTCTCAATTGACCCTAAAATTTGTAATAGAGCTTCAATGTTTAGAAGTCTTCAAGAAAATGCTTGTATAGTCTCTGCGATTAATCTAAAAAAGATTCAAGAGTTTACAGGTATAGAGATAGATGAGATTGTCTTTGCAGGTGGGGCAAGTAAAGGTGCTTTATGGTCTCAAATTTTGGCTGATGTAACGGGATGTAAGGTAAAAATTCCAAAGGTTACAGAAGCTACTGCTTTAGGTGCTTCCATGGCTGCAGGTGTTGGAGCAGGGGTTTATGAGACCTTGGTGGAGGCTTCAGAAAAATTAGTGGCTTGGGATAGAGAGTATACACCAAATATAGAAAACTTTGAGATTTATAAAAATATATCTGAAAAATGGGAAGAGGTTTATGAGGTGCAGTTAAAATTGGTAGACAGAGGGCTTGTGGATAGTATGTGGAAAGCTCCTGGTCTTTAGAAACAATGATGAACAGTAGAAAGAGTATTTCAATTTTATTGTTTTTTCTTCCACTTTTACTATTAGCCGATAAACCTCATCTGCTACTCTTAAAAAACTACAAAGACCAAAATATATCAGGTTGGGTAATGAGTGAAAAGCTCGATGGCATTAGAGCCTATTGGGATGGAAAATATCTTATTAGCCGAGGTGGGAACATTATTCATGCCCCAAAATGGTTTACTAAAAATTATCCCCCTTTTGAGATAGATGGAGAGTTGTGGACAAAGCGAAAAGATTTTGAGAATATAAGCTCCATTGTTAGAGATAAAGTACCAAGTGATAAATGGAGAGAAATTACTCATAATATCTTTGAAGTACCTCATGCTAAGGGAGGACTTTTTAAAAGGCTGTCTAAGGTAAAGCCTTATGAAGGTAAAGTCATAAAAATTATTCCACAAGTTAAAATAAAAGATAAAGCTCATCTTGAAAAGTTTTTAAAAGGGATAGAAGCCAAAGGTGGAGAGGGTGTTGTGGTTCGTGACCCTACAGCCCTATATATTGATAAAAGAACCAATAAAGCCCTAAAAGTAAAGAACTTTAAAGATGATGAGTGTATGGTTATGGCTCATAATATAGGTCATGGGAAATATGCCAATATAATGGGGTCAATTACTTGCAAAATGGATAACAATATTACCTTTAAAATAGGAAGTGGGTTTAGTGATAAACAAAGAAAATATCCACCAGCTATTGGAAGTTTGATTACTTTTAAATATAAAGAGTTTACAAAATATGGGAAACCTCGGTTTCCTGTGTTTTTGAGGGTTAGAAATGGTCAATAGATATGGAAGTTATAAAAGTGCTTTAAAAAAGATAGAGGAGTCTTGTTCTATTAGCCATAATATATTAAAACATAAGCCAGTAACTATTGTTTTATGGGCTTTCATGGATTCTTTTCTTTATTTTTCTTGGGTATAATGCTTGGATTAAATGAGAGAGACACCCAATGCTGACTAAACTAAAATCATTAAAAAACCATCAAGGCTTTATGAAGTACTTTAAAAATACTTCATGGCTTTTTTTTGAAAGAATCTTAAAGATGGGTATTGGTTTTTTTGTTATTATTTATTTGACTCGATACCTAGGTCCAGAAAATTTTGGTTTGCTCTCTTATTCTCAAAGTTTTGTAGGAGTTTTTACAGCATTTGCCACTTTAGGTATAGATGTAATTTTGGTACGTGAACTTATTAATAATAAACAATCAAATGATACTCTTATAGGAACAGCTATTGTAATGAAGCTTATAGCTTCTGTGATTGCTATTGTTATTATTGTTACTATTAACTTCTTTATTGAAGATAAAGAAGCTGTTATTTTAACAGATATAATCGCATTTACTCTTCTTTTTCAAAGTATAAATACACTTGATACTTACTTTCAAGCCAATGTAATTTCAAAATTTAGTGCTATTGTTAATTTTGTAGCATTTATTATATCATCAAGTATAAAACTAGGACTTATATTTTTTGAGATGGAATTGGTTTATTTTGCTTATTCTTTGCTATTTGATAGTCTAATTATTGCATTGGGATATTTATATATTTATATTAAGCAAAATAGGTCATTAATTCAGTTAAAGTATGAGCAAAAAATTGCCAACTACTTTATAAAAAGTGGATGGCCATTAATGATGGTAGCATTAGCAGCATTTCTTTATACTAGAACAGATCAAGTAATGCTAAAATATTTAGTAGGTAGTGAAGCAGTTGGGAATTATGCTGCTGCCATAAAAGTTAGTGAATTATTTTATTTTATTCCTCTATTAATTGCTCAATCATTATTTCCAAAAATAGTTGAGATGAAGCAGAAATCTGAAGAAGAGTATTTAAACTTTTTAGAAAAAATTTATAAACTTTTAGTTTGGAGTACCGTTCCTGTAGCTTTAGGGATATTTATTTTTAGTGACTTTATAGTTTCCACTCTCTATGGAGAACAATATAAATATGCCTCCGAGGTACTTAGTATATTAGCCTTTGCAATCATTTTTAATGCAATAGGTATTGTCACAACAAAAGTACTTTATGTGGAACATTATGAGAAAAAGTATCTGTACAGAAGTATTTTAGGGATGTTTGTAAATATAGGTTTGAATTTTTATTTCATACCAATTTATGGAATAAAAGGTGCAGCAATAAGTACAATGA
>JALXFN010000056.1:0-46985 GCA_027068975.1 Campylobacteraceae bacterium | reverse complement strand
ATTTTAGATAAAGACTTGCATAAGTTTTATTATCTTAAACTTCAATGCTTTGTTCCTCTAAAGTTTTAAAAATAAGGAATTAGATGAAAAAAATAAAAGAAAAAGTTAATAAGTTATTTCCAAAAGTGTATACTAAATTGGTTGAGATAAAACAAGAAATAATTGTGAATAAATTTAAAAAAGCATATCCAAATACAAAAATATTTTATGCATCTAAACGAGAACTTTATGCACAAGACAATCAAGACTATATTGTTTATAACCATTTTTTTAAAGATAAAAAAGATGGAATATTTTGTGATGTTGGGGGGAATCATCCTTTAAATTTAAATAATACTCGATACTTTGAAGAGTTAGGGTGGAGTGGTTATGTGTTTGAGCCACTCCCTTATATGCAAACACTCTGGGAAGAGCATCGAAAAGCTAAGTTTTTTCCTTATGCTGCATCTGATACAGAGGGAAAAGTGACTTTTTCCATGGTTAAGGATGTAACAGGCTGGGAAGATATGTTGTCTTTTATTAAAGAGACTGGAGATGAAGATTATGGTCAAGAAGTAGAAGAGATTACGGTAGAGACAGTAGCTCTTAAAAATATATTTAAAAACGAGGGTATTACACATATTGATTATATGTCCATAGATGTTGAGGGACATGAACTTAATGTTTTGAAGGGTATTGATTTTAATGCCGTATCTATTAATGTTTTAACGATTGAAAATAATCCTTCAAGTAACTATATTTATGGAGATGATAGCATTAGGGATATTATGTTAGCTAATGGCTATATTTTATGGGGAAGATTAGTAGGACTTGATGATATTTATGTGAAAAAGGATTTTTTATCTTGAAAAAAGTCTCGTTCGTAGTAGATAAACATTGGCAGAATAATCTTATTTTTGATAGGTATCAAACAAAAATACCCATTAGAGATAATGCTTTAGATAAATACTATGCCATCTATGATGCGTTTAAAGAACATGGATATGACATTGCTACGAATGATATTAACAGTATAGAAGAGTCAGACGTGATTCTTTATATGGATATGCCAAAGACTATGCCATTAGCCGAACATATATATAAATCATATATTATTTTAATAGAAAGTCCTCTGTTTAAACCTGATAATTATGATAAGTCTAATCATGATTATTTTAATAAAGTATTTACTTGGCATGATGATTTTGTGGATAATGAAAAGTATATAAAAATTAACTACTCTTTTACTTTACCTACGAGCATACCTAAAAATATAGATAAGAAGAAACTTTGCTGTTTAATTGTTGGCAATAAAACATCGATCCATCCAAATGAACTCTATAGTGAACGAAAAAGTATAATACGCTGGTTTGAAACGAATTACCCTGATGATTTTTCTCTGTATGGTGTAGGCTGGAATGAGTACTTTTTTAAAGGTTCCATTTTTATAAGAGCGTTTAACCGTATACCTTTAGCCAAACGCCTTATGTTTAAGTTTTTTGGAGAAGAGTATCCCTCTTACAGAGGTAAAATTGCTAATAAATTTGAAACCATGCAAGATTATAAGTTTGCTATTGCCTATGAAAATATTAAAGGTACAGCAGGTTATGTTACAGAAAAGATATTTGACCCACTCTTTGCAGGTTGTGTTCCTGTCTACTTAGGAGCAAATAATGTTTCGGACTATATACCCAAAGCGTGTTTTATAGATAGACGAGATTTTTCTTCAAACAGTGAGTTGTATAAGTATATGAAAAATATGAGTGATGAGATTTACTGGAACTATTTAACTAATATAGAAAAATTTTTAAATAGTGAAAAAGGGCATAAGTTTTGCGTAAAGTACAATGCTCAAATAGTTGTAGATAATATTAAAAAAAAGAGGGGGAATTAAAATGTTTTTTCCTGAACGAATAAAAAATATAAAAAAAACAGATAAGGTTTTAGATGTTGGTCCTGGGTATTCACCATTTTATAGGTCAGATGTTTTGTTGGAAAAAGTCTTTGATGACGAAGATGTAGCATTAAGACAAACAGGTGCTAGTGAAAAGAAAGATTTAAACAAAGAGGTTATCTATTTTAGTGAAGAGACTTTTCCTTTTGAAAATAATGAGTTTGATTATGTAATATGCTCTCATGTATTAGAGCATATACCAAAAAAAGAGATACCTCTTTTTATTAGTGAATTAGAAAGAGTGGCTTCAAAGGGCTATATAGAAGTGCCGTTATATACGTTTGAGCTTATTACAGCTTTGGAATATCATTTGAATTTACTCTATGTAGACAATAATAATACCATTCATTTTTTGTCTAAAGAGGATATAGATTTAAAAAGCTTTGCTTATGAAAAACTAAGAGCATTATTTATTAAATTAAGATTCAATGAAAAGATTATCCCTTTAAATTTAAATGTATTTGGTGCTGGATTTGAATTTAATGAAAAAATAAACTACAAAATTCATGATAGTGCAGAATCTTTTTTTGAAATAGTAGACAAAGAAGTAAAAAGTTTTGATATTAAATGGCATAAAGATTGTACCTATTATCTTCAAAAAATTATGCTTCAATTTAATCCAAATATTTTTAAGCAAAAGATTTATAATAAATTTGCTAAATCATTTAAATAGGGAGTATGTAATATGTTATTGAAAATTCTAAAAACGATTGTAAAGTTTTTTCGTTTATCTGGAATAGATTTTATAAAGATTGTTAATACTGCAAGAGGACTACCTAGTTTTATTAAGGATTATATAAAGTTAAAAAAAGAGAATAATCAAGAGTTGTTTCCTGTTGAGCTTTACCCTATTTTAGATGACAAGTATAAGCAAGGAGGCACAGCAACGGGTCACTATTTTCACCAAGATTTAGTCGTAGCTAAGAAGATTTATAATGCAAATCCTTCAACCCATATGGATATTGGTTCAAGAGTAGATGGGTTTATCGCTCATTTGGCTGTTTTTAGAAAAGTTGTTATTATAGACATTCGAGAGATGACAAGTAGAACTGAAAACATAGAGTTTTTACAAGCCAATATGATAGAGATGAGAGATGAGCTTAAAGAGAGTTGTGACTCTCTTTCTAGTCTACACGCACTAGAACATTTTGGTTTAGGAAGATATGGAGACCCTATTGATGTGCATGGTCACTTAAAAGGGTTTAACAATATGTACTCTATTTTAAAAGAGAATGGGGTGTTTTATTTTTCTGTACCTATTGGACGCCAAAGAATTGAGTTTAATGCTCATAGAGTATTCTCTTTAAAATATCTCTTAGAGATGTTTGAAGGGAAGTTTGAAATTGTTGATTTCTCTTTTGTTGATGACAAGGGTGACTTGAATGAAAACATTGTTTTAACTGATGAATTGATTGAAAGCAATTGTGCTTGTCATTATGGTTGTGGGATATTTGAATTAAGAAAAAAGAGTAAAAATGATTAAAAAAATATTGTATATTGGTTCGCAATATGAGTACTCAAAAAAAGAGAATGGAGAAGCCCTTAACAAAAAGGCTTTTTATAACAGCTTTGTAGCGTTGGGGTACGATGTTATACCTGTATGGTATGACAATGACTCTACCGATTTACAAAAAGAGATACTTACACAAGCTAAAAATATAAAGCCTGACATTGTTTTTTGTATTTTACAAGAGAATCAAATAGAGATAGAGACTTTAAAAAGTTTAAAAGAGAATTTTTTTACAGTCAATTGGTTTGGTGATGACCAGTGGCGTTTTGACAACTTTAGCTCTAAATATGCAAACTATTTTGATGCATGCATTACTACCGATAAATTTAGTGTTGATAAATATAAAGAGATAGGGCAAGAGAATATTATACGAAGCCAATGGGCATCATTACCTTCGACTGTTGATTATGAAAAAGTAGAATACAAATATGATGTAACGTTTATTGGAGGGGCTAGTAGGTTTCGTCAATGGTTTGTTAAAGAGTTAGAAAAAAGAGGCATAAAAGTACACTGTTTTGGATTTAACTGGGATAATGGACGCGTAAGTTATGAAGAGATGGAAGAGATATTTCTAACCTCAAAAATAAATTTAAATATCTCTAACAGTACACAGTACGATATACGTTACTTACTTGCTAACCCACGAAATATTATTAATACCCTACGGGCTGCAAAAAATAAGAGTCAAACAAAAGCTAGAATATTTGAAATACCTGTTCAAGGTGGTTTTGAGCTAACAGAGTATGTGCCCAGTTTAGAGGACTACTTTAATATAGGGGAAGAGATTTCATGCTATAGAGACATAGATGAAGCAGAACTTTTAATCAAGTATTATTTAGCACATGATGATGAACGAGAAGCCATTAAGTTAGCTGGAGTCAAGAGAGCTAGGTTAGAGCATACTTTTAAAAATCGAATTGTTGATTTTATGTTAGAAGTAGAAAAGATTAAAGGTTAATCGTGTGAAAAAAATCTCAAAGGTTGAACTAACTAAACTCATAGATGAACATTTTTACAGTGATTTAACATCTGAAGAGTATAGGGTTGAGAGTATAAAAGCTGTTAATTTACTCACTTCATTTAGATTGGATTTGGCATTTAAACTTTTGTATTTGGAGATGAAAGAGAAAAATGTAACCTTTGCTAAAGAGTACTACAAAGAGCATATAAAAGCTTTGACATTAGGAGCATTTAGAGAACCAGGTAATGATGAAAAAAGTAGTATAGATAAGTTTATAGATGCATTTAACGATACGTTTGAAGAGATTCAGAGCGAAGGCTTTGATTCATCTAAAAGTTTAGTCCCTCTTTCACAAAATGGTGCCATAGCAAATGGAGCACACAGGGTAGCTTCTGCGATATTTTTAGAAAAAGAGGTAGCATGTGTTGCTTTAAATAGTTATGACCATCTGTATGATTATAATTTTTTCTATAAAAGAGCACTCTCTACAACGATGTTAGATACTGTAGTTACAAAATTTGTAGAATATGCTTCAAATGTTTACATTGCTTTTATTTGGCCAACAGCTGTAGGTAAGGAGAGTGAAATAGAAGCCATAGTTCCTAATGTTGTCTACAAGAAAGAGATAAAGTTAAATGTTAATGGGGCACATAATTTACTCTCTGGCTTGTACTCTGGCGAAGAGTGGATAGGAAGTATTGAAGATGACTTTAAAGGAACAAAAGGAAAACTAGTAGAGTGTTTTAAAACCTTTGACCCTGTGAGAGTTATAGCTTTTCAAGCAGCTAATTTAGATGAGGTTTTAGAGATAAAAGAGCGTATTCGAGATGTTTTTAAAGTAGGAAAACATGCTGTACATATAACCGATACAAAAGAAGAAGCAATTGAATCAGCCAGATTGGTTTTTAATGATAATTCACTACATTTTCTTAACCATGCAAAGCCGAATAAATATGTATCAACCCATATAAAGATAGATAATTTTAAACTTTTTATAGAAAAAAATGGTTTAAAGAGTAATGATGTTCTTTTAGATTCAAGCATTGTTCTTTCTGCTTATGGGTTAAGAGAGGCGAGTGATACAGACTATCTGTGTAGTGACAACAGTGCAGTTAAGTTTGATTTTGATGAGATAAATATGCATGATGAGGTTTTAGAGTATTATGATAAGCAAAAAAATGAGATGATTTATAATCAAAAGTTTTACTTTTATTTTAATGGTTTAAAGTTTATCTCTTTTTCTCAACTCTATAAGATGAAAACCAAAAGAGATGAAGTAAAAGATAGAAATGATTGTAAAATGATGGAAGCATTGATTGAAGAGGATAGATTAAAAATAGTACTTAGCCAACTTCGACAAAATATCTACTATAAACAGATTAAGACCCGTCAGTACGCACTTTTAGCATTACAAAAACTGGGTCTATTTGATGTCGCAAGAACGATATATAGAAAAGTAAAGGGTAATCATGAGTAATCCCTTAGTCTCGGTAGTACTCTCTGTCTATAACGGAGAAAAATATTTAGATGAAGCCATTGAAAGTATATTAAATCAGAGTTATGAAAACTTTGAGTTTATTATTATAGATGATGGCTCAAGCGATAAAAGTTTAGAAATTATACGTAGTTATGATGACAAGAGAATCGTTGTTATCAGTAGAGAAAACAGAGGATTAGTATCAAGTTTAAATGAGGGTATAGAAATAGCAAAAGGAAGGTATATTGCTAGAATGGATGCTGATGATATATCTTTAGCTACTAGGATTGAAGAGCAAGTCATATTTATGGAAAGAAATTCAGATGTTGGTATTTGTGGTACTGGAGTTATTGGTTTTGGAGAAGAAATTAAAGAGACACCTTGGTTGCTTTCTGAGACTGATAAAACTATTAAAACAGAGCTTCTATTTTCGTCATGTTTTGCACACCCTACGGTTATGATAAGAAGAGAACTTATGATAAAAAATGAGCTATTTTATGATGAAAAATTTTTACATGCTGAAGATTTTGAACTTTGGACGCGTATGGCAAAGTATACCAAGTTTGCTAATTTAAAAATGCCATTATTGAAGTATAGAATTGTTCAAAATTCTATTACAAGAGAAGCCAATATAGATGAAGAGAATAGATATAGAGTGATTAAGTCTATTTTTAAATTTTATTTAAAGAGGTTAAATATTCAAAACAGTGAAGAGGAGAATAGACTTCATTTTAATTTGAGTGAAAACATAAGAATAAGAGACAATAAGCTAGAGTTTTCTAGCTTAGAAAGCTATTTTTCTAAAATTATTGAAGCCAATAATAGAGAAAAAATATTTGATAACTTAGAACTAAAAAAAGTTTTAGGTAAAAAATGGTTTTGGAATGTTTACTATAAAAAAAGTATAAAAGCCATCTTCTCTAAATATTTTTTCTATGGAGTTTGGAGTGTATTATCAAAATGATAAAATTCTCCGTAGTAATCCCCCTATACAACAAAGAAAAAGATATAGCACAGACTATAAAATCAGTGCTAAATCAAAACTACAAAGCAGATGAGATTATTGTCGTGGATGATGGCTCAACCGATAATGGAGTTAAAGTTGTTCAAAAGATATTTGAAGATAAAGTAAAAGTTGTTTCACAAAAAAACTTAGGCGTTTCTATGGCTAGAAACAGAGGAATGGATAAGGCAAAAAATGAGTATATTTGTCTGCTTGATGGAGATGACTTATGGGAAGAAAATTTTTTAGAAGAAATCCAAAGGTTAATTACAAATTACCCTGATGCTCTTTTTTACTCAACAGCACATAAATACATAGATGAAAAAGGTAATGTAGTCAAAGGTAAAGTTTCATTTTCAAGAGAGTATACGGGTCTTATTGAAAACTTTATAGAGACATTTTCTAACAATTATGCCTTGGTAAACTCTTCAAGTGTTTGTGTTAAGAAGTCATCAGGAGTGTTGTTTCCTAAAAATGAAAAAAAGGGAGAAGATATTTGTGTCTGGCTAAGACTAGGACTAAAAGGAAGTTTGGCTTTTTCTGCTAAACCTTTGTCTATCTATCGTCTTAATGCTTCAAATAGAAGTGCAACTGTGCATAAAGAAGCTATTTTACCTTGCCCCATTAAATGGTTTTATGAAAACCAACAAGAATTAAAAGAACATAAACAGTACAAAAGTCTAAAAAAGTTTATCTACACTAATATTTTTATTATTGTCTATGGAGGTTTTTCTTTGAGTAAGAACTATGTCTCTATCGATGCTGTTATACAGCTCATGAAGAAAAACAGAGATTTGTTCTATATTTTACTTTATCCTGCCTATTTGGTTCCAGTAGGACTTTTAGAGTTTATTAAAAAAATACGAAGGAGGTTGAGATGACCATAGCCTTCCTCTCTCACCTCGACCTAAATCTTTACCTGTTTCGTCTACCCATTATGAAAAAACTAGTAGAAGAGGGGCATAAAGTCTATGCTGTTTGTCCAAGAGGTGATAAGTTTGATTTGTTTACTGAGGATGGTATAGAAGCAGTAGCTTATGAGATTGAGCGTTCTAGTTTGAACCCTTTTAAAGAACTAAAAGCGATTTATAACATATATAGAGCCATCAAACCACTCAAACTTGATATGCTTCATACATTTACTGCTAAACCAAATATCTATGGAACATTAGCAGGGAAGATGGCAAAAGTTCCAACCATTATAAACTTGGTTGAAGGCTTAGGGTCATTTTATATTGAAGATACACGAAAAAACATAGCTGTTCGTACCGTTATAGAAAAGTTATATAAATTGGTCTTTGTAATGTCTGACAAAGTGGTGTTTGTAAACTCTGATGACCCTGAGTATTTAGAGAGTCAAGGGGTTATAAAAGAGAGTCAAATAAAAATTATAAAATCAGTAGGTATAGATACCAAAGAGTTTAACCCTAAATGTGTAAGTGTAGAGACCATTGATACGTTAAAAAAATCATTAAATATTGAAAATAAAACAGTTGTTTTAATGGTGGCACGAGCTATATGGCATAAAGGGGTTCGTGAGTTTTATGAAGCATCTGCTTTATTGTCCAATTATAAAGATGTACAGTTTATTTTAGTAGGAGATATAGATGATGGTAACCCTTCATCTGTTAATAAAGTATTTTTAAACTCTGGAGATGTTCTCTGGTTAGGGCATCGAGATGATGTACTAGAACTTACCGCCATGAGTGATATTTATGTATTACCAAGTTATAGAGAGGGCGTTCCACGTACATTACTTGAAGCAGCTTCTATGGCAAAACCAATTATAACAACCAATACCGTTGGGTGTAGAGAAGTGGTTAAAAATGGTAAAAATGGTTTTTTAGTACCAGTGAGAGATTCAAAATTATTGGCAAAAAATATAGAAATTTTAGTAAATGATCTTAATGAACGAAAGATTATGGGTGAAAATGGTAGAATACTAGCCATTAAAGAGTTTGATGTTAAACAGGTTGTTAAACAGTATTTAGAACTCTATAAACAGTTACGTAAAAGGGAAAAATAGTGATAAAAATAGAAGATTTTATAGAAAAAAATATATTGGCAATAGTACTTTTTATTGTTTTGGCATACATGTTTAGTATGGGTGTTAGAATGTATTGGCCTTTACATTTTGCAGATGTACAAAGTATGCATTATGCTGGGGAGTTGATGATAAATACCAATGATGGGTATTTCTTCTCAACCAATGCTAAAGATATTATTGATGGTGTTATAGCAGAAGATAAGCAGAGAGCAAGTGCTATAGATGCTAGTCCTGGTTTGGTACTCTTGACTGCTTATGCTACTAAGTTTACCTCTTTTTCTCTTGATACAGTTTCCCTATATTTACCAGCAATCATTTCTTCTTTAATTGTTATACCTATTGTTCTTACAGGGCGTTTACTTGGAAATACATTGTTAGGATTTTTAGCAGCACTCTTGGGGTCTATTGCTTGGAGTTACTATAACCGTACTATGGTTGGATACTATGACTCTGATATGTTTTCTGTCTTTTTGCAATTTATGATTTTTTACTCTTTTTTGTCGGTGGTCTATAAAAAGAATTTTGTGAGTATAATTTTTGCTTCATTTCTTGTATTTATCTATCCTTACTTTTATCCTCAAGGAATGACACTTGTTTATGCTATGTATATTTTGTTGATTTTATACATGGTTTTAGAGTACAAAGGCGTTATTAGTAATGAGGAGACAGCTCCTTATAAAGATGGAGCTATCTCTCTTTATGGTAGTATTACTCTGCTAAGTATACCTTTAATGATTACCTTACCTATAGAGACTAGAATTTTACTTTTTATCATTTTTGTGTCTGTGATATTGGCTAAAAAATTAGAAGAGAAACAGTTATTATATTTGGCAGTTGCCTCTTTTGTAGCTTTTCTATTTTTTGGAAATGTTTTTGCTGTTATCTGGTCTCATGTTGTTACTTATGCTGACCGTGGTGTAGCAGAGGGGTCTTTGAAATTTTATGAGGTAGTACAAACCGTTCGTGAGGCAGGGGCTATTCCTTTTGCTACTATGGCAAATAGAATTTCTGGTTCAGAGGTTGGTGTGATAGTAAGTCTTATAGGTTATGTTCTTTTAGTTATGCGACATAAAGCATTTTTAATTGCCTTACCATTAATAGGTGTGGGTGTATTTTCTATGGTTGGTGGGTTGCGTTTTACTGTTTATGCTGTACCTGTGGCTGCTCTTTCTGCTGTTTATCTCTTTTTCTTTTTAGGGGATAGGCTAAAAGAGAATGTAGCAGATAAAAAGCAACAAAATATAGCTAAATATACATTTGTTATTTTAGCTACAGTTGCCATGATTTACCCAAACATTAAACATATTCAAGGTTATTTGGTTCCTACAGTTTTAAATAAAACAGAAGTAGCAGATTTAGACAAACTTGATGATATAGCTTCAAATAAAGACTATACTTTAACTTGGTGGGATTATGGTTACCCTATTTGGTACTACTCTGATACCAATACTCTTATAGATGGTGGTAAGCATACGCATGATAACTATATTATCTCTAAACTTATGTTTTCAGATTCACCTCAACAAGTAGCAAATTTAAGTCGTTTGGCTGTTGAAACTTATGTTGACTCTAATTACTCAATTGTTTCGGATAGACTTTTTAAAGATAGTAAAAAGAGTCCAAAACAGTTTATGGAAGATTTGAAAAGTGAAAACTATAAACTTCCAGAAAAAACAAGAGATGTTTATCTATATTTTCCATTTAGAATGATGCGTATTTTCCCAACTGTTGGTGTGTTTGGCAATATTAACCTAAAAACAGGTAAGCCTGAACGTCAGATTCATTTTTATCCTTCTGCTATAGCACAACAAAGTGGAGCTAAGTTATTACTTCAAAATGGTATTGTTTTCGATTCTGCAAAGGGAGAGATAGAGCTTGGAGGAAAAACGAAAAAAGTACAACGTTTTGATGTAGCTACTTTAGGAGCCAATGGTATGCCAAAAGTTAAGTCACAATTGATGCATATGGATGGTGAGTTTTGTGTGGTCTTTTTACAAAGTTATGGTGTTATGGTTGTAATGGATAGACAAACATACAACTCTGCCTATGTTCAGATGTTTATGCTTGGAAAGTATGATAAGAATTTATTTGAGTTAGTAGTCTCATCACCATACAGTAAAATTTATAAAGTAAAATAGGCTCTGTAGATGTACCCAATGCTTATTAAACCTATGTTAGATAAGATGTTAGCATTGGTATTAATTTGGTTCTTTTTACCGATTATAGTTCTATCAGCCCTTTTGGTATTTTTTAAAATAGGAAGACCCATCTTTTTTAGACAGGTACGACCTGGATATAAAGAGAGACTTTTTGGTATCTATAAATTTAGAACCATGAGTAATGAAAAAGATGAAAATGGAGAGCTTTTACCTGATGATAAACGCTTAACTGCAGTTGGATTATTTTTACGAAAAACAAGTTTAGATGAACTTCCACAACTCTTTAATGTACTAAAAGGTGAAATGAGTTTTGTAGGTCCAAGACCCCTTTTAGTAGAGTATTTAGAACTCTATAATGATGAGCAGAAAAAACGGCATACTGTTACTCCTGGCATAACAGGTTGGGCTCAAGTCAATGGACGTAATGCCATAAGCTGGGAGCAAAAATTTGAGTATGATGTTTGGTATGTAGATAACCAATCTTTTCTACTTGATATGAAAATAATGTGGATGACTTTTTTAAAAGTTATAAAGAGGAGTGATGTGAACTCTAGCTCTTCTGTGACCATGGAAAAATTTGAAGGGAGTAAATAATGAAAGAAGATAGACGATTTGATGATTGGCAGTATCCAAAAGTAGAAGATGGTGTGATGACAAAATATAATTGGATAGCTCAACATATTACAAACTTTGATTTGGGTTACAAAACAGATATAGGTGCTTTCTCTTACATCAACGCAAAGTATGGTGTAGTTGTAGAAGATTATGTTCAGATAGGTTCTCACTGTTCCATATACTCCATTTCAACCATTGACAACAAACAAGGTAAAGTTCATCTTAAACACAATTGTAAAATAGGGTCACACTCTACGGTCATGCCAAATGTAACCATAGGTGAGAACTCCATAGTAGGGGCAAACTCTTTAGTTTTAGAGGATATCCCAGACAATGTTGTTGCCTTTGGTGTTCCTGCAAAAGTTATGAGGAAGATAGATGAATAGACTGTTTTTAAGCCCACCACACATGAGTGGAAAAGAGCAAGAGTATATAGCAGAGGTATTTGAGAGTAACTACATAGCACCACTTGGAGCTTTTGTGAATAAGTTTGAAGAGTCTGTTAAAGCTTATACTGGCACCTCTAATGCTTTGGCTCTTTCATCTGCAACGGCTGGATTACATTTGGCACTTAGAGTTTTAGGTATTGGAAAAGATGATGTGGTTTTGGCTTCGACTTTTACGTTTATAGGCTCGGTTTCTTCTATTTTATATCAAGAGGCAACACCTGTCTTTATTGATAGTGATGAGTCTTGGAATTTGTCGCCAGAACTTCTGAAAAAATCTATAAAAGAGTTGGCTGTTAAACCAAAAGCTCTTATTTTAACCCATCTTTATGGTCAAATGGCAAAGATAGATGAAATAGTTGCTATTTGTAAAGAGGAGGGGATATATCTTATAGAAGATGCTGCTGAATCTTTAGGTGCTTCTTATGAAGGTCAACAGAGTGGAACTTTTGGAGATTTTGGGGTCTACTCTTTTAATGGAAATAAAATATTAACTACTTCGGGTGGTGGTATGTTGGTGAGTAATAACCAAGAGTGGATAGAGAAATCAATGTTTCTCTCAACCCAAGCTAGAGAGCCATTTTTACACTACGAGCATAAAGAGTATGGGTATAACTATAGAATGTCTAATGTTTTAGCTGCTATTGGGGTGGCACAGATGGAGGTGTTGTCTCAAAGAGTTGAGAGAAAACGAGAGATATTTGAGTTCTATAAAGAGCAGTTGGCTGAGGTAGAAGAGATTTTATTTATGCCTGAAGTAGAACACTCTTGTGGAAACCGTTGGTTAACAACACTTACTTTTGAAAAAACAGACCCTTTAAAAGTTATAGAAGCACTTGAAAAGGTTGATGCCGAGAGTAGACCACTTTGGAAGCCAATGCATATGCAGGAGCTTTTTAAAGATAGTCAAACTTTTGTAGATGGAACAAGTGAAGAGATGTTTAATAGGGGTCTCTGTCTACCATCTCCTACAAAAAGTACTAACCGTGAGTTGATGCGTGTAGTAGAGGCGATTAAAAGCGTATGTTCTTAGAATCTCTTTTTAAACCAACCAATGCGAAGAGAATTTTTTTCTTTGTATTTGTTGATGTTTTAATTTCTATATCGACAATTGTTATCGCGTATCTATTGCGTTTTAACTTTTCTATTCCTTCCATATTTTTTCATTCAATGTTTAATATGATGATGATTTTAATACCACTGAAAATTCTTATTTTTTTTCTATTTAAAATCTATTTTGTAGCATGGAGATATTTTGGTTTAGGAGAGTATAAGAAGCTTATATTCTCTCATCTTGTTATTTACCCTCTCTTTACTTTTTTCTTTATGGCTTTTTATAACTCTTTTGCTGATTTTCCTCGTTCTGTTATAGTTATAGATTTTTTCTTATCACTCTTTTTTATAGGTTTCTTACGTATTTCAAGACGTGTATATTTGGAGTCAAACAGTGATACAGTTCAGATTCCTACATTGATTTTTGGAGGGAATGAACGTGCTACTCACGTTATTAAATCTGCGATGAATGGAGAGATATCTTACTTACCAAAAGCATTGATTTCAGAAGAGAGAGGCTTAATAGGTACTTATTTTTCAAATCTGAAAGTATATAGTAGGCTTTCTATTGCTAAGGTGATAAAAAAATATAAAATTCAATCGGTAATTCTTACAGAGATGATGGAGAGAGAGAATCTAGACAAGCTTTTTACAGAGCTTAAGGAATTAGGTATTAAAGATATTAAAACGGTTCAAATGTTTCAAGATGACAATCCCTATTTTTCAGATATCTCTATAGAAGATTTACTTGCACGAAAACCAAAAGATTTAGACATGATAAGTATTGCCAACTATATAGCAGGAAAAGTGGTTATGATAACGGGTGCAGGAGGGAGTATAGGCTCTGAACTCTCTCGACAGGTGGCACTTTTTGGGGCTAAACAGATTATTTTACTTGACCATTCTGAGTTTAATCTCTATCAAATAAGTGAAGAGTTAAGAGAAAAAAATATTGCCTCTGTTATGTTAAGTGTTAAAGATAAAGAGGCATTGGAAGAGGTGTTGATTCACTATTCTCCAGATGTTGTACTGCACGCAGCAGCTTATAAACATGTTCCATTATGTGAAGAGAATATAGAGTCAGCTGTACAAAATAATATATTTGGAACGAAGAATGTCATTGATTTGGCTATTGCACATGATGTCTCGAAATTTTTACTTGTTTCAACCGATAAGGCTGTTCGACCCACAAATGTGATGGGTGCAACAAAAAGAGTTTGTGAGTTGTATGCTCATGCAGTGCCAAGTAGAAATACCGAGATAGTAGCTGTTCGTTTTGGAAATGTATTGGGGAGTTCAGGTTCTGTTATTCCCAAGTTTAAAGCCCAAATAGAAAAGGGAGAGAATATAACAGTAACTCATCCTGATATTACCCGTTATTTTATGCTTATACCAGAGGCGTGTCAGTTGGTGCTTCAAGCAGCCTCTATTGCCAAAGGTGGGGAGCTTTTTATTTTGGATATGGGTGAACCTATAAAAATTGTTGACTTGGCAAAAAGAATGATAGAGCTTTCAGGTCGAGATGATATAGAGATAGAGTTTACAGGCTTACGTCAAGGGGAGAAGCTTTATGAGGAGTTGCTGATAGATGATGCAGATTTAAAAACAGAGTATGACTCTATTATGGTATCTAAAAATCCTCCTGTTGATTATGCTATACTTTTGGCTCAAATAGAACGTTTAAAAAATAAGAACGAATTGAGCGTTTTAAAAGAGATAGTGCCAGAATTTGACCATAAGGTGTAGTGTTGTGAGTATAAAAAATATAGCTAAGGAAGTTTTTTCTATAGAGTCAAAAGTTATTGCAGACTTATCAAATAACTTAACAGAAGATTTTGAAAAGTCTGTTAAAGATATTTTAGCTTGTAATGGGAAGTTGATTATCTCAGGTATGGGGAAGTCAGGCATTATAGGTAAAAAGATAGCTGCGACTATGGCGAGTACAGGAACCCCCTCTTTCTTTTTACACCCAGGAGAAGCTTATCATGGTGACTTAGGGATGATAGAGAGGGATGATATGGTTTTGCTTATTTCAAACTCTGGTGAGACAGATGAGGTCTTAAGGCTAATCCCTTTTTTAAAAAATCAAGGAAATGTAATAGTCGCAATGAGTGGAAATAAAAACTCTACTTTGGCAAAAAACGCTACGTATCATCTTAATGTATCGGTAGAAAAAGAGGCATGTCCTTTGCAATTAGCACCTACCTCTTCAACAACGGCAACACTGGTTATGGGTGATGCTTTGGCTATTGCTTTAATGAAACAGAGAGATTTTCAAGATACAGATTTTGCACAGTTCCATCCAGGAGGAACGCTTGGGCGACGACTTTTAACCAAAGTTGAAGATGTTATGCGAAAAAAAGATTTACCAAAAGTGAGTAGAGAGACCTCTACAAAAGAGCTTATTCAAGTTATTTCGACAGCACGTTTAGGTTTAGCAGTAGTAATGGAAAATGAAAAAATAGTTGGAATTGTTACCGATGGAGATATAAGACGCTCAATGGAGAGTTTAGAAGAGAATTTTTTTAAATTAACTGCTCAAGAACTTATGTCTAAAAATCCAAAAACGATAGATAAGAGAGAAAAGTTGACAATGGCTCAAAAACTCATGACAGATTTAAAGGTTAATTCGCTTTTGGTGACCTATGATAATAGCTTTATTGGCGTAGTACAAATCTACGATTTAGGAATTTAATATATAATATTAAAAAATGTTCTATTTAGGGTTTTACATTAATTAAACCTTAGATATAATTTATTTTAATTTTAATTAAGGAGTAAATATTTATATGATGAAAAAGATAAAGATAGCTATAGCAGGAACAGGATATGTGGGATTATCAAATGGAATTTTATTGGCACAAAACAATGAAGTAGTTGCATTGGATGTCATACCAGAAAAAGTGGAGATGCTTAACAGAAAAGAGTCTCCCATTGAAGATGTGGAAATTGAAGATTATTTAAAAAACAAAGATTTAGATTTTAAAGCAACACTGAATAAAGAAGAAGCTTATAGAGATGCAGACTTTGTAATTATTGCTACACCTACAGATTATGACCCAGAGACAAACTATTTTAATACCTCTTTGGTTGAGATGGTTATTCAAGATGTTATCGCGTTTAATCCTGATTTACCTATGGTTATAAAATCAACAGTACCTGTTGGTTTTACTAAAAGTGTTAGAGAAAAATATAATAGTGAAAATATTATATTTTCACCAGAGTTTTTAAGAGAGGGAAAAGCACTCTATGATAATCTTTACCCTTCTCGAATTATTGTAGGAGAGATTTCGGAACGTGCCACCACTTTTGCCAATCTTTTAGCAGGTGGAGCAATTAAAGAGAATATAGATATATTATATACAGACTCAACTGAAGCAGAAGCAATTAAGCTTTTCTCCAATACCTATCTTGCTATGCGTGTGGCATATTTTAACGAATTGGACTCTTATGCAGAGACACATAATTTAAACAGTCGACAAATCATCGAAGGAGTAGGGCTTGACCCAAGAATAGGAACTCATTATAACAATCCATCATTTGGTTATGGTGGTTATTGTTTACCTAAAGACACCAAGCAGTTAAGAGCAAACTATAAAAATGTTCCAAACTCTATTATCGGTGCTATTGTAGATGCAAATAGTACAAGAAAAGATTTTATAGCAGACTCTATTTTGGCTAAAAATCCGAAAATAGTTGGTATTTATAGGTTAGTTATGAAAAGTGGTTCAGATAACTTTAGAGCTTCAGCGATTCAAGGTATTATGAAGCGTATTAAAGCAAAAGGTATTGAAGTGGTTGTCTATGAACCTGCTTGTAGTGATGAACTCTTTTTTAACTCAAGAGTGATTAATAATTTAGAGGAGTTTAAAAAACTCTCTGATGTGATTGTTGCCAATAGACTCTCTGATGATATTCGTGATGTAGAGGCTAAAGTTTATACTAGAGATATTTTTAATTCGGATAGTTAATAAAGGAGACCGATGAAAGTTTTAGTAACAGGTGGGGCTGGATATATTGGTTCTCATACCGTAGTTTTACTCATTGAAGCAGGATATGAAGTTGTTGTATTTGACAATTTTTCTAATGCCTCAAAAGAGAGTATACGTAGAGTAGAGGCTATTGTCGGTAAAAAGATAGTCGTAGTAGAGGGTGATATTAGATATAGAGAAGATTTAGCTAAAGTTTTTTCTAGCCATAAGATAGATGCTGTTATTCACTTTGCAGGGCTTAAAGCTGTAGGTGAGTCAGTAGAACAACCTCTCAGATATTATGATAATAATGTCAATGGTTCAGTTGTGTTATGTGAAGTGATGTCAGAGTATAATTGTAAATCTATTATATTCTCTTCCTCTGCTACCGTCTATGGAGATCCCCATACTACACCTATTTTAGAAGACTTTCCTCTATCTGCTACGAACCCTTATGGACGTTCTAAGCTTATGGTCGAAGAGATACTACGTGATGTATATCTCTCAGACAATGAGTGGAAAATAGTTTTGCTTCGTTACTTTAACCCTGTAGGAGCTCATGCATCAGGAACCATAGGAGAAGACCCAAATGGTTTACCTAATAATTTGATGCCATTTATCTCCCAAACAGCAGTAGGCAAGAGAGAGTATCTCTCTGTGTTTGGTAATGATTATGATACCGTTGATGGTACGGGAGTTAGAGACTATATTCATGTGATAGATTTGGCACAAGGGCATTTGAATGCTTTAGATAGAATTAGAAATTTTAATGAACCAATGACGATTAATCTTGGAACGGGGAATGGCTATTCTGTTTTGGAAATGGTAGAGGCCTTTGAAAAGGCATCTGCTAAAAAAGTTCCATATAAAATAGTAGAACGAAGAGTAGGTGATATCGCAACTTGTTTTGCTGACCCCTCTTATGCTAAAGAGGTTTTAGATTGGGAAGCTACAAGAGGTATAGATGAGATGTGTGAAGATACCTGGCGATGGCAGAGTCAAAACCCAAATGGGTATATAATTTAAAAAACACAGTTTAATAAATCATAGAAAAGAGAATATTATTTTGAAAAAAGTATTGGTTGTATTTGGTACAAGACCAGAAGCTATTAAAATGGCACCACTGGTAAAGGCATTAGAGGCAGAAGGGCTTCTTGAATTAAAAGTATGTGTAACAGCACAACATAGAGAGATGTTGGACCAAGTCCTTGAAATCTTTGATATAGAGCCTGATTATGATTTGAATCTCATGAAAGCAGGGCAAGATTTATACGATATAACAGCCAATGTACTCTTAGGAATGAAAGAGGTATTAAGTGACTTTCAACCAGATATTGTTTTGGTTCATGGTGACACTACCACTACATCTGCCACCTCTTTAGCGACTTTTTATCAAAAAATAAAAGTAGGTCATGTTGAAGCAGGACTTAGAACGCATGATATCTATAGTCCTTGGCCGGAAGAGGTAAATCGACAAATTACAGGTATTTTGAGCAATTATCATTTTGCACCAACGACCAATAGTAAAGATAACTTACTAAAAGAGAATAAAAAGAGTGAAGATATTATTGTTACTGGTAACACGGTAATCGATGCACTCTTTTTAGCACTAGAGAAGATAGAAAATAGTAAAGCATTAAAAGATAAAATTATTGCAACTATTAGCAGTCAGTATCAAATGAATGAGAATAGAAAAATAGTTTTAGTAACAGGACATAGAAGAGAGAACTTTGGACAAGGGTTTATAAACATATGTGAAGCGTTAAAGAGTCTTGCTTTGAACAATCCAGATATCGATATTGTCTATCCTGTACATCTTAATCCTAATGTTCAAAAGCCTGTTAAAGAGATTCTCTCGGATGTATCAAATGTTTACTTAATAGACCCACTCCAATATGAGCAGTTTATCTACTTGATGAGTCAATCCTATTTTATTATAACAGATAGTGGAGGGGTTCAAGAAGAAGCTCCAAGTCTAGGAAAACCTGTATTGGTTATGCGAGATACAACAGAGAGACCAGAAGCTTTAGAGGCTGGAACGGTTAAGCTGGTAGGGACAGATATGCACATTATTATCGAAGAGGCTCAAAGACTTTTAGATGATAATATGGCATATGAAAAAATGAGTAAAGCACATAACCCTTATGGTGATGGAAAAGCATGTTCAAGAATTGTTGATTTTATTAAAGGGGTAAATTAATGGAGTTTAATAGAGTATGTATGATAGGGTTAGGCTACATAGGTTTACCCACAGCAGCAGTATTGGCATCAAGGAAGGTTCATGTTATAGGAGTTGACATTAACCAAAAAGCAGTAGATACGATTAATCGAGGTGAGATACATATTGTAGAGCCTGAATTAGATATTTTAGTACAAGCAACAGTAAAAGAGGGTTATTTAAGAGCAACCACAGCACCTGAAAAAGCGGATGTATTTATAATGGCTGTTCCAACACCATTTAAAGGTGATAACCATGAACCAAATCTTGATTATATTGAATCAGCAACAAGGTCATTGGCTACTGTTTTAGAAAAAGGTAATTTGGTTATTTTGGAGTCAACCTCACCTGTAGGTGCTACGGAAAAAATGGCAAAGTGGTTAGCAGAGGAGCGACCAGATTTAACCTTTCCTCAACAAGTAGGTGAGGAGTCTGATATACGTATTGCACACTGTCCAGAGCGTGTTTTGCCGGGGCATGTTATACGTGAACTTGTGGAAAATGACCGTATTATTGGTGGAATGACCCCCCAATGTACAGAAGTTGCAACTGAGCTTTACAAAATTTTTGTCAAAGGTGACTGTATAGCAACAAACTCTCGAACAGCTGAGATGAGTAAATTAACAGAAAATGCATCAAGAGATGTGAGTATTGCCTTTGCTAATGAACTATCTATTCTATGTGATAAGATGGGTATAGATGTATGGGAGCTTATCTCTTTAGCAAACAGACACCCAAGAGTTAATATTTTACAACCAGCTTGTGGAGTAGGGGGACACTGTATAGCCGTTGACCCTTGGTTCATAGTAAATGCCTTTCCAAATGAAGCACAGCTTATGAAAACAGCAAGAGAGATTAATGATGGTAAACCTCTTTTTGTAATTTCAAAAGTAAAAGAGGCAATAAAAGCTATAAAGAATCCAAAAATAGCCTGTTTAGGTTTAGCCTTTAAACCAGATATAGATGACCTTAGAGAGTCTCCTGCATTAGAAATTACTAAAATGTTGTCTGATAATACTAACTTTAATATCTTAGCAGTTGAACCTAACATTAAAGAACTTCCTGAAGTTCTTAAAAATCGAAAAAATGTAGAGTTTAGTACTTTAGATGATGCCTTAGACGTTGCTGATGTTGTGGTGGTTTTGGTAAAGCATAAAGAGTTTATTTCTATAGAAACAGATAAAATATCTAAAAAAACAGTTATAGATACAACAGGAGTAGTAAAATAGAACATTTTTTATGATATAATGTTAAAAAAAGTTAAAATATGGAGTTTTATAAGTGAAAGTTTTAGTAACAGGTACAGCAGGATTTATTGGTTTCCATTTGGCAAAAAAACTACTTGAGCGTGGTGATGAAGTTGTGGGTCTTGATAATATTAATGACTATTATGATGTAAACCTTAAGTACGCACGTCTAAAAGAGTTGGGAATCCAACAAGAGAATATTCAAGAGAATCAATTAATAGAATCAATAGATAGTAAACATAAGTTTATAAAGGCAGATTTAGCTAATAGAGAGACAGTTGAAAAACTTTTTGAAACAGAACAATTTGATGCTGTTTGTAACCTTGCTGCTCAAGCTGGGGTACGATACTCATTAGAGAATCCTCACGCTTATATTAACTCAAATGTAGTGGGTTTTATGAACATACTAGAATCATGTAGACATAATGGTGTAAAAAACCTAGCCTATGCAAGTAGTTCAAGTGTTTATGGGCTTAATAAATCTCAACCATTTAAAACCACCGACCATACAGACCACCCTGTGAGTCTTTATGCAGCTACTAAAAAATCAAATGAGATGATGGCACATACCTACAGTCATCTTTATAATATTTCAACTACAGGATTGAGATTTTTTACGGTGTATGGTCCTTGGGGACGACCTGATATGGCTCCTATGTTATTTACAGATGCTATCTTAAATAATCGACCGATTAAAGTATTTAACCATGGTAATATGAGTAGAGATTTTACTTATATAGATGATATCGTAGATGGAATTATAAAAGTTTTAGATAACCCTGCAAAACCTAATGAGAATTGGAGCCCTGAAAATCCAACACCTAGTAGTTCTTCTGCTCCTTATCGTATTTATAACATTGGAAATAATGCTCCAGTAAATCTTATGGAGTTTATTACCGAAATTGAAACCTCTCTTGGTCAAGTAGCTGAGAAGAATTTTATGGAGATGCAAGCAGGGGATGTAGAGTCAACCTATGCTGATACTTCTGGTCTAATGAATGATTTTAACTATAGTCCATCAACTCCTCTTGATGAGGGTGTAGCTAGTTTTGTTAAGTGGTATAGAGAGTTTTATAGTTAGTTTTGTTTATCTAATTTGTTATTAATCTTCATGAATATTTCAATTCTTATCAAAATATTGTATAGAGAGTATATTTTTGTAAGATAATATTCTCTTTTTAAATATATTTTGGAGTAGAATACCCCAAAAATAACATAAATATACGATGAGGATGCAATATGAAAGGAATAATATTAGCAGGTGGTTCAGGAACAAGACTTTACCCCTTAACTAAAGGGGTTTCAAAACAACTACTACCTATTTATGATAAACCGATGATTTATTATCCACTATCTGTACTTATGTTAGCAGGTATAAGAGAGATACTGATTATCTCAACCCCAAAAGATTTACCACTATTTAAAGCACTTTTAGGAGATGGCTCGGAGATAGGAATAGAACTTGAATATATTGTTCAACCTAATCCAGATGGTCTAGCACAGGCATTTATATTGGGTGAGAAGTTTATAGGCTCATCAGATGTCTGTTTGGTATTAGGAGACAATATCTTTTATGGACAAGGATTGATTGAACTCTTTTCTAAATCTGTTCATCATGTTAAAAAAGAGAATAAAGCAACCGTTTTTGGTTACTATGTAAATGACCCAGAACGTTATGGAGTAGCAGAGTTTGATAGTGATGGAAATGTTATCTCTATAGAAGAGAAACCAGATATTCCAAAAAGTAATTATGCTGTTATAGGGTTATATTTCTACCCTAATGATGTAATAAAAAAAGCAAAAAGGGTAAAACCCAGTGCAAGAGGTGAGTTGGAGATTACCTCTTTAAATCAAGACTATTTAAAAGAAGAGCGTTTAATGGTAGAGTTGATGGGAAGAGGTTATGCTTGGCTTGATACAGGGACTCATGAATCTATGCTCGATGCTAGTAAGTTTATTCAAACCATTGAAAATAGACAAGGACTTAAAATTGCATGTTTAGAGGAGATAGCTTTTGATAAAGGTTATATATCAAAAAAAGAGCTTTTAAGATTAGCTGAACCATTAAAGAAAAACCAATATGGTCAATATATGATTCGCCGAGCCAATGAGTCTAAACTTGATGCTATTATTAAGGAGGGTTAATGAAGTTTATACCTACAGATATTGCAGATGTGATTGTTATAGAACCCAAAGTGCATGGGGATAGTAGAGGCTATTTTACAGAGACTTTTCGTCAAGATAAACTAGAAGAGTTCTTGGGCTATAGAGTAAACTTTTGCCAAGACAATGAGTCGAAAAGCTCTAAAGGGGTACTTAGAGGCTTACACTATCAACTTGCTCCTGCTGCACAAACTAAACTGGTACGTGTTATTCAAGGACGCGTTCTTGATGTGGCTGTAGATATTAGAAAAGGTAGCCCAACTTTTGAAAAACATGTAGCAGTAGAACTCTCTGCTGAAAATAAAAGACAACTCTTTGTCCCTCGAGGGTTTGCTCATGGCTTTGTAGTTTTAGAAGATGATACCGTTTTTGCTTATAAAGTGGACAACTACTATAGTCCCCAAAACGACAGAGGTATACTCTTTAACGATAAAATTTTAGGGATTGACTGGACTTTAAAAAGTGATATACTCAATCTTTCAGATAAAGATAAAAATCAACCTCTATTGAGTGAAACAGATGATTTATTTGAGTATGGAGTAGACTATTATGAACAGTAAAAATATTCTAGTAACAGGATGTGCAGGGTTTATCGGTTCAAACTTTGTGCCATATTTTTTAGAAAAGTATCAAAACTATAACATCATAAATTTAGATTTATTAACTTATGCAGGGGACTTAGAGAACTTAAAAGAGGTAGAGGGAAATAACCGTTATACCTTTATAAAAGGCAACATCTGTAATCGTGAGCTTGTAGAGTACATCTTTGAAAAACATAACATAGAAGGGGTAATTCACTTTGCTGCTGAGTCACATGTAGATAACTCCATTAAAAACCCAGGAGTCTTCATAGAGACCAATGTAACAGGAACATTTACACTTCTTGATGTAGCCTATAAACAGTGGATGGAAAAACCATTTACCTATAAAGAGAACCATAAAGGGTGTAGATTTCACCATATAAGTACTGATGAAGTCTATGGAACATTAAATGAGACTGACCTTTTTACCGAAGAGACTCCTTATGCTCCAAACTCTCCATACTCTGCAAGTAAAGCGAGTTCAGATATGGTAGTAAGAAGCTACCAAGAGACTTATGGACTCAACACTGTTATAACCAACTGTTCAAACAACTATGGACCAAAACAGCATGATGAGAAGTTAATACCAACCATCATTAGAAAAGCATTGTCTCATGAGCCTATTCCTATCTATGGTGATGGAAAAAACATTCGTGATTGGCTCTACGTACTCGACCACTGTAAAGCCATAGATTTGGTCTACCATACAGGTAAAGAGGGCAATATCTATAATGTAGGTGGAAGAAACGAAAGAACCAACCTCCAAATAGTTGACACCATCTGTACTATTTTAGACCAAAAAGTTCCAGCAGAAAAAAGCTATAAAGAACTCATTACCTTTGTAGAAGACAGAGCAGGGCATGACAGACGTTATGCCATAGATGCTACCAAACTAGAAACAGAACTTGGATGGTTAGCCGATGATGATTTTGACTCGGGGATTGTTAAGACGGTTGAGTGGTATTTGGAGAAGTATTAACCTGTAGGGGCAGAGCGATGTCTCTACCTATTATGATACCAAATCAAAAATATTAACCAATTCAAGAGACTTTTAATTTATGCTATAATCAAACTAAAAAATAAGAGCAAATATGAAAAAGATAATCTATGGTGAAAGTAACTTTAAAAAAGTAAAGATAAACAATGACTACTTATATATTGATAAAACAAACTATATAGAAAAATTAGAAAAGACCAATGAGAGCTTTTTAATCTTTTTACGCCCAAGACGCTTTGGAAAGTCTCTTTTTCTCTCTACTTTGCAGTACTATTATGATGAAAATACAGCTGATGAGTTTGATGCTATGTTTAATGACACCTATATTGGAAAAAATCCTACTCCTCTAAAAAATAGCTTTCGTATTCTATTTTTTGAGTTTTCTGGTATTAATACCGATGGTGGAGTAGAAATAATCTATGAAGGCTTTAAAGATAATATTAAATCGGCTATTTATAGATACTTTAGAGAGTATGGTTATGATATTACAAGAGAGAGCCTAAATAACATACCAACACCAACAGGACTTATAAAATACTTTTTTGATGTTATAGAAAATGACAAAGTCTATGTGCTTATAGATGAGTATGACCAATTTGCCAATGCCATACTCGCCCATAGTATGCAAGACTTTTTACAAATAGTTGGCAAAGGGGGATTTGTACGAAGCTTTTATGAAGTGCTAAAGGGTGCAACTCAAAGTGGGGTAGTGCAAAAGATGTTCATTACAGGAGTAACGCCTATAACACTCGATAGTTTAAGTTCTGGGTTTAACATTGTCTCCAATATTTCCAATAAAGAAGAGTTTAACCTAATGGCAGGGTTTAGCCAAAAAGAGGTTAACTACTCACTAGAGCAATATATCTTTAAACAGTGTAAAAATATAGATAAAGAGGCACTACAAGAGAAGTTAAAAACATGGTATAACGGTTATCTATTTAATATAAAAGCTACAGAGCGAGTCTATAGTGCAACACTAGTAAACTACTTTATCTCCAAATATGATGAAGTACGATGTCAAATGCCTATTAAAATGTTAGACAGTAATGTAGCTTCTGACTACAAAGCCATTATGAAACTTTTTAACATAGGTGACAGTGACAGAAACTATAAAATTTTAGAAAAGCTCATAGAAAATGGAACTGTGACAGGAATTATAAAAGACAGATATGACCTAAACCAAGATTTTACACAAGATGACTTTATTACCCTTATCTACTCAATGGGTTTTATTACCATAAAAGAGCAGATAACAGGCGAGTTAAATATTTTTGAGATACCTAACTATGTCATAAAGATTCTCTACTTTAACTACTTTGCTGTTGAGCTACAATGACGCAATAACTTTAAACAAGAGGACTCATTTTCACAACTGCCTATTAAGCTTCTTTTAGGAGATATTGAATCCTTTAAGAGACAGCTTGATATAGCCATAAAAACCCTCTCTAACCGTGACCACTATGGATTTACAGAGAAGCATTTTCATGTCATTACTTTGGCACTTTTGAGTTTTGCAGATTTTTACTTTATAGACTCACAACCTGAACTTGACAATAAATATCCTGATATTTTACTCATAGGAAGAGATGATAAAGTTCCAAATAATTATCTGTTTGAATTAAAATGGAAAAAAGAGAAAGATAATTATGAGACTATAAAAAAAGAGGGAATGAAACAAGTTGAGGGCTATCAACAACTTGACAAAGTTAAAAGCATTCCTAAGCTTAGAAGCTTTCTTTTGATTGGCTCTAAAGATGGGGTGGAGTTTTTGGAGCTGTAAATATCAATTTTTAATCGTTCCTCATGTTATCTTCTATGTAAAAATACTTAATATCTTAAATTATACCTTATGTTGAGAGATGATATGTAACAAAAAAATAGTGTTATTTAGCAATTGTTCTTTTTTGGAATGGGGGTTTGGGTAGAATGATATAAATATGTAAATGAAGAAGTTGCAAAACTATGAGAGATAAATTAAACAATATAAAAGAGAATAAAGGTCTAATGAGGTATTTAAAAAATACCTCATGGCTTTTTTTTGAAAAAATCTTAAGAATGCTTATTGGTCTTTTAATAAGTATTTGGGTTGCAAGATATCTAGGACCTGAAAAATTAGGTTTACTCTCTTATGCTCAAAGTTTTGTTGGATTATTTACAGCTATTGCAACATTAGGACTCAATACATTAGTTGTTAGGGAATTACTAAAAGATAACTATAAAGAAAATGAACTCATTAGTACCGTTTTCTTTTTAAAACTTATAGGTGCCATTGCAGTACTTATTATTTTATGGGTGGCTATTCAATTTACCTCTAATGATACCTATACTAATAATTTAATATTTATTATAGGTTCTGCAACAATTTTTCAAAGTCTCAATGTTATAGATTTCTATTTTCAAAGTAAGGTTATGAGTAAATATATTGTTTATGTAAACTCTATAAGCCTATTTTTGTCTACCATTATAAAAATAGTATTAATTTTGACGAATGCTTCACTTGAAGCATTTGCATTTGTTATCTTATTTGACAGTTTTATTTTAGGACTTGGATATATTTATTTCTTTTTGAAAAAATCAACATTTAAGTTAAGCTATTTAAAGTTTAATAAAGCAATAGCAAAAAGTCTTTTACAAGATTCTCTATTTTATATGTTTACAGCGATGATAATTGGTATGTATATGAGAATTGATCAGGTTATGATACAGGAGATGATGGATAGTACACAAGTTGGATATTATGCAGTTGCTGCTAAGTTAAGTGAATTATGGTATTTTTTACCTGTTATAATTTCTTCTTCTTTATATCCTGCTATAGAAAATGCTAAAAAAGTCTCTTATAATTTATATTATAAACGATTAGAAAGGTTGTTTATATTGAGTAATTTAATAGCTGTTTTGATTATTATTCCCACACTATTTTTAAGTCATTTCTTGATTATGTCTTTATATGGAGAGGCTTATATGTTATCGATAGTTGTACTACAAATACATATTGTAAATTTACTATTTGCTTTTCAACGAATTCCTAGTGAATCATGGGTTATGTCAGAAAATCATAAATATTTTGAGGTAATTAAAACACTGTTTGGGTTAATATCAAATGTAATTTTAAATCTTTTTTTGATTCCTCAGTATGGTATTGTAGGGGCTGCTATTGCAACAGTTATTTCTATGGCAATAACAGGTTATTTTGCTTATGCATTTTATAACAAAAGTAGGATAATTTTTAAAATGATGACAAGAACAATATTTTTTTTAAATATAAAATTATTAAAAGAAGGAGAACGTTAAAAGAGATGAAAGTATTGTATGACCACACTATTTTTACAAATCAAAGGTATGGAGGAATATCACGATACTATTGTGAACTTATGAATCAATTTGATAATATAAAAAGTATCGAGTATAAGAGTGCTTTATTATTATCTAATAACTATTATCTTAAAAATAGTAAACAAATAAAGAAGATAGGTTTTTTTCCAAATACAGTCTTTAAAGGTAGAGATAGAATAATTATTGAAATTAATTCTTTTTGTACAAAAAGAGCATTAAAACAACAAAACTTTGATATTTTTCATCCTACATATTTTGATATAGATTTTTTAAACTATATAGGGGATAAACCATTTGTTCTTACTGTTTATGATATGATACATGAGAAATTTAGAGATAAATTTTCTGCTGATGATAAGACTTCTGAAAATAAAAAAATCTTATGTAATAAGGCTAGTAAGATAATTGCAATTTCAGAAAATACCAAAAAAGACTTAATTGATTTTTTTGGTATTGAAGAGTCTAAGATTGAAGTTGTTTATCTTGCAAATTCATTAGTAAACTGCTCTTCAAACTTAAATATGGATTTACCTGAAAAGTATATTTTATTTGTTGGTTCTCGTGGAGGATATAAAAATTTTAATCAATTTATAAAAAGTATGAGATATCTTTTAGCGAAGGATAAAGATTTATCTGTTGTGTGCGTTGGGGGAGGAGCCTTTACTCAAGAAGAACTTTTATTATTTGATGATTTAGATATAAAATCTCAAATATTTCATTATATCTTAGAAGATAATAAGTTGTCGTATTTTTATAATAATGCTGAGCTTTTTGTATTTCCTTCATTGTATGAAGGGTTTGGTCTACCGATACTAGAATCTTTTGCTTGTCAATGTCCTTTGGTATGTAGTGGTACTAGTTCTTTATCCGAAATTGCTGAAGATGCTGCAGAATATTTTAATCCTGATAGTATAGAGTCTATTCAAAAATCTGTAGAATATGTTTTAGATAATAAAGAAAGAAGAGAAGAACTTGTTTTTAATGGAAATAATCAATTGTCAAAATTTTCATGGGAAAAAACAGCAAAAGAGACTTTAAAAATTTATAAGGGTATTATAGAATGAAAACAGCTTTAATTACGGGAATAACAGGACAGGATGGAGCTTATTTAGCTAAATTATTGCTTGAAAAAGGATATAAAGTAATAGGTACAGTACGAAGTTATAGATGTGCAAATCGAAATAATTTTAAATATTTAGGTATCGATGATGATATAATGATTGAAGAGTTAGAGCTTTTAGATATGGCAAATATTATTAGGCTATTACAAAAACACAAAATTGATGAAATTTATAATCTTGCTGCTCAAAGTTCAGTCGGCTTGTCTTTTTCTCAGCCTATAGGTACTTTTTCTTTTAATACAATGTCAGTTAATAATTTGTTAGAAACAATTAGGTTATTTAGTCCAAATACAAAACTCTATCAGGCGTCAAGTAGTGAAATGTATGGGCAAGTAGAAAGTATGCCTATAACACCTAATACTCCTATGCATCCCATTAGCCCTTATGGTATTTCAAAAATGTCAGCATATTTTATGGTAGCCACATATAGAGAGTCTTATAATCTATTTGCTAGTAATGGAATTCTGTTTAATCATGAGTCTTTTTTACGAAGTGATAATTTTTTTATAAAAAAAGTTATTAAAAATGCAATTAAAATTAAAAATAATGAGTTACCAAACTTAGTAGTTGGAAACTTAAATATAAAAAGAGACTTTGGGTATGCACCAAAGTATGTAGAAGCAATGTGGAAGTTACTTCAGCAAGATGTAGCAGATGATTATATTATTTGTTCAGGAAAATCTATTTTACTTCGAGATATTATAGAGTATATTTTTGATAAATTAAACTTGAATAAGAAACTTATTATTGAAGATGAAAAACTTTTTAGACCAAATGAAATAGAGAATATTTATGGTGACAATACAAAGGCAAAGAAAGAATTAAATTGGGAATATGAATATTCTTTCTTTGATATATTGGATTTATTGATTGAGGAAGAGTTGAAATATGGGAAGTAGACCATTGTTCTCTATTGTAACGGTTGTTTATAATGGAGAGCAATATCTGGAAAATACTATACTTAGTATAGTAAATCAAGATTATGAGAATATTGAATATATTATTATTGATGGTGGCTCTTCTGATAGTACAGTGGATATTATTAAAAAATATGAAGATAAAATTACTTATTGGGTAAGTGAAAAAGATAATGGAATCTATGATGCAATGAATAAAGGAATTTCAGTAGCTTCTGGTAGTTTTATAAATTTCATGAATGCAGGAGATAGTTTTTATTCGAATGATGTCTTAACTGATATAGCTAAAGAGCTTATTTCTCATGATAATGAAATTATTTATGGTAATGTGGTTTATGAACGTCAAGATGGAACAGTATATATAGATGATAAAAGTCGAAAGAGAAGCGCTAATATATATGAAATTAATCATCAGTCGTGTTTCTATCGTTTAGGGCTACATGAAAAATATGGATTATATTCTATGAAATATCCAATTTCAGCTGATTTCCTTTTTTTGAATAGAGTAATCAAAAAAAGTGATCATAATCCTTTAAAAGTCAATGTCTCTGTTGTAAAATATGATGAGACTGGCTTTTCTAGAATAAATATTATAAAACACCAAATAGAAAAGATAAAGATTTCGATAGAGTTATATGGATTAACTTGGTATATCTTTGTTCCATCTATTACTATATTAAAAGTTTTCATAAAAAAAACAATAAGGAAAATAACATGAAATATTATATAAATCTATTTTTTGCTCAATCTCTTGGCATTAAATATAATGGAGGATTAGATTATGCTTATAATTTACTCTATCAACTGCAGGAGAGTAAGGCAGATTTTAGTCTAATCGTTTTTAGTTTGGATGTTGAAGGTATAGATGAAATATGTAGAGATAATAGGTTTGAACTTATTAAGGTTTCAAATGAAAAAGAGATTAGTTTTTTATTAAATAAAGAGAAAAAGTTTACTTTTTTTGAACCAATGCCGTATAATGTAGAACAATTTATAAAGTCACATAATCATGGAAAATTTTATATAGTAATACATGGTTTGAGGGATATTGAACTCCCTAATACTATTGAGCGTCTTAAGTATGGAAATTTTTATAAAGAGCTAATAAAATTTATTTTTATAAAAAAATTTAAAGAAAAACTTGTTAATAAATATAACAAATTGGTTGCCTTAGAGAATGTTTATGTTATTACTGACTCTTTTTATTCTAAATCATCCATTGAGTTTTATTTGGATAATTCAAAAGATGTTGTAAAGATATATCCACCTGCACAAAAAGAACTATTATCTTCGTTAGAAAAGAATAATGATATTTTAAAAAAAATTAATATAAAAGAGAAAAAATATATTCTTATGACAGGTTCAGAACGATGGTCAAAAAATACAAAATATGTAACTAATGCTATCTCTGAGCTATTTATGAAAAAAAATTATGAAATAGATATTTTAGTCTTAGGTTCTAAATCAAATTCAGTAGAGAGATATAATGGATTTAAGGTAGTATATTTTGACTACTTAGATGATGCAGACTTTGAAGTAGTTATGAAAAATGCCTTTTTATTTGTATATCCTTCTTTAAATGAAGGGTTTGGATATCCTCCCTTATATGCGATGAAACTAGGAACACCTGTAGTTGCATCAAGTATCTCTTCTATTGCAGAGGTACTCTCTTCAGGAAGTCTTTATTTTTGTCCATTAGAAAAAGATGATATTATGCTCAAAGTTGACACCCTTATTTCAAATGTTGAGTATAGAGAACAGTTGGTTAAAGACGGTTATAATCGATACAAAAAGATTGAAGAATTACAACAAGAAGATTTTAAAAAAATATTAAATTTATTAATAGATAAATAGGTAAAATAGATGCATTTTCACTATGATTTTATTCCAATGGTGCTTTTAAACCCTTTGGGATATATTGTTCTTTTATTAATAATATCTTTTCTAACTTTTAAAATTTCAGGAAAATTTGGAAAAGGTAAAGTTTTATTTGAACCTTTTTCATTAATGCTTTTTTTAATGATAGTAGGTTCAACAAACTTAGTTTATGCAAGTTTTTATCAAAATAGTTTTGATATTCACTACTACTATCCACTTTATTTTCTTTTATTATCTGTGATTTTTTATCGTATAGGTTCATCACTAGATGGTGCATATAGTTTAACTCAACTTCAAGAATTTAAAATATTAGTAGTTGAATCTTCTCAAGTTATGAGATTTCTTCTTTATAGTATTTTTTTTATCTATATGTTTTTTACCCTGTATGCTTATTATAAAATAGGAATACCTCTTTTAACTGAAAATGCTCTACCTCATCATCAATTTTTTAGAGATTTAGGATTTATCAATCGTTTGTTGCCTGGACTTCAGTTTCTTCTCTCTTTGTTATTGGTTTATAACTTAATGATTATTTATATTAATAAATTGAGAAAGAGAGAGTATATTGCTCCATGGTTAATGATGTTTTTTCTCTTAGTTACCTTTATTTTATCTGGGACGAAAAGTGCTATTTTGCCTATTATTTTAACATTTGGGGTTTCTGTGTATTGGTTTAAAAACCTTATAAATTTACCTGAAAGTTTATATCGTTTACAGTATAAAATATTTTTTATAGCTGTTATTCTATTTTTGTTAATATTGATGTTTAACTTTAATGATGCAATGTTAGGTTCTATAAAAGCAATGGTTGCTGTTTTATTTAGAGGAGATACGGAAGTTCTTTTTTTCCCAAATATGGATGTCTTAGTAGATAAATTGAGTCAAACACCTTTATGGGCAACTCTTTTTGGAGACCCTTTAGCAACGCTTAGGGTTATACCCAGAGACTCTTTGCCTATTTCTATCTCTGATCAGTTACATAACTATTATTATTCTCTTTCTGGTGATCAAGTTGGTGGACCAAATATACGCTTATACTTTTTTTCAATTGTCTACTTTGGATTTTTTTTTACGACAGTTATTTTTATTACCCTTTCTTTTTTTATTGGATATTTACAAAAGTCAACAATGATTTTTCAATCTAATATTTTAGGATTTATCTATTATAATATTTTATATAATACTATGTGTACGACAATAAATGATCCAGGATTGGCAGTATCCTTTTTATTTTCCGTATTACTATCAATGATAATTATATATTTATTATTAGGAGTATATTTTTTAATGTTAAATACACAAAAAGGTGATAAAAAACAGAATGAATAAAATAGTAATGATAGGGGCTGTTCCTCCCCCTTATACAGGGCACTCAATCTCTTTTCTAAAACTATATGAAGCACTTTTGGAAGATATTCAAGAGGTTTCTTATATAAATACAGCTCCTAAAAATAAACATATTACAGGTAAAGCAACATGGAGTAGGATTAAAGAAAATCTTTCTGTTCTAAAACAGCTATGGACTTCTTTAAGAAAGAGTAAACCTAATACAATATATGTTACAAAAGGCTCAACAACTGTAGGCTTTATTAGGGACTTTTTAACACTCTCTATAAGTAAGCTATTAAGTCCTCAATCAAAATTTGTAATTCATTTAAAAGGTGGTAATTATGACACTTTTTATGAGAGCCAAAATAGTTTTTTGCAACTTTTAATACGTTTTTTTCTAAATAAAAGTGATACAATTATTGCTCTTGGTGATTCATTGGTAAAAATGTATGATTTTTGTCCAAAGCTAAAAAATAAAATTATTGTTGTTGAAAATGCATTGACCTCATCTATTGAAAAGAATCAAGGCGTTTATTTTGATCTATCTAAAAAGAAGATTGAATTACTTTTTTTGTCTAATTTAATTTATACAAAAGGTTATATGGATTTGCTGAAAGCGGTAGAGATTTTAATTGATAAAGAAATATTTAATTTTCACTTAACATTTGCAGGTTCTTTTATAGCTAGTCCTGATGACCCTTTAGGAAGTGACATCACGGTCTTTGAAGAAGAGTTTTTAAAAAAGATAAAGTCAGATAAATTAAAAGAGTATATCACTTATCGAGGGGTTGTTATAGGAGAAGAAAAAGAATCACTTCTAAAGGAGTCCGATATTTTTATCTTGCCAACATCCTACCATGTGGAGGGGCAACCTGTATCTATTATTGAAGCTATGGCATATGGATGTGCTATTATATCTACTAAATATCGTTCTATCCCTGATATTATTGTAGAGAATGAAAATGGATTTTATACAGAATATGGTAATCCTTTATCTCTAGCATCTAAAATAGAAGAGTTGCTAAATGATAAGGAAAAATTAAAAAAAGCTTCCTTGGTATCTGTTGAT
This sequence comes from Campylobacteraceae bacterium, assembly GCA_027068975.1. Classification (GTDB taxonomy): domain Bacteria; phylum Campylobacterota; class Campylobacteria; order Campylobacterales; family Sulfurovaceae; genus UBA1140. The sequence goes on along the minus strand of JALXFN010000056.1, from coordinate 12,957 downwards.
TTATATAACAAACGATTTCAGTGGAAGATTCATTATGAAAAAATGAGAAAAATTTTAGTGGGTTCAGAAATATGAGTTTAAAGGTCAGTATTGTAACGACTACATACAATTCACAAAAGACACTAGAAGAGACTATAAAGTCTGTTCTCTCTCAATCTTATAAAGATATTGAATATATTATTATTGATGGTAATTCATCAGATGGAACTATTGAAATAGTTAGTAAGTATAGAGATAGAATATCTAAATTTATCTCTGAACCCGATAATGGAATTTATGATGCTATGAATAAAGGTTTAAAATTAGCAACTGGTGATGTAGTTGGAATATTAAATAGTGATGATGTCTATTGTGATAACAATGTTGTAGCAAAAGTTGTAGATATATTTAACCAAACAGATAGTGATAGTGTTTATGGTGATTTGTATTATGTTAAAGAAGATGATTTAACCAATGTTGTACGCTATTGGAAATCATCTGTTTTTAAAAAAGGGAGTTTTAAAAAAGGATGGCATCCCGCACATCCTACTTTTTTTGTTAAAAAAGAAATATATGAAAAATATGGTTATTTTGATTTAAGTATGGAAGTCTCTGCTGATTTTGAGTTAATGTTAAGGTTTTTAGAAAAGTATAATATCTCTGCAAAATATATACCTCAAGTAATTGTAAAAATGCGTATGGGAGGAGAGAGTAATAGTAGTATTAAAAATATTATTAAAGGGAATAGAAGTATATTAAAAGCTTTTGATAAAAATCATATAAAGGTTAATAAAATTTTATATCCACTTTATAGATTTTTTCCAAAAATTATTCAGATACTTAAAAAAGGAAAAGGGAGTTATTAAACCCCTTTCCTATACAACACAACCATAATTGTTTTCCAAATAGTTTTTAGTTCTAACCATAGACTCCAATGTTTAATATAGTAGAGGTCATACATAAGCTTTTGTTGGGCATCATAAGCATTGGCTCCATAAGGATAGAGGACTTGGGCCCAGCCTGTCAGACCTGGTTTGATGATATGACGTTCATTGTAATAGGGAATCTCCTTTTCAAATTGCTCTATCCACACTCTTCGTTCTGGTCTTGGACCGATAAGGTGCATATCACCTCTAAGTACATTCCATAATTGGGGTAGTTCATCTATACGTGTGGTTCTCATGATTTTTCCCCAAGGGTAGATTCGTTCATCATCATCTGTGGCAAACTGGGCTCCATTTTTTTCTGCATCAAGATGCATAGAACGGAATTTAATACAATCAAACTCTTTACCATCTTTTCCTACGCGTTTTTGTTTAAATAAAATAGATCCAGGAGAGTCTTTTTTAATTCGATAGATAGCATAGAGCATAAGAGGTAAGGTAAGAACAATGAGTACAGTGGTAATAGCATATTCAAAGATAAATTTTATAGTTTTTTCTATAAAAGAGAGAGGTTTTACTTTCTCTAGAAAACTAATATCAACCAAATCATCAGGAATATAAGATTTTAGAAGATACTTCTCCATAAACGATTGAATCGTTCTATATTCAACATTGTTTTTTTTGATGTTGTTGGTTAAGTATTTTAGCAATTCATTAGGAATAAGAGACTTTGTATTGAGAACAATAATGGTTTTTTCTGAATCAGATAGAAGGTCTGAAATAAGTTGAATAATATAGTCTGTATCCATGTCTTTGTAGGCTATAAAATTAATATTTAGAAACTTTTCTTCTAGTTCTTCTATTTCTAATTTTGAAAACCTATGTTGTTCTCCTAAGATTAACAAGTTATGCATTCTCATTTTCCTTTTTTAAAAACTCTCTAAAAAATGCAATAACTATCATTAGTATTAGTACTGTAACAAAAGTGATTATAACAATAAGAGCTTTTTTAGGTTTAGCTGCTCTATCTGATGTATATATAGACTCTATAACCTTAAAGCGAGAGAGTGCTTTGTCATGTTTTATCTGTGCTGCAGAACGCTCCTGCATAAGGTAGAGATACATTTTTTCATTGACTTTATAGTCTCGTGAAAAGCTTATGAGCTTTTGCTCCTGCTTTGGTGCTGATTTAAGCTTTTTGTTGTAACCACTTTTCATGTGACGAAGAGACTTTGTCTTCTCTTTTAGGGTTTTTTGTAAATTTTCTAAGTTAGAGAGAACTTTAGCTTTTAAGTTATAGATAGTCTGGTCAGCTCTTTTTATGGTAGGGTGTTCAGGTTTATACTTTAGTAGTAAATCTGAAAGGACAATCTCTTGCTGTTGAATAAGTTTAATAAGTTCTATGGTTGGCATGTCGTTAAAGTCTACAAGTGAAGGGGCTATGGCATCTATGTTTCTATTTGATTTTACGAATCTAATAAGGTTGGCTATAAGCTCTTGCTTGTAGTTATTTTGAGCTATCTCTATGTCAACTTTGCTTAACTCCTCTACAAGTGCTGTGGCTTGTATTTCTGGAGCAATAATATGGTTTTTAGTTTTAAAATTTTCAAGTTTTTTTGCACTGTACTGAACACGCTCTTCAACTTTTTTAAGTTGTGCATCATAAGAGTTTATAATAACAGATGCATCAGATTTAATATCATTTATACTCTGTTTGGTGTAAATCTCGATAAGATTTTTTAGATAAGCTTCACCCCTATGAGGAAGATTATCTAAAAAAGAGAGGGTAATAAAGGGTGAAGTTTTGTCTGCTTCTATGTTTAAGTTTTTAGAGATAATTGTTTCAAAAATATAACGTTTTGTTCCTGCTAATTCAATGGTATAGGAATTTTTAAATTCTGTTTTTTTATGAATCATGAGGTTGAATCTTTTATGAGAGACCATTTCACTGTAGTGGTAGGTTCCAAGACTATGTTTTCCAAAAGTACTTGGTTCGTATAATTTGTATTGAGTATCATTTAGAGGTTCTAAGATAAGACGCATTCCATAGTCTCTAAAGTCATTAACCTGAACATCTGTAACTTCTATTGAAATATTAGAGTCTATTTCTACTTCTTTATATTTCTCATCAGTTATAAAATAACGAACCATATAGCCATTGACTTTCTCTAAAACTTTTTCATTGGTTCGATAGGTTTTTAGTAGAGTTATGTCTTTTTCTAAGTCAGTAGAACCTCCCATATCTCCACCAAGTAGCATAGCTGCAGCTCCTCCCATGGAAAAACCTCCTGCATTTTGCTCTTCTGGTTTTACCTCTATGGTAATGGTTGATTTATAGTATTTTGGCATCAAGTAGACTTTTACTGCTACAGCAAGAGTAATTAATATGGTAAAAACAATGATAGACCATTTATAACGACCAATTGTTGTAAAAAGTTCTCTTAGATTGATTTTATCTTCTGCTATATATTGTGGTAGATTATTGTTTTGCACAAAGAACCTTTAGTTATTTTTTAAGTATGTATAAGATACAAATGGAGCTAGAATATTTGAAATGAGACCAAATATAGGACGAATGGCCGAGATATTGGTATTGATAGCCTTCATGCTGGTAGGTAGAACATAGACAATATCATTGGGTTGAATCATTAATCTTGCATGGGTAATGGAGTTAATGTCTGTTAGGTCTATCATAATTGTTTTTGCACCATTTTGTAGAGAACGGATAATTAGAATTTTTTGTCTATTTGCAGTATTTGTAAAGTCACCTGCTTGGGCAATGGCTTGAAGTAGGGTAATCTGTTCATTTTCTAGTTTGTAATTACCTGGTCTTTTTACTTCACCAATAACATAAATACGTTTGTTTAGTACTTCTAATCGTACTTTTGAATAGTTTAAATATCTCTCATAACCATCTTGAATCTTTTTAGCAGCCTCTTTTTGTGTTAGTCCAGCGATGTGTACATCTTCTAATAATGGTAGAGAGAGTACTCCGTCACTATCGACAAGCAGACCTTTATCTTGTGTAGCTGCAAGTGGGTTAGCAGAACTTAGGTCAGGGTGTTGATAAACTATAAGTGAGACTCTATCGTTTGGAACAATTTTATATTCAAATTTAACATTTTTATGAATTGTAGAGGTTGTAATATTTTTTAAAGTTTCACTTTTATTAAAAAGAATATAGTCTTCTTTTATACTACATCCTATGGTGATTTGAGATATGAAAAGAAGGCTTAAAATAGATAGTATATTAAAAATTTTTTTCAAAGGTAAAGTCCTTAATGTAATTGAGTGTGTAACATTTTACAATATATGTTTTTAAATCATCGTTAATGAGATAATTTCAAGAGAAAATAATGTTACTCAATGAAACAAAAATAATAATTTTTGTTTTTAATAAATCATTATTTGTTTATATATATTTTTTTAATAAATAAGCCATTAAAATTTGTTACTTTGCTATAATCTTTCTATTATTTTTTTAGAAGGTTAATTTATTATGATAACGACACGTTTTGCACCATCTCCTACTGGTTATTTGCACATTGGAGGGCTTAGAACCTCTCTCTTTTCATGGCTTTGGGCTAGAAAGAATGAGGGTCAATTTTTATTGAGAATTGAAGATACAGATTTGGCTCGTAATTCAGAGGAGGCTGTAGAAGCTATTTTAAAAGCATTTGATTGGGTAGGGATGTCTTATGATGGTGAGGCTATTTTTCAATCTAAACGATTTAATTTGTATAAAAAATATATTGAACAATTACTAGAAGAAGGAAAAGCATATAAGTGTTACATGACTAAAGATGAGCTAACAGCACTTCGTGAAGAGCAGATGGCTAAGGGTGAGAGAACTCGTTACGATGGTCGTTACCGTGACTTTACTGGAACTCCTCCAGAGGGTGTTGAACCTGTTATACGAATAAAAGCTCCACAAGAGGGGATGATAAGTTTTAACGATGGCGTTAAGGGGGAAATCAATATTGCAGCAACTGAAGTAGATGATTTTGTTATTGCTCGTGCAGGTGGGGTTCCTACTTACAACTTTGTAGTGGCGATTGATGATGCTCAGATGGGCTTGACTGATGTAATTCGTGGTGATGACCATCTCTATAACACACCCAAGCAGATAGTAGTTTATGAAGCGTTAGGTTTTAAGATACCAAACTTTTACCATGTAGCGATGATAAACAATGAAAAAGGTAAAAAACTCTCTAAGCGTGATGGAGCAACCGATGTAATGGAGTATAAAACTTTAGGGTATCTCCCTGAAGCACTTTTGAACTTTTTGGTACGTTTGGGCTGGAGTCATGGAGACCAAGAGATATTTTCTGTTGAAGAGATGATAGAACTCTTTGACCCAAAAGATATTAATAAGAGTTCTTCAAATTATAATTTAGATAAATTGTTATGGCTAAATGCCCACTATATTAAAAACAAACCTCATGATGAGTTGGCTGAACTTTTAGTAGATTTTGGTGTGGATATTCGAGAGAATGATAAAAGAGATTTGATTTTAAATGCAACAAAAGAGCGTGGAAAAACTTTAGTAGAATTGGCGAGTCAGATTAATTTGATTTTAAATGCTCCCACTGAGTATAATGCAAAGAACTTTAAAAAAGCATTTAAAGAGGATACACCTGAAATTTTAAATACCTTTATGAAGCTTTTAAAAGAGGCAGATCTTAATGAGGTGGCAGATTATCATAAAGTTATGGAAGCTGTGGTTGAACAAAAGGAGATAGGTTTTGGAAAAATAGGTATGCCTTTGCGTGTGAGTCTTTTAGGTTCTATGACAGGTTCAGGGCTTGATGAAATTATGGCTATTTTAGGCGTAGATGAGACAATAAAACGAATTAATAAAGCCATAGAGTTTATAAACGTGTAGAGTGTAGTCTTCCGACTACACCATTTAAATAATAACAAGGTAATAGTAAATGACAAAAACGATTTTTAGAGAATATGACATAAGAGGGATTTATAAAGAAGAGCTAAATGAGCAGAGTGTAAAACTCATTGGTTATTTTTTGGGTAAAAAAATCAAAGCTTTAGGTGGTGTAGTAGCTATTGGTTACGATGCAAGAACTCACTCTCCTATTTTACGTGACTACTTAGCTTCTGGGCTAAATTTTGCAGGGTGTAAAGTGTTAGATATGGGCATGGTAGCAACACCTGTAAACTATTTTTCAAATTATGTTCAGCCAAAAAATGTAAAAGAGCAAGTTAATGGCTCTATTATGATAACAGGTTCACACAATCCAAGTGAGTATAATGGATTTAAGATAACTTTAGATAAAGCTCCATTTTTTGGAGAAGATATTTATGCTTTAGGTGACGAGATAATTGCTAATGCAGAGATGGAGATTCCTGATAACACAGAGCGTATAGAGATAGCGTCTAAAAAACAGTATATTGACTATATGGTAGAGAATTTTTCTCATCTTAAGGGATTTGATAAAAAGATAGTTATAGATGGTGGTAATGGGGTGGTTGATACGGTTATAACCGATATTTTTGACGCTTTAGAGTTTAATTATGAGGGACTTTATATGGAGCCTGATGGAACATTTCCTAACCATCATCCAGACCCATCGGTAGAAGAGAATTTGGTAGATATAAAAGCTCTTTTAGAAAAAGATGGAGATATTGCCTTTGCTTATGATGGAGATGCAGATAGAATTGCCGTTTTAACACATAAATACAATATAAAGGGTGACCAGATGGCACTTTTGTATAGTATGAAGATGGAAAATCCAACCGTTATTGGTGAAGTGAAGTGTTCTCAAGTGATGTATGATGAGTTGGAACGTCGTGGTGCAAAAGCTATTATGTATAAAACAGGTCACTCGAACTTAAAAGTAAAAATGAAAGAGACCAATGCAGACTTGGCTTGTGAAGTGAGTGGACATATCTTCTTTAAACACCGTTACTTTGGTTATGATGATGCCATTTATGCAACTTTACGTATGTTAGAACTGCTTCAAGATGGTATTGATTTGGATGCCCAGCTTGATGCTTTACCACAAGTGTTTTCAACAGAGGAGATTAAGGTAGAGACAAGTGAAGAGCAGAAGTTTTTGATTATAGATAAAGTAAAAGAGCTACTTGAAAATCCTCCTGAGGAGTTTCCAAAAATTGTTGATATTATAGATGTAGATGGGGTAAGAATAAACTTTGAAAAGGGTTGGGGGTTAGTTCGTGCAAGTAATACAACACCTGTGCTGGTTACCCGTTTTGAATCTACTGAAGAATCTATGGCAAAACTTTATGAAGATAAGGTAAATATGCTTATTAAAAATGCTAAATCATTGGTTGAGTAATGATTTATGAAAAATAGAATTCATTTTAATGTTTGCGAACGGGAAGAAGCTGAGAAAGCACGACTTTTTTCTCGTATAGAAGAAGAGAGGCTACATATAGGGTACTATAATTTACCTGAGCAAAATATAGATAATATCTTAGAGTATACAGCACATTTTAATGGAGAAACAGAGAATATAGTAGTTCTAGGAATAGGGGGAAGTTCACTAGGCTCAAAAGCTATTTATGAATTTTTAAAACCTGTAAAAACTCCAAAAAGAAAACTCTACTTTTTTGAGAGTACAGACCCTCTAAATATTATGGAGATACTTTCGAAAATAGATTTAGAAAAGTCTCATTTTTTAATTATCTCAAAGTCAGGAACGACGGTTGAGACCATCTCTATTTTTAAATATCTATATAACATACAAAATTCTCCTTCAAACTATACATTTATAACAGATGAAGCTTCTCCTTTAGATAAATTTGCACAGGAGATAGGTTCAAAAACTTTTTATTTACCTGCTAATGTAGGAGGTCGATTCTCAGTTCTTTCTGTTGTAGGCTTATTGCCTTTGGCTCTTTGTGGGGTTGATATTAAGGAGCTTTTGTCAGGAGCAGACAAAGTAAAAGAGAGTTTTTTTAATGATGGATATCTAAAAGAGTCTCTTTTAAATAAAGCAATATTTTATGCAAAATACCATACGACTTATAATATAAATTGTCTCTTTGCTTACTCTGAAACTTTACGTTATTTTTCAGAATGGTATGTTCAGTTATGGGGTGAGAGTTTGGGTAAAAAACAGTGTAACTCTGCATTTCACGTGGGTGTGACACCCATAGGGCTTATTGGACCTAAAGACCAACACTCTTTTTTACAGTTAATCGTAGAGGGTACACGAGATAAATCTATTACTTTTATTAAGATAGAAGATTTTCAAAATGAGCTTACAGTTCCTGATGTTAAATTGCCTCATTTGGAATCATTAGATATACTCAATGGAATAACTTTTCATGATTTGATTACCATGCAAAGTGATTCTGTAATAGAAGCCCTACAGTTACAAGGCGATATCCCTTTAGATGAAATTATTATTGAACGGGTGAGTGAGGAGTGTATTGGACAGCTAATTTACTATTATGAGCTGTTAACTTCTCTTGTTGGTCAGCTTATTAATGTAAATACCTATAATCAGCCAGGTGTTGAGTCTGGTAAGATTATTTTAAAAGAAAAATTGAAAAAAAATAGTTTAAATAAATAATAAAGGTAAAAAAATGATAAAAAAGTGTCTATTTCCAGCAGCAGGTTACGGTACACGTTTTCTCCCAGCAACTAAGGCAACTCCTAAAGAGATGCTTCCTATTTTAACCAAACCTCTTATCCAGTATGGTGTTGAAGAGGCTGTTGAGGCTGGTATTACAACTATGGCAATTGTTTCTGGTCGTGGTAAACGTGCTATTGAAGACCATTTTGATATAAGTTATGAATTGGAACATCAAATTAAAGGTGGTAGTAAAGAGGAACTCTTAACCGAGATACGTTCTCTTATTGAGAAATGTACCTTCTCTTATACTCGTCAAATAGAGATGAAAGGTTTAGGTCATGCTATTTTAACAGGGGAGACACTTATTGGAAATGAACCATTTGCTGTTATCTTAGCTGATGATTTGTGTCAAAATGATGAAGTAGGGGTACTTGAACAGATGAAAGAGGTCTATGAGAAATATCAATGTTCAGTAGTTGCGATAGAAGAAATACCTATGAATCAAACGCATAAATATGGTGTAATAGCAGGAAAATTGGTTGACAGTACAGATGATACTTATAGAATTACTGATATGGTTGAAAAGCCAGACCCAAAAGATGCTCCAAGTAACTTAGCGATTATCGGTCGTTATATTTTGACTCCTGATATTTTTGATATTTTAAGAGAGACTAAAGCCGGTAAGGGGGGAGAAATTCAGATTACTGATGCACTTCTTGAACAGGCAAAGCAGGGAAAAGTGATTGCTTTTAAATTTAAAGGTAAGCGTTTTGATTGTGGGTCTGTAGAGGGGTTTGTTGAGGCTACGAACTGGTTTTATAATAAGATGAAATCGTAAGGTGTGGTTCCTGACTACACCATGTTATAGCATTTGGTTGTGACGGTGTAGTTAGGGGATTATACCCTACTGTCTATGGTAATGACTGTATGAACATTACCTCTTGGATTAAAGTCGGCTATTAGTTTTATCCATTTTGGTTTTAGATTCTCTTTTAATGTATCGAAAATCTCATTGGCAGAGTTTTCATGAGAGATATATCGGTTCATAAATGAGTTTATGTAGAGTTTTAGGGCTTTTAGCTCTATGACTTTTTTATCTGGGCAGTAGCTTAGTTTAATGGTTGCAAAGTCTGGGTAACCACTTCTTGGGCATTTGCACATAAACTCTGGTAGCTCTATATCTATAGTGTAATCTTTTTGGTGGTTATTGTCCCAATAGTGTTCTTTTGCATTAATGTCAAACTCTACTATCTCTTTTTCACCGTATTTCATTTTAGTTCCTAATTGTTTATTTGTCACTTTTTTTTCTTTGTTTCACCACAAAGAAATAAAAGTAACCAAAAAAAAGAAAAGGTGAAGTGCTGTCGATGTTAATTAACTCTTTTTTTAGATACGATTTACATGAAGTTAATGGGATTGCCTTATTTTAAATTGGCTATAGGAGGTAGGGGTAAACCTACCATTTTATACATCTAAATGTTTTACATCTTTAGCATGAGTCTCTATATAAGCTCGTCTTGGCTCAACCTCGTCACCCATAAAGAGTACAAATGTATCTGATGCTGTCTCATCATCGTCAATAACCACTTTAAGTAGTCGTCTGTCATCAGGGTTCATAGTTGTCTCCCAAAGCTGTTCTGGGTTCATCTCACCTAGACCTTTATAGCGTTGAATATATGCACCTTTTTTAGCACTTGCTTCAACCATAGAGAGGAGTTCTAGTAGGTCTTTCTCTTTGAACTCATCAGTAATTCTCTCTTGAATCTTTTGATTCATGTAAATCGCTTCATTGTAGTGAGGAGAGGTAAAGAGATTATCATCAATAATAAGCTCCTCAAGCCCATCATTGGTCTGAACAAAGTAGTGAATAACCTCTTCATTGACCGTACTACTTAAGATGTTATATCCAAGCTGAGCAATATATTTTTCAAGATTAGATGCCAAAGTTACATTGTCTGTAGAGATAATATCAGGATTTTCAATCATATAGCGAATCACTTCAGGAAGTGCAAAACGCTTCTCTATCTCACTAAGAGTCATTTTGTAGTAAGCTACCAATTTAAAGAGTTCAGTAAGGTCAGTTTTACCCATACTCTCAGACTCTAAAACAGAGATACCGTTCTCAATCAAGAAGTCATTTAACGCCTTATCATCTTTGAGATAGGTTTCATTTTTGCCCTTTTTATAACGGTAAAGAGGTGGTTGAGCAAGGTAGAGGTAGCCTTTTTCTATAATTGGTTTTAAGAAACGGTAGAAGAAGGTCATAAGCAAAGTCTGAATGTGAGAACCATCAACATCGGCATCGGTCATAATAATGACTTTGTGGTAACGTAACTTATCTTCATCAAACTCATCACCAATTCCACAACCAAGTGCTGTAATCATGTTTTTAATCTCATCTGATTTTAAAATTTTCTCTAAACGTGCTTTTTCAACATTAAGAATTTTACCTTTTAGGGGTAGAATTGCTTGGAAAACTCGGTCACGTCCTTGCTTTGCAGAGTTATGAACAAATACACCTGATGATAGAGCAAAGTTATGTGTATTTGGTACTTCTATGTCATAGACATCTTCTTGAATAGACAACTTTTTAACAGATACAACTTTATGATTATAGGTATATAGACTGCTTTGAGTCAATTCATTTGGATTTTGAAATGAGGGGTAGTTACTACTCTCATCAATCTTAGATAAAAGAGTTTCTATTTTAAATACTTTTCTATTTTTAGTCTCTCTTCTACTTCTCTCATAGTTATCTATTCCCACTCTATTTAAAAGCTCTAAACTGTTTTTAATTCTAGTCTCTCGTTCTGTTTCTAGTTTTGTTTTAATATTGTCAGGATTAGACATCTGTCTTTTAGTCTCTTGGGAACGCCATATTCGTAACTCTTTATTGCTCCACTGCTCTTTTGCTTTTTTTGATAACTCCTCTTTTACTTGAGGGTTATTTTTATAATAGTTAGTAGTTCTTTGAGACTGTTTTTCTCTATTTTTATCTTTTGCCCAATACTTTTTCTGTTCAATATCTAGTCGTTTTAGAGTTGCTTCTCTGTACTCTTTATTTGAATAGTAAAAAGTCAAATATCTATTTTTCATATACTCTTTATACTCTTCATCTTCCCACTGCTTTTTAGCCTTTTCAGATAACATTTTAGAGTACTCTTTTGATTTTAAACTGGCTCGTTTTCTATATTCAGGATTTTGATGAGCTAATCTTGATTTCTCTTTTGCTTCAGTGGTATGTAGAGTTTTTGAGATATGTTCTCTATGTAGCTTTAGATGTTCTTCAGGAGATAGGAGTATTAAATTGGTAGGGTTGTTATTTAGTTTATTAAAATCTATATGATGTTTATGAGCTTTTTCTATATTAGAGTAGATATTATTCTCTAAATTCCAATTATTTGCTAATAGATGTGTAAAAATCCACTTTGAATCTTTAGGGTTTTGTACCATCTCATAACCTTCTATTGTAATTCTATTCTCTATTTTTGATAGTTTTCGATACAGAGGCATTAGACTCTGACCAGATTTTAAATTTTTAGCTTCTATATACTCTCCACTTCTAATCATAAATTTATGCTCTGGTGTACATCTAATAGTTTTTCCATTATCTAATGTTACTTCTACAAGAGTTGCATTTGATTTTGTTTTTCTTGGGTGTAGTATCTTTTCAATACCTATAGTCCCATCATTTTTAATGGTGTAACAGAAGTTCTCTTTTCCTAATTTATCCTCTTCTATTAACTCTAAAAAAGATAGCTCTCTACCATCTGTTAAAGAGACTTTTGTATCTCCTGTAAAACAACCACCCGCACTATCTCCCTCCACCAAATAAATCTCCGATACAGAGGGGTCTTTACTCTGACAATCTGCCAATTTTCCAGGGAGTGTACCAACACTCATAGAGTCTTTACGTTTAACTAAATCTTTAGCTCTTTTTGCGGCATCACGACCACGAGCAGCTAAGAGGATTTGAGCCATAATAGCTTTAGCCTCTATTGGGTTCTCTTCTAAATATTTATTGAACTTTTCAGAGAAGAACTTTTGAACCAATGGACGAACATAGCTTGAGCCAAGTTTTCCTTTGGTTTGTCCCTCAAATTGAGGTTCAGGAACACGCACAGAGACAATGGCTATTAAGCCCTCTTTACAATCCTCTCCTGTAATCTTTACCCCTCTCTCTTTGGCACTAGCATTTTTACTAATGTAACTAGCCATTGAGCGGGTAAGTCCTGCTCTAAATCCTGCTTCGTGTGTTCCACCATCTGGAGTTTTAATATTGTTTACAAATGAGAGTGACTTTTCAGAGTCGGCATTACAGTACATGAGTGCAATATCAATCTCTATATCATCTGCCTTTCCTTGGAAGAATTGAGCTGAAGAGAGAGGCTCTTTTGTATTCATGTCTTCAACAAACTGTTTAATCCCTCCCTCAAAGTGAAATAGCTCTTTTGTCCCATCTCTCTCATCTCTAAAATCAATAGTAATTTTTGGGTTTAAGTAGGCAAGTTCTTTAAACCTCTTCATTAAAA
>JALXFN010000055.1 GCA_027068975.1 Campylobacteraceae bacterium | reverse complement strand
ATTACAAAGTATGTTCTACATACTTTGTAACTCTCTTTCTCTCTTATTATTAAACTTTCTTAAAACAAATCTTATCTTTAATAACATTCTGATATACTTCCAGCTCAAAATACTTTAGTAGTGGTTAGTTTAAGTAAAATCACTAAGCTTATGGAGCAAAAACGTGGAACAAACATTATCAATTATCAAACCAGATGCAGTCGCTAAAAATGTAGTAGGGCAGATTCTTGCTAGATTTGAAGCAGCAGGTTTAAGAATTGCAGCAACTAAAAAAATTCAACTCTCACAAGCAGATGCAGAAGAGTTTTATGCTATTCATGCCGAGCGACCTTTCTTTAAAGATTTAGTTGAGTTTATGATTTCTGGTCCAGTTATTGTAACTGTACTTGAAGGTGAAAATGCAATGCAAAAAAATAGAGATTTAATGGGTGCTACTAATCCTGCTGAAGCAGAGGCTGGTACAATTAGAGCAGATTTTGCTGAGAGTATTGATGCAAATGCTGTTCATGGTTCTGACTCTGTTGAGAATGCAGTTAATGAGATTAACTTCTTCTTTGCAAAAAGAGAGATTGTATAAGTCTAGGAAACTATGAAAATAGTTTTTGATAAAATTGGTTCAACCAAAAAGCCTTTTGAGTTAAGCGTTTCAAACGTTTCATTAGAGGGGACTTTGGTTAAAAGTGGTTATCATCGAGTTCAACTTGAAGGTCAATTACAAGGGAGTATTGAACTGGCTTGTGATAGATGTGGTGAAGCATATCAACACGATATGAAATCACCCCTTTGCTTAACTTTAAGTGATGAAATTATTGAAACTGAAGATGATTTAGATATAATCGAATTTATTGATGGAGTAGTTGATCTTGATTTTATTGTCAAGAGTGAAATTGCTTCTGTTGAAAACTCCTATCATTACTGTGAAAAATGCAGTAGTGATGAGTCTGAATTTGAACAAGAATTTTAATTAAAAAAGATAAAAGGAATTAATTATGGCAGTACCTAAGAGACGTGTTTCCAAAACAAGAGCAGCAAAAAGAAGAACGCATTACAAGTTGACATTACCAAGACCTGTAAAAGATGCAGATGGTACATGGAGAATGCCTCACCACATGAATATGACGACTGGTGAATATAACACAACAAAAGCGTAAGTAAGTAGTTCTGATGATTAGAATTGCTATTGATGCAATGGGTGGGGACTTTGGTCCCGAACCTATCATAGAGGGTGTAGTTGATGCACTTGACCAAAAAAGATTCTTTCCTATACTTGTAGGAGATAGAGAACAGATTACCTCATTTTTACCAGAATTTTATCTTGATAAAGTAGAGATTGTTGACTCTTCTGATGTTATCTCTATGTCAGACCAAGCAACACAAGCTTTAAAGAGAAAAGAGTCATCTATCTATAAAGCAGTAGAGTTGGTACGTGATGGAAAAGCAGATGGTGTAGTCTCAGCAGGTCATTCAGGTGCAACCATGACTCTAGCAACGCTTAGAATAGGTCGTCTACCTGGTATCTCAAAACCTGCCTTAGCAACTATTATGCCAACAATCGCTTCTAAAACACTACTTTTAGATGTGGGTGCAGTAACAGATTGTACAGCACAAAATCTTTATGAGTTTGCGATTATGGGTGAAGTTTATGCACAAAAAGTAATTGGTTTGAGTAATCCTAAAGTTGGACTTTTATCGAATGGTGAAGAGGATACTAAAGGAAATGCTTTAACAAAAGAGGCTTTTAAACTGATGCAAGATGTTCCTGGTTTTCAGGGAAATGTTGAGGGTTCAGATATCTTTAATGCCTCTGTAGATGTAGTTGTCTGTGATGGTTATACAGGTAATATTGTACTTAAAGCAAGTGAAGGTGTGGTCTCAACAGTTTTTACGCTTATGAAAACACATATTAAAAGGTCAATTCCTGCAAAGATTGGGGCTTTTATGATGAAGAAAAAAGTGTTTAAAAAGCTCAAAGAGAAAGTAGATTATGCAGAATATGGTGGTGCCCCTTTACTTGGAGTTAAAGGTTGTGCTATTATATCGCATGGTAAAAGTAATGCGAAGGCGATTAAAAATGCAATTTTTCAAGCCATCGCTTATAGTGATTCGGGTGTGAATGATGCTATTGAAGAGCTTCTTACCAAAAAATAATAATCAGAACAAAGATTTAAGGTAAACAATGTAC
>JALXFN010000054.1 GCA_027068975.1 Campylobacteraceae bacterium | reverse complement strand
TTTAACAACACCATCAATTACTAAAGCAGGGGTGCTAAAGACTCCATAGGACATCATGGTCTCAATATCGTCAACTTTTTTAATTTCAAAAAAGCCTCCAACCTTTGCTACAGCCTCTTTAACAATAGCCTCTTGTGTTTTACACTTTGTGCATTGTGTGCCTAATATCTCTATTTTCACGTTTCTCCTTTTACGGTTTTGGGTATTATACTTTTTTATTAATTGTATATCAAGATATATTGATGTTTAATTGATAGTTATCATATTTTAAATGTTGCTAAAGTAGCAAAAGAGGAGATATAGGAGTAATTCAAAATGCGAAAAGAGTATGTGATTTAATCATAAAAGAGTAAAACACTTAAGAACAATAAACAAATAAGATGAGTTATCAGTATCTTTTAGATAAAAGTTACTTGATAATTCTAGTAGCTTTTACAAACAATCTACTATATCTGCTCTTACTAAAAGAGCTAATAATAATGCCTTTTCTTTTTGAAGCAGCATGAATAAATTTATCATCCCCTAAATACATACCTACATGGGTAACAGGGATATTTCTTGATTTATCGGTAAGAAAAAAGAGTAGGTCACCTTTTTTTAGTTCAAATCTACTGACCTCTTTACCTACTTTAGATTGTTGATAGGCTGTTCTTGGAATGGAAACACCCTCTTTTTTATAAATGTATTGAGTAAAGCCAGAGCAGTCAAAACCACCTGGAACTGTTCCACCCCAGACATAATTTTCACCAAGATGCTTTTTAGCATTTTTTAGTATATTTTCTTTATTGTATTCTAGTGCTGATTCTGTAAGACTATTTCTTCTCTTCTCAAGACTATCCAGTTGACTTATAAGTCTGTTTTGTTCTTTTTTAAATTCATTTGATTTTTTTGTTTTTGATAGTTTATCTAGCTCTTTTAAAATATTATTCATCTCTTTTAATGATTTATCTTCATCAAAATAAGCATTTTTAACATGAGTAACATGTTTATCTTTGATAACTTTTCCATCTTTATCTTTAATAACAAAAACATTAGAAGGAATAGAGAACAACATACTTGGAAGTATAACAATAAAAAAGGTAAGTGTTTTATGACTAATCATTTGATACCTTGTGATAATTTATTAATATTTAGTAGTAAATTATATCAGATAAATGTATAAAAAAAGATTAAGAAAAAAATAAGATTAAGAGGATTTATTATAAAAAATATGTTATAAAAAGTAGTGGAAGGAAGCACTACTTTTAAGAGTTATTATTTTAGTTTATCTGTTCTTGGATAGATAAATGCAGTTTTTCTAAGAACGAATACTCTATCTGGTTCATCAACAGCATAAGCTTTAATCATAACTGTTAGAGGAGTATCCTTGGTTGCACTTTTAACCAATCTCTCTTTTGTTGAGAGAACAACAACTTTCTTAGCCATTTTACCAGGGTTAAGAGTTAGCTCTTTAAATCTTTTTATTTCGATTTTTCCTTTATACTCACCTATTACCTCAAGCTTATAGGTGTGCTTTTTAGGTTCTGTGTTTTGGAAAAGCATTAAGTAGTTGTTAACAACTTCATTATTCTTTTTAATTTTGTATAAATCTGCTTTATTAACATTAAGCAACATATACTCTTTGGTTCCACCCATAGCCACTAATCCACCTAAAATAGCAACCAAGGCCACGATATACATATAGGTTTTTACACGTAAGATTTTTGTCTCTTTATTGTTGAAAATTTCATTAACACTTGACCATTGTACTAGTGACTCTTTGCCAAGTTTTCCCATAACGGTAGTACATGCATCAACACATTCAAGACAGTTAATACACTCCAGTTGTGTCCCTTTCCGAATATCAATGTGAGTAGGACAGACGGTGACACAGCTTTCACATGCTGTACAGTCATATTTCTCTTTATCTAAATCTTTTTGTTTAAATACAATCTTTTCATGTTCTTCATTATAAATTTCTCCACCTCTTTTTGGTGTATAGATAGCTTGAAGAGTATCTTCATCATAAAGAACAGACTGAACCCTAGAGTAAGGACAGACATAAATACAAAAGTTTTCTTTTAGAAAAACAATATCGTAAATAAGAAAGGCAGCCACACCAAGAAGCATCCCTACCATAATAGTATGGTCAGCAGGGTGTTGAATGTATTGAAAAAAGTCTTCAGGTGGTACAAAGAACCATAAGAAATCAGCTGCAGCAATAAGTGCTAAAACAGACCAAATTAAAATACCAATAATACGTTTTATTTGATTCTCTTTTTTTGAATAGTCAGGTTCTTTTTGTTTATTTTTAATACGTTTACGAAGACCAAGAAGTTTTGTTTCAATTAAATCTCTGTATACAACTCTAAATATGGTCTGAGGACAAGCCCAACCACAAAAAGCACGACCACCTACAGCAGTTACAGCAAAAATACCAATAAATAGTAACATCAGTAGAAACGGCATCATATAGAGTTCTTGCATATCAAATGCAGTACCCATTAGATGAAGTTGTTTTTTGTCAAATGAGAGTAGGAATATGTGATTCCCCCCTATAGTTATAAATGGAAGTGTTAATGAAACAATTGTTGCAATAACATACCCATAGTATCGTTTGATTCGATATGGCATTAAAGACCCCTTGTTTTTTTTGATATAATATCTATATAATATAAAATAAAAGATATAATTTTACTTATTATATCTATAAATTATAATAAATATTACTTTTAATTATAGTCTTGTGATAAAAAGTGACAAAAAGGATAGTGATTGTCTATTATTAAATGTACCCATTGTCAGTTAGAGTTTGATGAAAGTGTTATGATTACAGAGGATAATAATCCAAATGTATATTTTTGTTGCAATGGGTGTCAAGGAGTTTATCATATTTTAAAAGATGATGGCTTAGATGACTTTTATGAGAAGATGGGGAACAGTAAAATTGCACCTCCTTTACAAGTAGAGAGTGACAGTAGTGGCTTTGATATGGAGAGTTTTAAACAGCGTTACATTAAGACAACAGCTGATGGTTTCTCTTCAATAGATTTAGTGATAGAGGGGATACATTGTGCTGCTTGTATTTGGTTAAATGAAAAAGTTTTAGCTAATACAGAAGGAATTGTTGATGCTACTATTAATTTTACAAATAATAAGGCAAAAATAGTTTGGGATGAAGAGACTATTGCTCTTTCAAAGGTTATAGATACGATTAGAAGTATTGGTTATAATGCCTACCCATATGATAGAACAGCAGAAGATATAAAAGCCACTAAAAATAAAAAAGATTACTTTATGCGTATGGCAATTGCAGTCTTTGCCAGTATGAATATTATGATGATAGATGTAGCAAAGTACGCAGGTTTCTTTTCTGGTATGAAAGATGAGACCTTACACTTGGTTCATATTGCAGAGTTTATCTTTTCAACTCCTGTACTTTTTTATAGTGGGTGGATATTTTTTAAGGGAGCTTACTACGGTTTAAAAAACCGTATTGTCAATATGGATTTACTGGTGAGTGCAGGGGCAACGCTTACATATATATACTCTTTATATGTCCTATTTGGGGGTAAAGGTCACAGCTATTTTGACTCTGTTGCGATGATTATTACTTTTGTTTTAGTCGGAAAATATCTTGAAGTTATTGGTAAAAAGAATGCTGTCGATACCATGGATAAGATTCGTTCACAAGTGCCTCATGAAGCTACTATTGTTGAGGAGGGAATTAAAAAGATAGTTCCCTTAGATGCCATAAAAGTTGGAGACATTATAGAGGTTAAAAGAGGAGAAAAGGCAACCGTAGATGGTATGCTAATAGGTTCTACTGCAACTTTTGATGAGAGTTCTTTAAGTGGAGAATCTCTACCTGTTGAGAAGAAAGAGGGTGCTACTATTTATAGTGGAACCATTAACTCTGGAAAAGTTATTCGTTACACTGCTACTAAAAACTATGCCAACTCTACTTTGAGCAATATTGTTAATCTATTAGAGGATGCATTGGCTTCAAAACCAGAGATTGAAGATACAACCAATGAACTCTCTAAATATTTTTCTATAACTATTTTACTTTTATCTCTAGTTACTTTTGGAGCTTGGTATTGGTTGGATAATGATTTTGAAGAGGCACTTATTGTGGCTATTTCTGTTATTGTTATTGCTTGTCCTTGTGCTTTGGCATTGGCTACGCCTATTGCTTCTCTTATTGGTATTTCATGGGCTGCTGAGAAAGGATTACTCTTTAAAGAGGCTAAGTTCATAGAGACCTTCTCTAAAGCAGATACGGTTGTTTTAGATAAGACAGGAACCATTACAGAGGGTAAACTAGAAGTTAAAAAGGTTACAGGTGAAATAAGTTCTGAAATACTACCTATATTATATGCTTTAAGTGATGGCTCGACACACCCTGTTAGTTTGGCTATTAAAAAATATTTAGAGAAGAACTTTGAATCTATAGAGACAATAGAGTTGTTCAATATAGAGCAAGTAGAGGGTAAAGGCTTAAAGGCTAATTATAATGATAGGATAATCGCTGGTGGAAATAGTCGGCTAATTGATGAGTTAGAGATTGATTTTGAATTTGACACAGTTTATACTGTTTATCACTTTGCTATAGATGGTAAAGTCGTTCTCTCTTTTGAACTTGATGATTCGTTAAAAGAGGGGATTACAGAGCTTATTGATTATCTATCTACTATTAAGGTTAATATTATTATGGCAACAGGTGATAACGAAAAAGTTGCCAAGCGTGTATCTGAAAGTATAGGTTTAAAAGAGTATAAGTCAGAACTTTCACCTATAGATAAAGCCAACTATATTAAAAGTTTAAAAGATGATGCTAAAGGGGTGGTAATGGTTGGTGATGGTATTAATGATGCCTTGGCACTCTCCTATGCTGATGTTGCCATAGCTATGGGAAGTGGAGCAGATGTGGCTTTGGCTGTAAGTGATGTAGTTATACTTAATAACTCATTAAAAGCTATAGAGGATAGTTTTATGATTTCTCAACGAACCTTTAAGTTTATTAAGCAAAATTTAGCCATTTCTCTTATTTATAATGTTATAACTATACCTATAGCAATGGCTGGGTACGTTATCCCTCTGGTTGCTGCACTCTCTATGAGTTTAAGTTCTCTACTGGTTGTGGGTAACTCAATGAGAATAAAAATAAAGGATAAGAATTGAATAGTGTCTTAATCTTGGAATTAACAGTAGGTATAATAGTGAGTTTTACCCTTTTAGGTATTTTTATTTGGGCTGCTAGAGGTGGTCAATTTGATGATAGTCAAAAGATGATGGATGGTTTGCTTTTTGACAGTGAAGAGGATCTTCAGGCTGCTTATGAAAAAGAGCAAAAAGTTAAGGCAATGAAAGAGAAAAAAGAGCAGAAAAAAAAGAAGAACAATTTATAGTAGTAGAAATATTCTTAATTGAGATAGTGTCTTGCAAATACCACAAGTATTAAGGTATTAGACCTTTTACTCTCTTGTTGTAACACTATAAAACATCTTTTAATATATAAAAATTTACTGCTAAGCTTCAAAGTAAACAAGTTATTTATTATAACTCATCTTTATCATAAATTTAAGTGTATATTAATGGTTATCTTTATAACATTAAGATTAGATAGTCACATTATGTCACTATTCTATCAAAATTTTTAAGAGGAGGTATTGATGCAAAGCAATGCACAACTTGAGTATGATTACTCAGTAGTAAAGCTGTTTACATTTACTACAATTTTGTTTGGTATCATCGGTATGTTAGTAGGTGTGATTCTAGCTTTTCAACTTGCTTTTCCAGAACTAAGTAACTTAGCAGGAGAGTATGGAACATTTTCTAGATTGAGACCTATTCACACCAACGGTGTAGCATTTGGTTTTACCCTTAGTGGTATTTTTGCAACATGGTACTATGTTGGACAGAGAGTTTTAAAAATGTCTCTAAAAGAGTCTAAATTTTTAATGACAGTAGCAAAGTTACACTTTTGGCTCTACTTTATAACTATTCTTTTAGCAGTAGTAACACTTACTTTAGGGATTACAACTTCAAAAGAGTATGCTGAGTTAGAGTGGCCACTAGATTTACTTATCGTAGTATGGTGGGTTCTATGGGGTGTATCAATGTTTGGAATGATTGGTATGAGACGTGAGAGAACTATTTATGTTTCTGTTTGGTACTATATGTCTTCATTCTTAGCTGTTGCAATGTTATTCCTGTTTAACAATATGGAAGTTCCTACAATGTTCTGGGCAAATGGTGCTCCAAGTTCAGCAATGCATTCAATCTCTATGTATGCAGGAACAAATGATGCATTAGTACAATGGTGGTATGGACATAATGCTGTTGCGTTTGTATTTACTACACCAATTATTGCTATGATTTACTACTTCTTACCAAAAGAGTCTGGACAAAATGTATTCTCATATAAGTTGTCAGTTCTTGCATTTTGGGGATTAATGTTTGTCTATCTTTGGGCGGGTGGTCACCACTTACTCTACTCAACTGTTCCAGATTGGATGCAAACAATGGGTTCTACTATGTCAGTAGTACTTATTTTACCATCTTGGGGTAGTGCTATTAACATGCTTCTTACTATGAAGGGTGAGTGGGGACAACTTCAAACATCACCGCTAATTAAGTTTATGATTATGGCTTCAACATTCTATATGTTAAGTACAATTGAGGGACCTATTCAGGCGATTAAATCAGTAAATGCTATTGCACACTTTACAGATTGGATTCCAGGACATGTTCATGATGGTACTCTTGGTTGGGTTGGATTTATGGTAATGGCTGCACTGTTCCATATGGCACCAAGAATATTTAAAAGAGAACTCTATTCTAAAAAGTTAATGGAGACACAATTCTGGCTTCAAACTGTAGGTATTGTATTATACTTTACATCTATGTGGATTGCTGGTATTACTCAAGGTATGATGTGGAGAGCATATGACGAGTATGGTTCACTACTTTACTCATTTATTGATACGGTAACCGTTCTTCACCCATATTATACACTAAGAGGTATTGGTGGACTATTCTACTTAATTGGATTCTTAATGTTTGCATACAATATATTTAGAACTGCAACATCAGGAAGAGTGCTTGATAAAGAGCCAGCAAATGCATCGCCGATGGCGTCTTAAGAGAAAGGAGAAATTATGTTTCATTGGTTAGAACAAAGACCATTTTTCTTTGCAGTAATGTTATTCGCAACAATTGCATTTGCAGGGATTATTGAAATCATTCCTGATTTCGCAAAAGCTTCGCAACCAACAGTAGGAACTAAACCTCATACTGTTTTAGAGTTAGCAGGAAGACAAGTTTATATTAAAGATAGTTGTAATGCATGTCACTCACAGTTGATTCGTCCATTTAAGTCTGAAACAGACAGATATGGTATGTATTCACTAAGTGGTGAGTATGCGTATGATAGACCATTCCTTTGGGGTTCAAAAAGAACAGGTCCAGACTTACATAGAGTTGGTAACTATAGAACAACTGAGTGGCATGAGAACCATATGTTAGCTCCTGCAGAGGTTGTTCCAGGTTCAATTATGCCTAAATACCCACATATGTTTACAAACACTGCAGATATTGCAACGGCATATGCTAATGCAAATACTCAAAAATCAGTGTTTGGTGTTCCATATGATAAAGATGGTATGACCAAACTTGGTTCATGGGAAGAGGCAAAAGCTCAAGCATTGGAGGATGCTAAAAAAGTTGCAGCTGATATGAAAAATCAATCTGTAAAAGATGCTGTTGCTAATGGACAAGTTCCTGAAATAGTAGCGTTAATCGCATACTTAAATTCTTTAAAGTAAGAGGTAAAAGATGGATCAAGAGACATTAATGACAATAGCAGGATATGGTAAGTTTTTTCTTCTTCTTTTTATATTTATAATGTTTTATGGATATGCCTTTTCTATCTATAGACGCCAAAGAAGTGGGGAGAGAGACTATGAAAAGTATTCAGAATTGGTACTTAATGATTCACTTGATGCAGTTCCTCTTGAAAAAAGAGACAATTCAAAAGAAAAATAACGGTTAGGAGGAAATACAATATGAAAAAAATGGTCATAGGTGGTATTATTCTAATTGTTGCTTTGATGGCAGGAACTTACTTCGTAGCAGGTGATGCGTTTCAGAGTGACGATTATATTAATAGCTTAACAATGTTAGGTGCGTTAGCAATTATTGCAATTACAGTTTCAACTGTACTTAAATATGTTAACCAAATTAAAAACGATACAGCAACAGGTGAGTTAGCTGATGAGAGTTGGGATGGAATTGGTGAGTACACTAATCCTGTTCCTTCAGGATGGGCACTTATATTTATGGGTACCATTATTTGGATGATGTGGTACTTCTTTGTAGGTTATCCAACCAACCAATTTTCACAAATTGGTCAGTACAATGAAGAGGTACTTGAAAACAATGCTAAGTTTGCAAAAGCTTGGGAAAACCCAAGTGATGAGACACTTGTAGCAATGGGTGAATCGGTATTCTTAGTACAGTGTGCTCCTTGTCACGGTGTTGATGCAGAGGGTATTGATGGTAAAGCTCAAGATTTAACTCATAGATTGAGTAAAGAACAAGTGCTTTATACCATTAAAAATGGTTCAAATAACCTTGGTTATCCAATGGGTGCTATGCCTGCTGGTATGGCATCTGGTGAAGGTGCTGAGAAAATTGCAACGTGGATTGCTGGTGGTATGCAAGGTGAACAACCAGCAGAGTTTGCTGCATGTGCTTCATGTCATGGACCAGATGGTAAAGGTATGAATGGAATGGCTCCAAACCTTGCTGAGTATGATGACACTTTAGTAACCAAAGTACTTGAAAATGGTAAAAAAGGTTCTATAGGTACAATGCCAAGCTTTAAGGGTCGTCTAAATGAAACTCAAGAGAAGGCATTAAGACACTTCCTTAACTCAATTCAGGTAAAAGGATAAGATATGGCAGGAAATACACAAATCGACCCAACAACTGAAGGAGGACTTTTTAGTCTTCTTCATGGTTTAAAAGGTTACTTTATTGCTGTTGCATTGTTGCTTACCATTCTTGGAGTTTTAACATTTAATGCTATAGTGATACAAAATGAAAATGCTGAAAAATTCTATTCTGTAAATCAAGATTTAAAAGCTCTTAAAATGAACAGCTTAGATAACATCAAACAAAGAACGATTCAAGGAGAAAAGTAATGGATAAAATTATTGGACTTATGCTAGTAGCAGCAGCAGTGGTAACAATTATGCTCTCTTTTCTTGACCCAACCAGAGTATTTGTTGGTTAAATGAAAAGTTTACTAAAAAATGTAGGAGTGCTTTTTGCACTCCTTCTTACACTAACCCTTCAATCTTCAGCAGAAAATAATAGCTCTGTTCCTCAAGTTAAAAACATAGATAGCAAATTTATTTTAAAAGGTAAAGAGAGCATTGACCCTCGTACTATTGAAAAAATAGATACTATGGGAAAAGAACTTTTTGTAAAAACAGGCGTTAATGTCTATGTTTATGCAAGTAATCGTTATGCCGATAAAACTTTTAACGATACTAAAAGCAAAATAGAGTTTATAAAAAGTTTTGAAGCCAAGCTTATTAAAGATTTAAAGAACCCTTATGTACTCTTGACTGTTTCACTTCAAGACCAACATGTAAATATGCTTACAAGTGATGAACTTCAAGATGTAGTAGATAAAGATACTATTCTTAGTGGTTATATTATTCCTCTTTTAGCTTCGTTTGATAAAAACTCTCCTGAAGCAAAAATGTCAGCAGGATTGTTAAATGGTTACTCAGCTGTAGTTGAATCTATTGCCAAATCAAAAGGTATTAAAGTAGATTCTACTCTTCATGGTACGGGTAGAACTTTTGCTGTAATATGGAAAGTTTTTATGTATCTTATAGTTATACTAGGACTTTTAGCATATTTTTATGCCCTATGGAAAGAGAAAAGGAAGAGTAAATGAGTATAAAAATAGAAAAGTACCAGTTATGGTTAGCATTTTTCTTTTTTATTTTTGGTATGACATTTTCTATGATTGTATGGACGGTTAAGAGTGCTGTAGAAACACCTGTTTATGAAGACAAAAGTTTTATGACCTCTTACCAAGATGTTGATGAGAACTATAACCAAATGGTTGTTTCAAATGCCAAGTTTAATAATAAATACCATACAGAAGTAAATATTAATGGTAGAAAAGTTGGTATGGAGCTTAACGATTTACTGTATGGACAACGCTCTTTAGAGAAAAAAAGTACCAACCAAAATATGTTGCTAAAAGGTGACAATAACATATCTGTTACTATTAAAGATAAAAAGAGTAATACTCTTGTAACCAATGCAAATGTTAAATTTCAGATTACAAGAGCCATAGATGATATGAATGATATTGATCTTGATAACTTTAAATTAGAGAACAATATCTATTCTCAAACTGCTAATGTTACAAAAGTTGGACACTGGAATATTATTGCTAAAATTACTATTGGTGATGATGTTGGGTATCTTTACATTAAAACCAATACCAAAAAATAAGAGGAGTTAAAATGAACAGAGAACCTTGGGTAGCTTATCTTATTGTTATAGGTGTTGTTGTAGCCATGATGTATGGTAAATATCTTATGGGTAGTGGTGATACAAATAGCAGTAATGATTCTAAAGATAAAGAGAGTAAGTAGCTCTCTTTTTTTAGACTATTAATTTGTTTGTAAATTCTTCATCTGACCTCTTTTGTAAATCAGATTTTTTACGCTTCTTTTGAATTCAGGTTAAAACTAAAAAGTCAAATATAAAAATTGAGTAGATACAAGGGATAAAACAATAACGTGCTAAATCATAAAAATCCAAGCCCAAAAATTCAAACTAAAAAAGCAGAAAGCCTATTAGAAAAAATAGGTGTCAAATATTTTAACTATCTCTCAAAACGATTAGAAAGGGAGACGGAGGTTCATCTAAAAGATATACCATCAGATAAAATTTTGCAAGTAGTCTCTAATAATATTACGCTAAATGCGATTATAATAGCTTTTTTAGTAGGTGCATTGACAACGGTTCCTGCTGTAGTTTTTGAGATGTACTTTCGTAATGCTTTTTCTACGTTTGATTACTATGCATGGCTCTCCGTTATTACTCTTATACTCCTTATTATTGAAGTTGGGGTGCTTTATTGGATTGGGATGCGAAGTACTTATACTTTAGCTCATTTAACAGGATATGATGGGAGACATGAAGCCACTTTACCTCCTGAATATGATATTAAAAAAATGATGGTTAGGTCTGCTTTAGAACTTGATGACCCCAATATTGAGTATTTAGGTATTAACCCTCATAAATATATTTCTAAAAAATGGTTGGTAGTTGCAGCGTTGTTGTATAAAGCTAAAATCATGCTTACAGGGATTGTTATCAAGTTGTTACTTAGAAAAGTTGCAGCACGATATGGAGTAAGAGTAAGTTTTGTATGGGTTGCGATTCCTGTTACAGCCATTTGGGATGCTATAGTGATGTATAAAGTCATTAAAGATGCACGGTTACGTTTGTTTGGTTATCATCTCTCCAAATATATTACAGAAGAGATTTTTACAGATGAACGAATGAAGAGTTACTCTCCACATATCAGAGAAGGGGCAATTCGTACGGTATCTACTGTTATGTCATTTTCAGGAAGTTATCATCCTAATAATATTATATTGCTCATTAGACTTGGTCAAAATTTTGAGATAGAAGAGCATAAAGATTATGATGATTTAGATAAACTTTTAGAACATATAAAAGATGCTTCAACTGAAGAGAAACATCTATTGAGGACTTTGGCTGGAATTACTGCTAGTTTTGATGGAAAAATTAATAAATCAGAGAGAGAATCTCTTATAAAAATATTTGGGGACACCAATAGTAACTATATGGACTTTACAGAAACTTTACGTGATTTTTTATTGAATAATAGAGTGCATCAATCGGCTAAGTTTTGTCGAGATGAGCTTACTAAAAAGAAAAACTAAACACTAAAGAAAAGATAAAAAAGGATAAAAAATGATAGTTAATCTTGAAAAAGATACAAAACAAAACGAAAACTACAAACTGATGGCACAGACCATCTTGCCTCGACCTATTGCATGGGTGGTTACAGAAGACGATGGTGTGGTAAATATTGCTCCTTTTTCTTACTTTATTGGTCTAAGTTCAGAACCTGCATCGGTGCTAATTAGTGTGGGGCATAAAGCCGATGGTACGCCTAAAGATACCTTGGCAAATCTTCGTAAAACAAAAAAGTGTACTATCTGTATGGTTGAAGAGAAAGATTTGGAGAAGATGCACTTTAGCTCTAAAGGCTTAGAGCATGGTGAGAGTGAAGCAGAACTTTTTGACATAGAGACTGAACGTATGGTTGAGGGTTATCCACCTGCTATTAAAGGGGTTCCTGCTGCTTATTTCTGTACTTTAAATCAAGAGATAGACCTTGGTGGTGGAACGACCATTCCATTGGTTTTAAATGTCAAAGAGATGTTTGTTGACGACAGAATCATCTCGGATAAAGAGCGACTAAGCATCTCTTTTAAACCAGTAGCACGAATAGGTAAAAGCTATGCTTTTTTAGGTGAGGAGATTGACGCTCCTACTATACCGTAAGTATTGTTTTTCCATTAATAAATTTCTTGTAAAACTAGGAATTAAAGTCTTTGATTCCAAGGAGTATTGCAAGAACCTTAATATGAATTAAAAGTTTAGTTGAATGTTGCTATAAAGAATAAAATGACAATTTGACATATTTCTACAACTCTATAAAATTTTTAGATAAAATGAGAACAACAAAAACTAAGTGAGTCTCTATGTCAAACATCTTAAAAGCATTTATCAACATAACCCATGACTACCAAGTAAACATTCAAACACTTACTCATGGAAACAACAGAGCCAATAACATGGGTGAGGGATTAGAAGCGTATATAAAAGATATGTTTGCAGGTACAAGTCATGAACCAAACGAGCAAAAAAAGTTAGAGATTTTTGAAAAGCTTTACTCTTATCAAGGTAACAAAAACAACCCACCTGATTTAATGCTAAAAAACTCCGATGCTATAGAGATTAAAAAACTAGAGTCTAAAAACTCGGCTATTGCTCTAAATAGCTCTTATCCAAAAGCCAAACTCTATGCCAATAGTCCGATGATAACTAAGGCTTGTAAGGCGTGTGAAGATTGGAGTGTAAAAGATATGCTTTATGCTATTGGGTATGTTAAACAGTCCAATTTAAAATCTTTGTGGTTGGTGTATGGAGATTGTTTTTGTGCCGAAAAAGAGACTTATGAGAGGATAAAAGATACAATCTCTAATGGAATCAACACCATAGCCGATGTAGAGTTTACAGAAACAAAAGAGTTAGGAAAAGTAAAAAAGGTTGACCCTTTGGGCATTACCGATTTACGAATCCGTGGAATGTGGCATATTGAAAATCCAAATAAGATTTTTTCTTATATTTATGAGTATGATGAGAGTAAAGATTTTCAGTTGATTTGTTTGATGACGAGAGATAAATATGACTCTTTTTCTAGTGAAGATAGAGAGGATGTTGAGAGTTTAGGTGTTGATGGGGTTGAGGTTTTGGATGTTAAGGTTAAGAGTCCTGATAATCCTGTGAAGTTGATGGATGCTAAGTTGTTGGTTTTTAGAGTATGATGGCTGAAAATAGTATGAACATAATCTCCCTATTCGCAGGAGCAGGAGGTTTAGACCTTGGCTTCAAACAAGCAGGATTTAAAACCATTTGGGCAAATGAGTATGACAAAGATATTTGGGAAACATTTGAAAAAAACTTTACAGATACCACTTTAGACAGAAGAAGCATAACCCAAATTCCATCAGATGAGATACCCCAAACTTTAGGGCTTATTGGTGGGCCTCCTTGTCAGAGTTGGAGTGAGGCAGGGAAATCTAGGGGCATAGATGACCATAGAGGGCAACTCTTTTTTGAGTTTATAAGGGTTTTGAGAGATAAAAAACCTCTTTTTTTCTTGGCTGAAAATGTATCGGGTATGTTGGCAAGTCGTCATGGTGAAGCGTTGGAGAATATTAAGAATCACTTTAAACAGAGTGGATACAAGCTCTCATTTCAACTTATGAATGCTCATGATTATAGTGTGCCACAAGATAGAAAACGAATCTTTTTTATAGGCTTTAGAGAAGATTTAGGCATTGAATTTGAGTTTCCAAAACCTTTTGAAAAAAAACTCTATCTAAAAGATGTGATTTGGGATTTAAAGCAGAGTGCTTTACCTGCGATTAATAAAACATACAGCAATGCAGATAAGTGTAAAATAGCTAACCATGAGTATATGACAGGTGGGTTTTCATCTATGTTTATGTCACGAAATAGGGTTAGAGCATGGGATGAACCATCATTTACCATACAAGCAGGTGGACGACACGCACCTTTGCACCCACAAGCCCCTAAAATGGAATTGGTAGAGAAAGACAAGCGTAAGTTTGTAGAGGGGAAAGAAGAGCTTTATAGACGGTTAAGCATTCGAGAGTGTGCTAGGATTCAAACCTTTCCTGATGAGCATAAGTTTTACTATAAAAATTTGACTGCTGGGTATAAGATGGTGGGGAATGCTGTTCCTCCTAATTTGGCGTTTGTTTTGGCTAAGAAGATTTATGAGGATTTGAGTCAATTAGATATTGAGGGAAACTTTAGTGTTAAAAATCATAGAGCTACTCCACTTTAAACGTTTAACATAGCCCGAATTGATACCGATAACTATGAAAATAATTAAGAAACTACTTCCCCATCAATATAAACCCTCTTAACCTCTTTAGTATGCAAAATAGTTTGAAGTGCAATGCTTTGAGTGCTTTGTGCTTCATCGGGTAGGGTGATAAGTGCAAAATCTGCATCTTTTCCTACTTTTATCTCTCCACTATTTAGGTTGAAAATCTCTGCTGGAGTTGATGTAATATTTTTTATGAGTAAATTAGCAAGATTTTCAAGAGGTCCTAAATGGTGCATCATTAGTGCTGCACGAAGTTCATCAAAAATATTTAAAGAGTTGTTCGAGCTTAGTCCATCGGTGGCTATGGTAAAAGGCATATTTAGCTCTATTAATTCTTCAATAGGTAATCTTCCACAACCAAGTAGTCTGTTTGAACGAGGACAATGGGCAATAGAGTGACCATGCTCTGCAAGGTAAGTTAACTCCTCTTTGGTTGCTTGAACAGCATGGGTGAAGTGGGTAGGAACATCATCAAAACTCTGCATAAACTCATCTATAGTGGTTACTGCCATAGATGTAGAGAAGAACTTTTGAAAAAATTCTAAAAAGTCCCCTTTACTCTCTTCTAACCATTCACGTTCTGCTTGTGATTCTAAAAAGTGAGCAGAGATGGGTAGGTTTTCATTTTTAGCAACTTCAACTGCTCGTTTAAGCACAATAGGGTGGACAGAGTAGGGTGAGTGTATGGCAATGGCAGGAGTTATCCCATGACCACATTTTTTAGAAGCATCAAGACGTTCTAAAAAGTCACCGTAGAGCATGTCAGCAGTGGCAGCGTTTGAACCTATAAGTTCATTGAAAAAAAGTACCTTCTGAGGAGTCTCCATACAGACCTCTAGCTCTGTTCCAAAACTAGAAATAGCACCAAAAGTCGTGATGCCTGAATGCATCATCGCTTTACACTCGTTCATCATCATGGCATTGTCACATTTTCCTACAAGTTCTTCACGGTTTGCTATAACCGAGTCGAGCCAAGGCATAAACTCTCCATACTGTAGAGTAGTCTTGTTAGCAGAGAACTCTAAATGAACATGAGTATTTATAAAACCAGGGTAGAGAACAGAGTTCTTTTCTCCATTTTCAATAGTTGCATTAGGATATTTTTCTTTAAGATTTTCAAGGCTATCTATGGCTTCTATTTTTTCAGAAAAAGCTACGGCTAGGTTCTCATGAAAATTGTTGTCAATATAGATGTAGTGAGGGTTAATTATGGTCATATTCTATTCCTATAATTTTTAACTGATATGATTTTTGCCGAATTATAGCTTATTTTAAATTTTTTTCTATATCCTTAAGGAGAATACGATTTCTTATACGAAGGAAAACCATGAAAAAAGTAGCTTGGATAACAGATGATTTCTATTTTCAGCATGATACAGTAGGTTACCCTGAATCTCCTGAACGTTTAGAGAGTATCAACTATAGAATAGAGCCACTTTTAGATAAATTAATAATTGTTGAACCTCGTGTAGCGAAAGTTGAAGAGATAGAGATGGTACATAGCCCAGAGATGATATCTGTAGTAAAAGAGAAAGCACCTTTAGGATTACCCATTGATTCAGATACTATTTTAACCAAACAGTCTTATTGGGTTGCATTAAAGGCAGTTGGTGCAGGTTTGGTGGCTGTTGATGGGGTCAAAAACAGTAAATTTGAAAGAGCTTTTTGTGCAGTAAGACCACCAGGGCATCATGCTACACCTACAGCATCTATGGGGTTTTGTCTTTTTAATAACGTTGCTGTTACAGCTAGATATGCTCAAAATAAGGGTTATAAAAAAGTAATGATTATAGATTTTGATGTCCATCATGGTAATGGAACTCAAGATGCTTTTTATGATGACAACAGTGTTTTTTACTTTAGTACCCATCAAGTTTTTGCCTACCCAGGAACAGGAAAAGAGTCTGAAACAGGTAGTGGAAAAGGTCTAGGCTATACGGCTAATCATCCTCTTATGCCAAACAGTTCAGATAAGGAGTATTTGGAAGTTTATGAAGAAGATTTAGCTAAAGCATATGAATTTTTTCAACCAGACATTATTTTAGTTTCAGCAGGGTATGACTTACACGAGAGCGACCCTTTGGCACAGATGGATGTGACAACAGAAGGGATTTCTAAAATAGTACGTAACATTTTAGACCTTGGTGATAAACCAGTTATATTTTTCTTGGAGGGTGGATACTCCATTAATAATTTAGGATTAAATGTTGTAGCAACGGTTGAAGAGATGTTAAGTTAAAGAGTAATAAATTGCACAAAGGACAAAGATGAAAAAAGTAGCTTGGATAACAGATGATTTTTATTTAGAGCATGATACAGATGGTGGACCTGAATCTCCTGAACGTTTAGAGAGTATTAATTATCAGATGAAGACTCTTCATGAAGAGTTAATGCTTGTAGAGCCTCGTGAGGCAACAGTAGATGTGATAGAGATGATACATAGCCCAGAGATGATATCTTTCGCAATTGATTCGGATGCTATTTTAGATAAACAATCTTATAAGGTTGCAGTAAAAGCAGTTGGTGCAGGTTTGGTTGCTGTTGATGGGGTAAAAAATCATGAGTTTGAAAGAGCTTTTTGTGCTGTGAGACCACCAGGGCATCATGCCACACCTACAGAATCTATGGGGTTTTGTATTTTTAATAACATCGCCGTTACTGCTAGATACGCTCAAAATGAAGGCTATAAAAAAGTCATGATTATAGATTTTGATGTCCATCATGGTAATGGAACGCAAGATGCTTTTTATGATGATGATACAGTTTTTTTCTTTAGTACACATCAAGTTGATTCTTATCCTAAAACAGGAAAAGAGTCTGAAACGGGAAGTGGAAAAGGTGTAGGGTACACGGCTAATTATCGTTTTGAGGCTAACAGTTCAGATAAAGAGTATTTGGAGATATATGGCAAGGAGTTGACTAGAGCATATAATTTTTTTAATCCAGATATTATTTTGGTTTCAGCAGGGTATGATATACATGAGAGTGACCCTTTGGTACAGATGGATGTGACAACAGAAGGGATTGCTAAAATAGTACGTAACATTTTAGACCTTGGTGATAAACCAGTTATATTTTTCTTAGAGGGTGGATACTCTAGTAATGATTTAGGTCTAAATGTTGTAGCAACTGTTAAAGAGATGCTAAAGTAGTTTTACTTAGCATTGGCATAAGCTGGGTCAGTCCAATAGACTATAACCTTTCTTTTCCCCCAGTTTAGTGCTTTTTGTCGGTCATTACCCATATAGATATCTATCTTATTTTTCCATTTTTTATTCATTTTATCTAAAACTAAAAATTCACCTTTTAGACCTTTTATACGCACTTTCATCCCATTGGTTAGCCCAATATCAAGTAGGTCTCTTGAGACAGCAATAGAGGGTACTTTTGGGTTTAGTTTGTTTCTCCATGCAGCTAAGTATGGGTCTGCATCCGTTTCAATAGTTGATGAGGTATAAGCAGTAGCTTTTACCTTTATGAAATCGGTATAGAAAAAGTTCTCTTTAGATGTAGCTGTCGTTGTCAATAGTGTCAATAGGGCTGTTATGGTATATATATTATTCATATTACCATTCTAACAAAAATTAATTAAGATTTTTTAGGTTTTAACGATTTTTTACAAATCTCCTCTAAAAATGTGGTGGCATAGGCACCTTTTGGCAAATAAAAGTCAATGGTTAATTGCTCTGAATGTTCATTGTACATAAAAGATAAATCTTCAGGAAAAATCCAAGCATAACGTCGGTCACCTTTAAGTGCATAGAGTTCATCGTCATCAAATGGCTCTTCCAAATGTCTTGCATCGGACATGGCTCTTTTTACTTTTGAACCTACAAGCAGACCTGTTGGGCTAGATTTATGGGCTATAAACTCTTTTGTGCCTCTGTTAAAATCTTGTAAAAAGTAGGACTTTCCATAAGGGTAACTCTGCATATCATCACCTATAAAAAGTTTAAAAAACTGTGGCTGTTTGGCTAAAACTTCCACCAACTCTTTTGGGTATTCAAGTATGGTTGAAGCATTCTCAATAGTGTTGAAACTAATCGTCTTAGAGATTTTAATACGCTCCGAGAGCCAATTGTTATAAAGATAACTCTGATAAGCCGAGACCAAAAGTTTCTCTTTTGCCCCTTTAAGCTTTTTCCCTGAATGGGCTATCTCTTTACCTTGTTCATAGGAACGAGCATCTTCCCCAAATCGTTGGTATCCATAGTAGTTTGGGATTCCTTTTTCAACCATCTCATAAGCTACTTTTTCTATCTTCTCTTTTGCTTCTGTCGTTACGTTGTGTAGAACAATCGAAAACCTGTTTCCTTTGAGTTGTCCTACTTTTATGGGAAATTTACTGTAAGGTTTGAACCCTTGTCTGAAAATTAAAAAAGAGGAACTTCCTCAACAAAAAAACGTTCTATAGTCTGAGCAAAGTTAAAAGGGATAGGTTTATGGTTATATGCGTAAGTTTTATTCATGTGGGATTATAGCGTATTTTATTATTATTTAATTTTTCATCCATAGTTGTTAACAAATATTTTAGTTTTTTTAAGAAATTTTTTATGATGGAAGAAGAGTGTAAAATCATTAAAGTATAATCAAAGAATAAAAAAATAACAGAAAAGGAAAGTACCATGTGGATTAAAAAAGCATTCTTTATTTTAATAGTACGCCCCATCGTTCTCATAGTTTCAGGGATAAGTCTTCATGGAAAAGAGAACCTTCCGTTAAAAGGTCCAGCTGTGCTTGTTGCTAACCACAACAGTCACTTAGATACGATGGTGATAATGAGCCTTTTTTCTTTAAAAACTTTAGAAAAAGTACGCCCCATAGGGGCAGAGGACTACTTTTGTAATACACCTCTAAAAAAGTGGCTCTCTAAAAAGCTTATAGACCTTATTCCTCTGAAACGACGACCAAGTAAAGCAGATGGTCACCCTTTTAGTGAGATTTATAAAGCCTTAGACAATGACGAAATAGTCCTACTGTTCCCCGAAGGAAGTAGGGGAGACCCAGAGGTAATGAAACCATTTAAAGGAGGCATCGCCCATATAGCCGAAGCCTATCCTGATGTACCTGTTGTTCCTATTGCTATTCATGGGGCAGGTAAAGTATTGCCAAAGGGTGAGGCGTTGTTTGTTCCTTTGATTATTGACATTCATGTAGGTGAAGCTGTATTTTATGAACATGGAGATAAGGTGGCATATACTCACTATTTGGAAGATTGTGTGCGAGGGTTGGAAGGGTGATGATTTGTAAGCATACCTTTTCAAAAATTAAAATTTAAGTAGGAGAAGAAAGATGAAAAAAGTTATATTTGTTTGTCTTGGGAATATTTGTCGTTCCTCATTAGCAGAGGGTGTTGCAAAGAGTAGGGTTAAAGCTTTAGGTTTAGAAGTAGAGATAGATTCAGCAGGTCTTTCTACTTATCATAATGGAGAGGCTCCATGTCATCTTTCTATTAAAATTGCTAAAAAACAAGGCATTGACATCTCTAAACAATATTCTCAACATGTGAGCGAGTTTGATTTACCAAGTTATGATTTGGTAGTGGCTCTTGATGAAAACAATAAGCAGGAGCTTTTAGCTATGGGTTTAACCAATGTGAAAAAAATGGGTGACTTTGGTTTTAATGGTAGAGATGTTGCTGATTTGTACTATGAACCATTTAAAGAAGATGAAGTTTGTGAAATGATTAGTGTAGGAGTTGAGGAGATTTTAACCAAGTATATATAAAAGCATAAAGTAACACTATACAC
>JALXFN010000053.1 GCA_027068975.1 Campylobacteraceae bacterium | reverse complement strand
CTCTATATAGTGAGTCTTATCGACAAAATAGAAATTTTCTGTTTTTAATCTTTTAAAATCACTTATGCCGTAGGGTATCTTTTTCATAGCTTATCTTTATTTTTTTAGATTTATTATAGCATAACTCTATGGTCATAAATACTTGACTTAATGCACCTCTGCCCTAACTTCTTCATCAAAACTATTTTTGTTTAGCAAAATAATCCCAACCAAAATCATCGCATATACAAAAGTAGAGAGTAAAATAACTCCAATTACTATTGCTTCAAACATCTCTTTATATTCAAAACCTGCTGGTAACATCTGAATCATCACAATAGATAATCCACCTTTAATCCCTGCAAAGAGTAAAACTGACCACCAACGCACACCAATGTTTGTCATTTTTTTTGTCATATTGGAGACTATTCCAAATGTTCCCATCATAAAAGCTCTAATAAGCGTGGTAATTAAAAACATCCATAATATCTCTGTTTGGTATTTTAAAAGTAAATCAATATGAACAATACTTGCCATCGACATAAAAAGAAAAGTATTAGCCAGTAGAGCCAAAACAGCTACATAGTTTAGATTCTGTTTATGACGCTCTATATCACTTACCTCTGAGCTTAGTTTTTTAGTAATTCCACTCATAAAACCTGTTGAGAAAACCTTTTTATTTTTATTGGCACGGTTTACAATGTTTCTGGCTTTTTTAACCTTTTTAGCTTTCTCATCAAAAGACTTTTGAGTAATGGTATTAAGTGTAATAATAGAGACAATAACAGCCAACAACCCAGCTACATGAAAATGTTCAGCTACCTCAAACGAACCATAAGCAGTTAATAAAATAAGTACCAACTCACTCATAGGGTCAGCAGTTAAACGCATAATAATAACCCCTAAAAACC
The DNA here is from genome assembly GCA_027068975.1 of Campylobacteraceae bacterium. Taxonomy (GTDB): domain Bacteria; phylum Campylobacterota; class Campylobacteria; order Campylobacterales; family Sulfurovaceae; genus UBA1140. Next base: position 19,628 of record JALXFN010000053.1, on the reverse strand, counting down.
CTACAATAAGTCCAATAAGAACGGAGAGAATAATTACTTTTAGACTAACTACTAAAATATCCATTGCTCCTATCTCCACCCCATTCATCATAGGAATAGCAATAAACATAAATATAATCAAAGCAGTAGCATCATTAAACAGAGACTCACCTTCAGCTAAAATAGCCAACTTATGAGGCACTTTAAAACTAGAAAAGACAGAAACTACCGAGACTGGGTCAGTTGCTAAGACCATTGCAAACAGAGCTATAATGGCTCCTGTTGAGAGTGCATATTCAGCAAAAAATGTATTGGCAGCAAATATACCAAAAACAATAGATATAGCTACCGATAATACAGCCAAATAAAAAAGACTTATAGCATTTTTTTTCAGGTCTTCCAATTTTAATTGCAAAGCATCAGCAGCAATTAGAATAGGAATAAGAAAAAGTACCAACTCAGCAAAACTCTCCTCTGAAAAGAGTACCATATTGGGGAACATATAATAAAAAGAGTAACTCAATCCTATCAAAGTGATAGGAGAAGGAATTTTAAAATATTTCTGTAACTCAATAGAGACAAAAAGAATAGAAAGTAGAACTAAAAGTGTTAATATCATGGTTAAATACCTTAAGTTTAATTTTAAGTATTTTAACCATTAGTGACTTAATCGTACCCCTTTATTTATATTTGATTAAAAAAGAGCTGGTTGTTCTGTTATTATCTATGTTTCCCCAACCACTAATAAACAAATTGTTGTTTTTGTTAAAGCCAATAAATCTAGCTCCTGCTACATTCATACCACTCAAACCAAAGGTTTTTATTTGGTCTGTTTTCAAAACATCTCCCTCTGGAGAAATTTTAGATAAAAAAGTATCAAGGGTAGCTTCATCATTTTCAAATCCATTAAAAGCTCCTTGTGTATAACCTGTAACAAAAATATTGTTATTATTATCAAGTTTTACAAAACGCACTTTATCAACTTTATCTGTACCATAGGTATGTTCCCAAAGTTTAGTACCGTATTGATTTATTTTCAAAAGATTAATATCGTATAACATACTATTGTTTACAAATTTTGTTTTATTTGAAACAAGAATAATATCTCCATTTGAATCCTCTTCAAAACCTACAGTATCTAACAAATATGCATCTTCTTGAATTTTATACGATTTTGACCATTTCTCAATACCATTTAAAGATGTTTTTATTATATATAAGGGTTTTTTCTTTAAAATACTTTTTTTAGTTAATAAATAAATATTATTCTTTGAAAGTATAATATCTACCTTTCCCATAGTGTTATAACTCACAGAGTCATAAGATTTTTTAAATACCTTTTCTCCATCTTTATTTAATTTAATTAAAGAGAGTTTAGAGTTCTCATCTCGACCAATAAAATAAACATTTCCATTCCTATCAATACTTAATGCTTCACCATAAGTACGTATGGTTGAGTTTTCTATATATTCCCATATTTTATCTCCAGAGGGTGAAATTTTCATTACAAAAGCATGTTGAAATAAATCATTTGTAGAAGTCAAATTATCAACTTTGTCATGTCCTGAACCTACTAAATAGATATTTCCATCTTTATCTATCTTCATCTCTCCATTATAAACATAAGAAGCTTGTAAATTTTCATTTAAATAGATGCTCTTTTCCCAAACTAACTCTCCGTTAGGATTTAACTTAGAGATAATGGCTCTATGAGGAATATCAACTCTATACAGTGAATAAAAATTACCAGCACTATCCATTACAGTATATTCACGAAATATACGACTATATGATTTTTTCCACTCTATAGAATTCATAGTTTCAGGATTATTGGATTGAGCAATAGGGAAACTACTCTCCCCACTTCTAGTATAGCCATCTTGATTATTAGGTAGAGTAGTATTATCATCTCCGTATGTAATTTCTCCACAGCCATTGAAGAACAAAGTAACAATAGTTAATATAATTTTTTTCATTCAATTCCTTAATTTTAGATTAAATTATATTATTAAACTGCTTAAATCAATATTACAAAAGAAGTTTTGTTGATACAGCACAAACAGCCGACTCACTCTTTAAAATCAGAGGAGTATTTAACCCCATAATATTTTCAGCTTTAAACAGAGCTACTTCATCAGCTGTAAAACCACCTTCACAGCCTATCACCATAGTAGAGATATCTGAATGTTCGGTTAAACTCTGTTCTGAAAAGTTGAGCATGACAGCCTCTTGATGCTCTTCTAAAAAATTCTTTAAGTCACCCCCTAGAGAGAGCTTCATCATTGAACTTCGTCCTGACTGCTGAGAGGAGTTAAGCAAAATCTTTTCCAGTCGTTTAAAATCTGGCTTAAAACTCTTTTGAGAACGTTCACAATAGATGAAAGTAATAGTATCAACACCCATCTCGTTAAGTGTCGGTAGAACTTTTTCGACACTTTTTGGGTCTATAACACACCAACCAATATGTAGTTTTCTCTTAGCAATAACTTTTAAAACTTCTGATTTTTCTAAAAAAAGATGAGCCTCTTTTTTATCGAGAGTACTGATAGTATAAAAGAAGATGGAGTCATCTTCTAAATTACGCAGGGCAATGGTCTCACCTTCACGGTGGCGACGCACTTTAAAAATGTAGCGATGCTCATCACCCTTTAAAATAAGTGATGAAGCCCCAGCCTCTTTATGAAACAGGTACTGCACTTTTCGCTTCCATGATTTTCCAAACTACCATTGATGCAAGCATTGCTATATTGACTAATGTAAACATTACAGCTGTCATGCGTCCACTTCTAACACAGTTTTCAGATTTTTGATTTTTTAAAATCTTTTTGTACTTCACTACCTCTATCATAATCATGGCAAAAAACATAACTATCATCGTAACAATAGGTAAAGAAAATGGTAAATCAGCAAAAACAAATGCTATTATCCCTGAAAAAGCTATCATAGATAATGTACCATGAGCAACAAACATATAGATACGCATACGTTTAACCGTTTTAGAACAATCACTGCTTAAAAAGGGTATTATTAACCCCACTACGAACACAGCCAACATTACTTTTATTAAAATAGAGTGGGCTAAAACCATCTCTGCAAACTCTCCATGCATTTAAAATCCTTCATATGGTTATTTTACGCGAATTATACTATAATATTTTCATATTATAATAAGGGAACTTCATGATTACTATTCAAGAAGCATTAGAGACGATTTACAGTAACGTAACAGAAAAAAGCACCCACATCATCCCCATAGAAGAGAGTCTTGGGTGCATTGTTGCAAAAGATTACAAAGCCACCTTTGACCTACCACGTTTTGACAACTCTGCCATGGATGGTTATGCTGTTAAAGTTTCAGATGCAGGTAAAGAGGTTAAAGTAAAAGAGATTACCTATGCAGGAGACCAAGCAGAAGAGACCTTCCATGAGGGAGAAGTAATTAAAATCATGACAGGAGCTCCTACTTCAAGCTCATGTGAAGCCATTGTCCCCATAGAAGATGTAGCAATTACAGATAACGGAGTAGTTCTTCCTGAAAATATAAAAGAGAATGCCATGATTCGCTGGAAAGGGGAAGATATAAAGAGTGATACCCCTTTTCTTTTTGCCCAGACCAAAGTAACTGGCTATACGTTAGCACTTCTTGCTTCACAAGGTATAACCCACATAGAGGTTTTTAGAAAACCCAAAGTAGTAATTTTTAGTACAGGTGAAGAGCTAAAGGCTCACTATGAACGTATAGAACAACATCAACTCTATAACTCTAATGCCCCTATGTTTTATGCACGAGCCAAAGAGTTGGGTTGTGATGTCAGCTATATTGCTTCATCAGGAGATACACTAGAGTCTCTAAAGTCTGCTGTTGCCAATGCCAAAGATGCTGACCTTATTTTAACTTCTGGAGGTGTTTCAGTAGGTGACAAAGACTTTACAAAACAAGCGTTTACAGAGCTGGGTATGGAAACCTACTTTTCAGGAATCAATATTAAACCAGGAAAGCCAACTACCTTTGGAAAGCTAGATGAGTGCTTTGTGGTTAACCTCCCAGGAAATCCCCTAGCTGCTATGGTAAACTTTGAGATGTTTGTCAAACCTACCATTGCTAAACTTTCAGGAACTAAAAGTTTTTATCATGGACTTATTACAACAAAAATGAGAGATGAATATAGATTTAGAGCAGGAAAAAATAGCGTTATTTTAGGAGAGTGGGATGGTGACTCATTTGCCCCTCTAAACAATCAAAAACCAGGTATGGTCTCACCTATGGAAAAAGCCGATGGGATGATAGTAACAACAAGCGAAGTGGCTTATTTAGAAAAAGAGAAAATGGTTAAAATGATACCAATAAAATTAGATTTAAAAAGTGATGAAGAAGAGGATTTTTTTATAAGATAATATCCCTGTAAGGGTAGACCAATGTGTCTACCCAAACCAAGGATAAAAAAAACTATAGTCCTGAAATATAAGCAGCTACTGCTTTAATATCTTCGTCACTGTAAGAACCAACTTGACCTTTCATTAACGCACCCATACCAGCTGTGTTACGTGTACCAGCTTTGTAACCTTTAATTTTAGTCTCTAAGTCTGCTGCAGGTTGACCAGCGATAACTGCTGATTTACCAAGTGCTTTTGTTTTACCATCTGCACCGTGACAAGAAGAACATTTAGCGAAAAGAGCTTTACCATCTGCACCACCTGTAGCTCCTGCTACTGCATCTTTTGCTGCATCTTTTGCTTCTGTTGCTTTTTCTGCTACTGCAGATGCTGCTTCTTTTGTTTTATCTACTGCTGCTGTTGCTGTTGCTGCAACTGCTGCTGTTGCTGCTGCTGCTTTTTCTGCAACTGCATCTTTAACTTCAGCTGCTTTTTCAACTACAGCTTCTTTAGTTTTCTCTACAGCTGTTGCTGCTGCTTCTTTAGCTTCAGTTGCTGCTGACTTTTTGTCACCACCACATTTACCTTCACCACATTTTTTAGCCTCAGTTGCTTCTGTTTTAGCTTCTGCTGCTGGAGCCTCTACTTTTTTCTCTGCTGATGCTTTTGCTTCTGCCCCTGTTGATGATTCATTACATCCTACGAGAAGTAAAGTTGCTGCTACGATTGATAAAACTGTAAGTTTTTTCATGTTACTATGTCCTTTTATTTAAAATATGCGTAAGTATACTACACTTTTTTTGGATTTTCCATTAATTTTCCCTCCAACAACTCTTTCCAAAGGTTAAAATTTGTCCATTCATGTTTAATTTCATCTGAAAAAACAATATCTTCTAAATTGATAATTCCCATCAATTCACTATGTGCATCCTCTTTAAAGCCTTGTGCATACCCCGTTTCTGTTTCATGAACAATTATGCTACTCAATGTAACATTTTTTTCTCCATTGACCATTCCCGTACAAACTAAAACTCGTTCAACCATTAAATATATAACTCTTGAAAACTGTTCAGCTGAAGGAGAAACAGGAAGTTCTACCCAACGGGATGAATGCTTTTTCATATCTTTTATATAAGAAGGGTTATCTTCTGACCATAACGTAATCGAGTGGTCAAATGCATCTATTAACTCTTTAATGTAACGCTTGGTTAACCCAAAGTCATAAACCATCTGTCCATGGTCAAGATAGTTAGATTCTAATAATACTTCGACCTTGTAAGAGTGTCCATGAATATTTTCAGAACATTTTCTAGTAGAACATCCACGAACGATATGTGCATTTTCAAATTTAAACAGTTTTCTTATTATCAATATTATTCCTTAAATGTCAGCGTAGAATGAGAAGTTTTGTCTCAAATCCATCCTTTTAAATCAAAATACAATCTGTCCATCTTGTTGCATACGATGCATAATATCTTTTGCTTTTTGATGCCCTTGAAAAGCAGCTTTACGACACCACTCCAAAGCTTTCTCCGTACTCTCTTCACAGCCTAAACCTTGGTCATACATGGCACCTAAATTAAACTGTCCTTGTGGTGAACCTTTCATGGCTGCTTGTTTAAAAAGAACATAAGCTTTCTTATAACTCTGCTCTACCCCCATACCCTCTTTAAAAAGAACACCTAAGTTATTAAATGCCTCAGCATTCCCTCTTTTAGCTGCCTCTTCATACCAAAAAGCTGCTTCTGAATGGTTCTGAGTACACCCTTCACCATTTTCAAACATAAGTGCTACATCAAACTGTGCTTGAGGCATACCTTTAATTGCTGCTTGGAGATAATACTCATGTGCTTTCACACTATCTTTCTCAACACCCAAGCCTCTTAAGTATAAAAGTCCAAGATTATAAGCAGAAGAGTGTTCACCTGCATCAGCAGCTTTTTTATAATACTCTATAGCTTTTCCATAACTTTGTTCCACACTTAAGCCGTTATGATAAAAATATCCAATTGTTGCAAGAGAGGCTAAATCTCCTTGCTTAGCAAGAGCTTGATAAAGTTCTAATGATTTGGCATAATCTTTTGCATTAAAAAGTTCTAATGCTTCAGCTTTTAATTCACTGTTTGACATATATTTTTTACCTTAATAAAGTATTTTTTGGATTATATAGCTATAAACTTAATTTAAAAAGATTAAAGGGAAGATTAGAGAAAGAAGTCTATAAATAAATTACAGACTTCTGGTACAACAAGTAAAACTATTTTATAATTTCAAATACAACACGACGATTTTGAAATCGTCCTTCTCTTGTATCGTTACTTGCTATTGGTTGGGATGAGCCAAGCCCCTCTGTAGATAAAATTCCAGCATCAACACCTTGTGATACCAAATATGCTTTAACTGCTTCAGCACGTTTTTTACTAAGTTTTATATTAAAACTTTCACTTCCTCTATTGTCAGTATGCCCTTGAATTTTATAAGAGTAACCTTCATACTTTTTCATAACAGATGCTGCCTTGGTTAAACGCTTTTTACTCTCATTGGTTAACTGCATACTACCTGTTCTAAATTCCACTTTAGTTAATGAAAAAGCATCTGTTAGTTTTTTCTCTGCTTCTTTTGCTTTAGATTCCTCTTCTTTTGCTGCTTTCTCTTCAGCCTCTTTTTGGGCTACCAACCGTTCTGCTTCCTCTTTAGCTTTTGCTTCTGCCTTAGCTTTCTCTTCTGCTGCTTTCTCTTCTGCCTCTTTTTGGGCTGCCAACTGTTTTGCTTCCTCTTTAGCTTTTGCTTCTAATAATAATGCCAACTGATTTTTAAGCTTATCATTCTCTTCTGCTAAAAATTTCTCTTTCTCTAACTCTTCTGTTAGGTTTGCCTCTAAACTCTTTTTTGTTGAAAGTAGCCCTTGTATCTCTTGTTTCTCAGATGCATAAGATGCTTCTACTTTTTTTGTTCCCTCTTCTACAATAGAGAGCAGTTCTGCTATTTTTCCTGCCAATTCACTATTAGTTGCTTTTAGCTTACTTACATTCTCCTCTAAACTCTCTTTTGTTGAAAGTAATCCTTGCATTTCAGAAACTGATGCATTATGCTCTGCTTCTAATTGCTCTTTTAGTTTACTATTCTCTTCTGCTAAAAGTTTCTCTTTCTCTAACTCTGCTGTTAAGTTAGCCTCTAAACTCTCTTTTATTGAAAGTAATCCTTGCATTTCAGAAACTGATGCATTATGCTCTGCTTCTAATTGCTCTTTTAGTTTACTATTCTCTTCTGCTAAAAGTTTCTCTTTCTCTAACTCTGCTGTTAAGTTAGCCTCTAAACTCTCTTTTATTGAAAGTAATCCTTGCATTTCAGAAACTGATGTATTATGCTCTGCTTCTAATTGCTCTTTTAGTTTACTATTCTCTTCTGCTAAAAGTTTCTCTTTCTCTAACTCTGCTGTTAGGTTAGCCTCTAAACTCTCTTTTATTGAAAGTAATCCTTGCATTTCTTGTTTCTCAGATGCATAAGATGATTCTATTTTTTTCGTTCCCTCTTCTGCAATAGAAAGAAGTTCTACTATTTTTCCTGCTAATTCACCATTGGTTGTGTTCAACTTACTTACATTCCCTTCCAAACTCTCTTTTGTTAGAAGCAACGCTTTCATTTTTTCCTTTTCAACTTCTTGTGCTACCAGTGCTCTTTGGGTACCCTCTTTAGCAATATTCAAAAGTTCTGCTATTTTTGCCTGTAATGCAATATTTTCTACTGTCAAACTTTTTTCATTCTCTTGTTCAGCTCTTAAATTTGCTTCTAAACTCTCTTTTGTTGAAAGTAAGCCCTGCATCTCTTGTTTCTCTGATTCATATGCAGCTTGTGCTTTTTGTGTTCCCTCTTCGGCAATAGAAAGTAGTTCCGTAATTTTTGCTGATAACTCATCATTGCTTGTTTTTAGTTGTGTTACATTTGCTTCTAAACTCTCTTTTTCTGATAAGAGTGTCTCAAGCTCTTTTTTTCCTTCAGCATATTTAGTCTCTGCTTGTAGCGTTGCCTCTTTTGCTATACGAAGTAGTTCATCAATTTTTGAAGCCAACTCTTGATTTGTTAACTTTAAAAGTTTTTCACTTTCAATTTTTTCTTCAAGTTGCTTAGCTAAAAGTGCATTTTTTGCAATCTCTGCATCTTTAGCCTTTCTTTGGGCATTTAAATCTTTTTTTACTTGACTGTTTGAGGCAAACTCTTCCATACTCTTAGACTTAATTGCTGTTGGAACAGTAACATTAACTTCAGGGACACTAGGAATATTAGGGAGGGTGATTTTTTCTACTGAGTCTACTGAATCAGAATTAACTGCAGTTGCAACTACAGCTGATACAACGGCAATACTTGCTGCTGTAGGAACGACAATATCACTCTTATTAGATGGAGACTCTTCTACTTCTTTAGAAGATGTCTCACTACTATTAGTTTCTGAAGCTGTTATAACTTTTTCAACAGGAATATCACCCTTATCAGATGGAGACTCTTCTGCTTCTTTAGGAGACGTCTCACTACTATTGGTTTCTGAAGCTGTCACAACTTTTTCAACAGGAATATCACTCTTATCAGATGGAGACTCTTCTGCTTCTTTAGGAGACGTCTCACTACTATTGGTTTCTGAAGCTGTCATAACTTTTTCAACAGGAATATCACTCTTATCAGATGGAGACTCTTCTGCTTCTTTAGGAGACGTCTCACTACTATTGGTTTCTGAAGCTGTCATAACTTTAGATGAAACATCTTCTTCTTTATCTATGGCATTTTTTTCTGTTATCAATGTCTCTTCTTCAACTTCTCCCTTTGAAGAATAAGAGGCTAAAGCTATCTCTTTATCTCTTGTCTTATGAGATGTCCCTGTCTTAAGAACATTCTCTTTTGTTGCTAAACTATATTTTTCTCTATTAAGATTTTTAGGAATCGAACTCTCATTACGCTCTTCTTTCTTGCTGTAAGAAGCAGTAGCTATCTCCTTGTCTCTTTCAGTATAAGAAACATCTATGGCTTTTTCTGTAACATAAGTAGGTATTCCCTCTTCATCAACCTCTATTTTTGCTACTTCTTTTGTTTCACTATCTCCACATTCTGTAAATATAAACATAGCGCCTATTAATAGAAATGCTATTATCGCTGTTTGTATCATAAATTCATCCTTCCAGTTTTTCTTTTCATTATATGAAAATTTGGTTAATATTTCACTGTTCAAATTAGATTTTGTTAAAAAAAATACACTAAAACAATTTACAGACTATTTCAAAGGAGAAGAAATTAAACATTATAAACTAATTAGCATTGTAAAACATCTTTCAAAGTTACCTTTACTGAGTATTTAAATCTTTTTTTGCTTGACTGTTTGAATCAACCTCTTCTCCCATACTCTTAGACTTAACTGCCGTTGGAACAGTGACATTAACTTCAGGTACACTAGGAACATTTGGAGGAGTAACTTTTTCTATTGAGTCTACCGAATCAGAATTAACTGCAGTCGAAACTACAGCTGATACAACTGCAACACTTGTTGCTTTAGGCACAACAATATTACCCTTAATAGATGCTGACTTTTCTATTGCTTTAAGAGATTTTTTACTACTATTAGTTTCTGAAACTGTCATAACTTTAGATGAAACATCTTCTTCTTTATCTATGGCATTTTTTTCTGTTATCAATGTCTCTTCTTCAACTTCTCCCTTTGAAGAATAAGAGGCTAAAGCTATCTCATTATCTCTTGTCTTATAAGATGTCCCCGTCTTAAGAGTATTCTCTTTTGTTGCTAAACTGTATGTTTCTCTATCAAGATTTTTAGGAATCGAACTCTCATTACTCTCTTCTTTCTTAGTATAAGAGGCAACAGCTATCTCCTTATCTCTTTCAGTATACGAAATATCTTTAGATTTTTCTGTAACATAAACAGGTATTCCCTTTTCATCAACCTCTATTTTTGCTACTTCTTTTGTTTCACTATCTCCACATCCTGTCAATAAAAACATAGCCCCTAGTAATAAACAAGCTATTATCGATGTTTGCATCATAAATTTATCCTTCTAATTTTTCTTTTCATTATATGAAAATTTGGTTAATATTCCACTATGTAAATTAGATTTTATCAAAAAACATACCAAGACCATTTCAAAGGAGAAAAAATCAGACACTATGAACTAACTGCCATTGCGAAACATCTTTCAAAGTTTACCTTTATTAGTCGTGCAAGAAGAGTTGAAAACAATACCATAGAGTTAACTTTTGATAGAAACAACACCTACTTTTTTAACATGACCAGAGGTGAAAGCTTTGTTTATAAAAGTGAATCAAAAAGACCTTCACAGAGTTACAATGCACCTTTTGACACTCTTTTACACACTCTTTTATCAGGGTCTAAACTTCTTAATATTGAAGTTCCCGAAAACGATAGAGTTATCCGTTTAACCTTGGCTCCAAAAAGTTCTTATAAAAATAAGCGTATTGTTTTACAGTTTGAGTTTACAGGTCGCCATACCAATGCCATACTTTTAGATGAAAATGAAGTAATTATAGAAGCCTTAAGACATATTGATGCTGACAGTTCGTTTAGAGTTATTCGTCCAGGGGTTGAACTCTTAGCCATTCCTCCTTATAATAGAAAGGAGGAGATAAAAGAGATTGACAATATTGACAACTACTTAAGTCAAAAATATCTGGATTTTGAGACCAAGAGAGTCAACGGTTTAAAGAAACAAAAACTTCTTATGGTAAAAAAACGTAAAGAGAAACTTCAAAAACTTTTAGATAAATTAGCCAATCCCAAAAGCCTTGCAGACGATGAGAAAAAGTTTCAAAACTATGGCAACATTGTCTTAGCGAACCTCTATCAAATAAAGCCTTACGACAAAAAACTAGAGACATATGATTTTGAAGGCAACCCAATAAGTATTAAACTCCCTTCAAAAACTGTTCCTAACAGAATGAGTGAATATTTCTTTAATCAAGCAAAAAAAACACGAAAAAAATCCAAAAATATTCACATAGAAAAAGAGAATCTCTCTAGTAAAATAGATTTTTATAGTAATATGTACAACTCCATAAAACACGCAAAAGATAGCCATGAACTCGAACTGTTGCTTCCTAAAAGAGCCAAAGTACAACGAAAAAAAGAGAAAATAAAAGAGTGTGAATTATTTTGGATAGATGACTATAAGGTGCTTATTGGAAGAAATTCTAAAGAGAATCAAGCCCTACTAAAAATTGCCAAATCAAATGATATTTGGATGCACATTCGAGATATTCCCTCTTCTCACCTCATCATAAAAACAGATAAACAAAATCTTCCTGATTCAGTCATAGAGAAAGCAGCTAAACTCTGTGTGGACTTTTCACTAAAAAAAGCAGGAGATTATGATGTAGACTACACCAAACGAAAATTTGTAAAAATACAAGAAGGCTCAAATGTTGAATATGACAAATATAAAACCATAAGGGTCAGAAAAGAGGGTATTGAAATACGTGAATAAAAATGGAAATACGAGAATAAGTCCATTAATGATATAATGTGGATTATTAAAAAAGGAATATATCATGAAATTTATAACAGATAATAGAGAACGATGGACTACAGGTTTAGCCCTTATAGCATCTGCTCTACTTGTAGGATATATAGATACAAAAATAGTCATGTGGCTCTACTTAGGAGCTTTTTATATGATTGGGTTCAATGAAGCTGTTAAACTTTTTGATGTTCAACAGACATCTCCTTATCTTTATGCTGGTATTATTTGGATTATCGCTTATTTTTACCCCAATCCTGACGATCTGTTTTTTTTAATGGCTATCGTTTTTGGTGCAAAACTGGCATATACACAAGAGCATGAGAAAAAGAAACTCATTTTACCATTCCTCTATCCAGCAGTTGGATTCCTCTTTATGTTTATGCTCTACACCACTTATGGTATTGACTGGATTATTTGGCTACTTGTCACTGTTGCATTTACAGATGTGGGTGCATTTTTTGTTGGAAAAAGTATTGGTAAAACACAATTTTCTCCAACTTCACCCAACAAAACATTAGAAGGTGTAGTTGGTGGTGTTTTCTTCGCAACTTTAGCAGGTTCAGCCTACGCATTCTATATGGATTTAGATACACCATTTATTATCATATTGGTCTCATGGATAACAGCCATTGCTTCTATTTTTGGTGATTTGTTTGAAAGTTACCTCAAACGTGAAGCAGGAGTAAAAGACTCTGGAGACATCTTCCCTGGTCACGGTGGTGTTTTAGATAGACTAGATGGCTATCTCTTTGCTTCTATTATTATGATAATCATCTTACGAGCACTATAAGCATGTCATCATCTATCGTTATTTTAGGCTCAACAGGCTCAATTGGGGTCAATACCCTACTCATCGCAAAACGCTATAACTTTCAAGTTGAAGCCTTAGTAGCAGGTCGAAGTATTGACCTACTTAACCAACAAATTGTAGAATTTAACCCCAAGTATGTTGCTATTGCAAATGAGTCCGACAAAGCAAAAATCAATCATCCTCATGTTTTCTGTGGAGATGCAGGAATATTAGAGCTTTTAGAACGTACATCTAGCCCAACCATTGTCAATGCTTTGGTAGGCTACACAGGTCTAGCCCCTACTCTAAAAGCGATTGAGCTTGGACGCAAAGTTGCCCTTGCAAACAAAGAGTCATTGGTAGTTGCAGGTGAGTTTATTGACATGAGTAAAATTGTTCCTATTGACAGTGAACACTTTGGTTTGTGGTATTTAATGGGTGAACGCCCATTCTCTAAACTCTATGTAACTGCTAGTGGTGGAGCTTTTAGAGATTGGGAGCTAGACAAAATGAAAACGGCAACATTCTCACAAGCCCTCAAACACCCAAATTGGTCAATGGGAGCAAAGATTACCATTGACTCTGCTACCATGACAAACAAACTCTTTGAACTATTAGAAGCAAAATGGCTCTTTAATACAACCAATATTGACGCAATTATAGAAAAAAAATCCATTATCCACGCTCTAGCTGAGTTTAAAGATGGCTCAACCACTGCTCACTTTGCAGGGGTAGATATGAAACTACCTATCGCTTTTGCCCTAAGAGAGAAGGTAGAGGAGGAGATTTTACCCCCTATTAACCTACTAGAGATTGGAGCTTTAGAGTTTCTACCTATTGAGGCTTCACGCTACCCTATTTGGGAGATAAAAGAGCATCTTCTACACAACCCTCACTTAGGTGTAGTGGTCAACTCTGCAAATGAAGAGGCTATTAAAAAGTTTGAAAAAGATGAAATTAACTTTTTTGGAATGGGAGAAATGGTTTTAGATGCTTATAAGAAGTTTGAAGATGTAAAAGCTAAAGATATATCAGAGATTATTGAGATAGATAAAGAGGTAAGAAGATATGTCAACCAATAAAACCCTTATTTTACACGGCTGGGGTGGTTCAGACTTCCCCCATTGGCAAAGCCATCTAGCTTGTGAAATCGCCAAAAACTACGGAACAGTCTCATTCCCACTCTTAGATAACTGCCACTTCCCAAGCAAAAATAGATGGGTCAAACAGGTCAAAAAGATTTTAGAAGAGTTTAAACCAGACACTGTTGTCTGCCACTCTCTAGCCAACACCTTATGGTTTTGGCTCTGCCAAGAGGAGATAGCTACAGTTGAGAGACTCTTTATGGTCTCTCCTCCTAGCCTTAGTACTACTGAACCTACCATAAAAACCTTTTTCCCTTGTGAGACTCCAAGCAATATTCACGCCAAAGAGGTTCATCTAATAGTCTCAGACAATGACCCTTGGATTGAGCTTGATGAAACAGAGAGTATGGCTAACTCTATTGGGGCTACCTACACTGTTATAGAAAATGGTGGACATATAAATGCCGATAGTGGGTTTGGCAAGTGGGCGTTGATTGAGGAGTTAGCTTTAAAGAATTAAAAAAATATAAGGTCTAGTAGCGTTAAATAAAATTAGCATATTCAAAAACCTCGCCAAAAGGCTTAACGATGCTTTTGATATAATGTGTTATAATAATCAAAAAAAGAGAGGTTTCAAATGCAACTAAATGTACAGATTACAGATGTCAATCTTCAAGAGCAACTTACTCAATATATCTCTAAAAAAAAGATAGAAGCTAATGAGCTTTTGGTTGAGCTTCTTAGGGATTTTTTTAATAAAAAGCAAGAGGATAATATCTATAAACTCTCAAAAGAGGAGATAAAAAAAACGGTTGAAAACTCTCAACGAATTGAGGGGTATAAGCCTGTTTCCAAAGAGGTTACACAAAGAATTAAAAATTTAATGACAAAGCATAATGTCCAAGTATCGTTTTAATCATAGTTCTATCTACATTGAGGGAACAGATATTCCACATAATAAGCTCAATATTACAACCTCTGAAGATATTCATGAAGCAGAAAATATTCTTTTAACCTGAGTTCGACGGAATACCATATCCACAATTTTATGAGGTTTTTCATAGGCAACGGCAGATTTTTGCAGGACTAACTAGTTAATTCAAAAAAATCTGTCTAAGCATATGGGAAACCTCATAAAACCCAAAGGGAAGCCTAAAAATAGGCAATCTTTCCAATATAAAATTCTTGAATTAGCTATGGCTAGTCCTACGAATTTGATTTTGAAAACCTTACCTATTTTTAGGCTTTTGTGAATATGGTATTCCGTCGAACTCAGGTTTTTAGAAGAGGCTTATAATAAACTTCCTAAATTGATAACAAAAAGTGTTCTAAATGAAACCTACTTTATAAACCTTCACAAAAAAACTTTTGAATCTCTCTACGATTTTGCAGGAGTATATAGAGATGTAAATATGAGCAAAGGAGATTCTCAATTTTGCTTAGCTCAATATCTTCACAGTGAATCTGCTCGAATTTTTAAGGAGCTTGAAAATGAAAATTACCTTTCAGATATAAAAAAGAAAACTCTTTTTGCTAAAAGGTTAGCCTACTATCAAGGTGAACTAATTGCACTTCACCCTTTTTATGAACTCAATGGGAGAGTTATTCGTCTTTTTTGTGATATGTTGGTACTAAAGAGTGGTTATAAACCTATTGATTATAGTGGGGCTATTGATAATGGGGCTTATATTGAAGCTTCGATTGAGTGTGTGCAGTATGCTGATAGTTCTAGGTTAGAGAGGATTGTTTTTGAGGGATTGAGGGAGTTGTAGGGCTTAACGATGGTTTTGATATAATGTGATACAATAATCGAAAAAAGAGGTTTCTAATGCAAACTGTTACACTACCAACCATAGAAGTTGATAACTCTATTTTGCTATCTCTAAAATCATCTGCTGAAGAGTTAGCTTATAAGATGAAGTTTTACACTGCTGTTGCACTTTACCAAAAACGAAAACTCTCATTGGGAAAATCAGCTGAATTTTTAGGAATGGATAGATTAGATTTTATTAAGGCTTTGCAACAAGAAAATATACCTATTTTTGATTACTCAAATAGAGAGATTGATGAAATAATATTTATAGACTATAGTTGGGAAGAAGAAAAGAAAAATGTGAATGATTTTTTAGAAGAAAGGTAAAGCAATGCAAGAGAGTCTATTTAAAAACATAACTACAAAACTTCAAAATGCTTACAATCCTTTATCTCTTTACCTATTTGGCTCTTATGCGTGGGGAACTCCTAACAAAGATAGCGATTTAGATTTACTTGTAGTGGTTGAGCATAGCGACGAAAAACCTTATAAACGAGCTATAAAGGGGATTAGAGCTTTAAGAGGTATGGGGATAGCTAAAGATATTTTGGTCTATACCAAAGAGGAGTTTAATACTCTCTCTAAAGATGTTAGTTCGTTGCTTTATAAGGTTGAAAAAGAGGGGATTCGGCTTATATGATGGGGTATGAAGCGTGGTTATATAAAGCCAAAAATGATTTAAAATCTGCGTTGAATTGGCATAGAGGGAAGTCTCTCCGAAAGGCTTAACGATGGTTTTGATATAATGTGTTACAATAATTAAAAGAAAAGGAGACCAAATGTTACAATACAGAAGAAGAGGTTCAGAGGTTAAACTAACTCAAGAAAATTTTGAAAACCCCTCTGCTATAGTTATGTTAACGTATTGTAATTGGTCTTACTCTCCTAAATCTCATATTGACTTAGAGACGCTTAAAAATATTTTGCAATCATTTAACAGAGAGTATATTCCCTTTTATTTAAGAATTTTAAATGAAACCCCAAAAGAGTTGGTAGAGAGTTTTTTAGAACAGTATAACATTCTTAGAAGTTCACTTCAAAGTATTGCTAAAGAGCTTAGAGATAGTGGGTTTAGGGTTAGAGATTTCAATTAAATCCCAATGTATATACAATGAAACCTATGTTATACTTTTTTAACTCAATTTAAAAGGCTAAAAGATGTATGCTAAACCTATTAAAATACAAACTTCATTACGAATCGAACAAAATTCACTACAAGATGCTAAAAAAATTTTAGAAGAGATGGGTATGAATTTTTCAGAGGCTGTCAATATTTTTACAAAAATGATTGTAGCTCATAGGGGTTTGCCTTTTGAGGTTAAACTTCCTGACTCTGATACAGAGCTTACTCAAAAACTAAAAGTTGCATTAGAAGAGGTAGCAAAAACAGAAAGAGGAGAGTTAAAAGCAACCAATGCAAGGGATTTTTTAGATGAGCTATGAGGTAAAAGTTATTGATAGCTTTAAAAAAGATGTAAAAAAGCTCTTTAAAAAATATCGTTCTATAAAGTCAGATATTCTTGAATTGGTCGAAAAGTTAGAAAAAGATTATACTATTGGTATTGATTTGGGTTCAAATCTATATAAAATTAGGGTAAAAAATAGTGATGTTGGTGGTAAAAGTGGAGGCTACAGAGTCATCTACTACACACGCCTTGCTAATGGGTCTATTTATCTTTTAACTATCTATTCTAAAAGTCAAAAAGAGAGTATTGATGTTAAGAGTTTGAAGCCTCTTGTTGATGAGATTGAGGAGGATTAGGCTTAACGCTGATTTTGATATAATGTGTTATAATCATTCAAAAAAGAGGTTTCTAATGCAAACGATTACACTACCAACCATAGAAGTTGACAACTCTATTTTGCTATCTCTAAAATCATCAGCTGAAGAGTTAGCCTATAAGATGAAGTTCTATACTGCTGTTGCACTTTACAAAAAAAGAAAACTCTCATTGGGAAAATCGGCTGAATTTTTAGGAATGGATAGGTTAGATTTTATTAAGGCTCTACAACAAGAAAATATACCTGTTTTTGACTACTCCCATAGTGAAATGAATGAGATAGTAGAAGATACAGAGTCTCTTTCAAAGCTTTTAAAATGATTGTTGTCTCAAATAACAGAAAAAGGGCGTTGGATTAGTAAAAGAGTTTGTAATGATGTTTTGAGAATTTGTGGGGAGTTGTAGGGTGCTGTTTTCTAATGCACCGTTAAATGGAATTAGTAGGGAAGTCTCACCGAAAGGCTTAACGCTGATTTTGATATAATGTGTTATAATCATTCAAAAAAGAGAGGTTTTAAATGCAACTAAATATCCATATTGAAGATGTTTATCTTCAAGAGCAACTTGCTCAATACATCTCTAAAAAAAAGATTGAAGCTAATGAGCTTTTAGTTGAGCTTCTTCAACATTTTTTTAACAAAGAGAAAAGTGTATTGCACTATAAAACTCAAAATCCTGAACTATCAGCTACTACTTTAGATTTTGATTTAGAGAGTGATAAGAGTTATAAACTTTTTGAAGATGTAAATGATGTCAAAAGTTATGCAAGAGAGTTAAGAGCTAATGCTTGGAAATAGAAGAAAGATATTTGTTGATACTTGTGTTGTTATTGAGTATCTAAAAGATAATTTATCTCTTAATAAAACAAATTGCTATATAAATCATATTGTACTTATGGAGCTTTATATTGGTGCAAAAAATAAAAAAGATTTAAGAGAGATAAAAGCAAAACTTCAAGGTTTTAAACTCTTAGAGACCAATCAAGAGATTATGAACCTTTCAACACAGATTATTGAGCATTTTTCACTCTCTCATAATGCAAAGATTCAGGACTCTATTATTGCCTCTACTTGTTTGATTAACAATCTTCCTCTTGCTACTTATAACTTACGAGATTTTCGATATATTCCTAATTTGGAGATAGTGATTGGGTAATGGAATTAGTTTATTTATGGGTTGAAGATTATAAAAACATTCATAAGCAGGGGTTTAATTTTTCGCCTAGATTTTATTGTGATTATAATGAAGAACAAAATGAATTGACTATTAAAGAGAATGATGACTATATAGAGAACTTTTTTGGTAAAAATATTAATATTACGGCTATTGTTGGGAAGAATGGGAGTGGGAAGAGTAGTGTTTTAGAGTATTTATATGATATATATTATCAAAAAAAGAAAAAATTTATTTTTTTAATAAAATTTGAAGATTCATTTTATTTAGAAAAATTTTATAATACAGAAGTTATAAATCATACAGATATAGTGTTAAATATTTTTAAAAATAGTTTTTTTAAAAGAAATATTGAATTGTTTTTATTGAACTTTACAGAAGACTATAAAAATAATTTACTTATAACTTCTAATTCAATTACTAAATCTATTTTTCTAAATAAAAATTTTAACAATATAAATATAATTTCTTTTTTTCAAAAAATAGAAAAAATTGAATTTGATGAAAATCTTAAATACAAGAAAAAACTTCATGATGATATTATGAAAATACATAAAAAAAGATTAGTATTGCGAGATGAATATTTTTTAGGAGAATCATATGAAGAGAGTTCTTTCCTTCAAGAAATACTAGATAATCATGATTTACTTGATGAACTTCATGCTTATATTATAGAATATTTATTAAATATATTTAATACTTTAGAGACATACATTTTATATAAAATCATTATAAATGAAAATTTACTTCTTCGTTTTTTATATAAAGTATCTAATTTACTTGAAAAAAGAGATACAAATTTTTTTGAAGATATATCACTTGAAGAATATCATACTTTTTTAAATTCTATCTATCAAGAATTTTCTATAAGAGAATTTAATTCTTTATTAAAGATAAAAAAAGTTAACTTGCAAGATAGCAATGTTTTAAAAAAATTGAAAAAATATCAAATTTTTTTGAAATTTAATTTTTATAATGATAAAGAGAATAATTTTAATGATTTAAGTAAAGGGGAACAAGAATTATTTGGACAATTTATTAGATTTCATGAAAAAATTAGCTTATACAAGGAAAGAAATATTTTTTTATTTCTTGATGAAC
>JALXFN010000052.1 GCA_027068975.1 Campylobacteraceae bacterium | reverse complement strand
CATAGTGAGCCCAAATCTTCTCAAGAGAGAGCGAAGTGTGCAGACGCTTCTCTTCAATAGGTTTAGAGGTAGTAGAGGAGAGAAAGATAAACCGTTTCACCCCATTGGCTAACGCCTTGTCAATGAGCTGTAGAGTAGGTTCTAAAAACTCTCTTTTTGACTCTTCAACCCTACCATTGAGTTCAGCCCAAGCAGCTGTATGGCAGATAATATCTGCTTTTTTTGTAAGCTCTTCAACATACTCTACCTCTTTTAAGTCACCAACTATCGCCCTGTTCTGATGAAAAAGAGGAAGTTTAGTTTTATCTCTACATGAGGCAATAACATTTGGACTCTTTCCAAAACCATCCAAGATATGTGAACCTGCAAAGCCTCTTGCACCTGTTATGATTATTTGCATATTTAACCTTATTAGTATTTTTGTACTATTTTAGTATAAAGGTACTAATTTGTCAATATGGGATTTAGATTTGAGATTAAGTAAATTTATGATGAGATGGTTACCCCAATAACCATCTTACTTAAATAGTACTCCATATAGAGAACTTCTCCACCACTCTGTGCTACCATCTCTCTTCTATAGAGAGTTTAGTAGCTAGTTCATGCCAACTCTTAAGAGCCTCTTTTGAGAAATTTGTGAGTTGGTAGATGTTGATAAGACACTCTAAATCTCTGTTGCTAAATCCTTTAATAGGAACTAAAAACTGACAATCCCACCATATTCTTAAACATCTAACACTCATTTTATAAGCCCCCAATGTTTCGGAAACTCATACAAAATCATAATAATCTTTTTGAGCAATAATTTTACCATTATCATCAATCGTTGTGGTATGAATAACACTCAAGTGCATTTGTAGTATTGAATTGTGTATAATATTTATTTATAAAATAAAAATAAAATATTTTAATCATATAATAATTATTAACAAAGTATAATAATTAAACAACTTTTTTATTTAAAATATATAGGATTATCATATGAGTACAACAGATAAAAAAACTAGTGAAATTAGATGTGCAGCACAACAAATTATTATCAGTAGAACTGATTTAGAAGGCAACATTATCTATCATAACCCAACATTTGCAGAAGTAAATGGATTTCAAGGATCTTCTTGTATACATAAACCACATAATATTGTTAGACACCCAGATATGCCAAAAACCATATTTAAAATAATATGGTCTATTATTGAACAAGGCTTACCCATTCAAGCTGTTCTTAAAAACAAAACAAATGATGGACACTACTATTGGACTTTAATAAATTGGAAAGTTCAAAAAGATGCAGACAATAACATTATCTCTTATGTTGCCTATGGTAAACAGGCTCCTGACCATGTTATAGAAAAAATGGAACCTCTCTATAAAATGATGTTAGAGATTGAAAAAGACCACGATATGGACTCAGCACTAAAATATCTACATGCTTTTTTAGATGAAGAGGGAGTAAACTATAGTCAATACATGGAAAAACTTGTTAAACACCGAGAATTTAGATGCCTTTGTGATTTTGTAAAACATGCCCTTACAGGAACAAAGAAGAAAAGAAGAAAAAAGAAAAGAAGATTTTAATTGTAAAATAAAATTACTTCTTTTTGGTAGGAGCAATCAAGAGTAGATGATTCTCCACTTGTAACTGATGATAACGAGGTATCTTCTTTAACATAGAATCATACATTTTTTCAGTTTCACTTAAATTGTTATACTTAGAGCTTAAAAAAATTTCACACTCTTTTAAGTTTTCTATTTTTATCCCTATCTCTTTCATGTAAAATTTACTTTTATTTAAACTTTTTTTATCTTTAAAATAGAACTTTTTTCCTTTAAATCCTTCAGAGAGTCGCTTTAAATCTACTATACTTAACGAAACTCTCTCTTTTTGTCTATAGAGTCTAAAGAGTTCAGATTTTACTTTTGCATGTTGTGTTTTTAGTTGACTACCTAAATAGATAAGTTGTTCTCTTCGCTTATTTTTACGTAGCTCTATTCCAAACTTACTATAAAGAAAACGACTAATTACACCCTCTTCTTCTCTTAAATCTTTTAGTATTGACTTTATTGCTTCAAACAAAACCACATCAACATCTGTCGACTGACGCTTTAGTTCAATTTTTGCATGTTTTATGTTATTCCCAATAATCTTATCTATAATTTGGTCAAATACATAAGTAGGACTATTAAGTATATCATGAATATAATTTTCAACTGCCATAGAGTCTCATTTCTATTGTATTTTATTAATAATAACTAAAAAATGTTTAAAAATGTTTTAAAATATGACAATTAAAATAAATAATTAAATATTTTCACTCAATTTCATCACCAGTACAAGGTTCCGTACAGAGTAGTAACTATCACTATGTTTCCATTTCAACTTAGATATGGCACTCTCCAACTCTGAAAACTCCTCATTATTTATAAGTGCTTCTGTTACTCTTCTACCATCACCTACATTGGTATAGACAGAACGAATAGCATAGATATCTTTATCTAAAGGAAGTGCTTTAATGGCTTTTTCAACCTCTAAAAACATAGAGTCCGAATCATCAATAATTTCATCTAGAGGTTCATCTCCTCTATACCCATAGTTACTAATAACAACTTGCCATCTATGACCATTAATCTCCCATATATCTGTTCCCACACCATTTTCTACTTTTTTAGCTTTATCCCAAAACGCCATAATAAGTGTATGCAGAACATTTACCTCAAACTGTTCAAATGCTGAAGCAATTCCATCCTCTATAGTAACTGTATGTGCTACAAAAGACTCTGTAAAAGTTTGTTCAGGTAACAAAATATGAATATCCAGTTGTACTACAACTGAGTCCTCAAAACGTTCCATCTCAAATGCTTGTGCAGTGATTCCAGGGAAAAGACCATCTACAAAATAGTAATCTTCCATCTTTTCCAATTTCATATCAAACTGGTTTAATCGTTCAATTAACTGCTCATTTATATTGATATCTAATAGTTTACTCATCATTCACCTTTTTATTTTTTAATTATACTTAAATATTTAATGTTCGCTGTTACCGAATCTATGAAACTTTCCAAACTTGTTGACCTATCTCTTTATATCTTTTATAATAAGCCTCAACAAAGTTCAAAATCATAGTGTCTACAGGCAAATAAACCCCTTCTGACCTTTGAACATACTGTTCTAAATAAACAGATGCATCTTTTTTAGCTATATAATGTTCTGCTAAGGCTCTGTATACCTCTTTGTATCGCTCTTTCATAGCATCATATTGACTATAGTCAATCTTTATCTCTTTGTCATAAGTAATAACCCCTGAACTAAAAAGAATATCTAAGTGTATAAGTCCTTCACAATAATAAGGTAGCACCTCCCCTACTTCACGCCAAGCCATAAGACCAACTGCACGAGAGACCAAGTCATCTACTATATGTTTTTTAAGCTCTTCTCTCTCATTCTCAAAAAATGCCATAAGTCCACCAGCAGTTGCTTTAAACTCTTCTATATTTTTAAACTGCCCTGTTTCATTCATAGCCATTTCAGTGTCACCATCTATCCATAAGATATGTCCAAACTCATGACCAATGGTTGAGGTATCATATATCTCTTGCCACAGCTTTGGGTTATTTTCAGCTAAGGCTCTTTTCTCTTTCACAAAGTCTAGTCCCAGGGTCTCAACTGAGAGCTGCATAATAGGTTTAGCTTTCTGCCCTTCCATTACAAAATCTGCATAGGCAAAGATTTTCTTACCCAACTCTGAAGAAACCTGCTCATCATTAGGTACAACCTGTGCAGAAAAGAGACCATTAAACTCTGCTCCATAGTAGAGCATTGGTTTACCTATATAGAGTTGAGTTTCATCTACCTGTGTAGAATTTTTTTCTATAGTACCACTAACTTCCCCATCAATTTTACTTGCTAACTTAGCAGAGAACTTTTTAATATTTTCTCTGGTCATTGAACCACTTTGAAGTTCAGGGTTAACAATACGTAAATCCCACTCTAAAGCAACAGCTTTTCTAAAGTGGTCTTCATAATACTCCAATGGGTGACCTACCTGTAGAGGTGTGGTTATCTTCATCCATGCTCTATCTACATTTGCCCAAAGTCCTATAAGCTTTTTAGGTTCATCTCCAGAAAATGCTTTTTTAAGTGCTACAAAATAAGCAATCCACTCTCTTTTTTGCTCAAATACTTCGTCTTTTTCTAATGATAAATGTTCAATACAATCTTCAATAGTAGAGACTAAAGAAGAGACTTCTTGAGGAAAGGCATCACTATACGCTAACGAACGATATTCGCCCTTTTCATCTTTCACAAGAACTGAGTAACATCTATCTCCTACTTCACCACTAGGAGCTAAATCTAATAATTCTTTGTTTTGTAACATTTGGAAAATAGCTTGTTCATCACCATTATGTTCTACAAGTAAATCACGATTAACACCATTGATAATCTTAGCTGTCCAAGTAGACTGCCACTGACTCATAGACTCACCTATATAATGAACACTCTCTATAAGCGTACGATAGAAAGGAGTTAACAAGTTTTCAGATTTAATCCAAGCTATCAAATACTCATGTCGAGATAGATGCATCTCTTTTGTAAAAAGATACGCTTCTTCTTTTTTTTCAATAATCTCATCTTCAGAGAAACCTTCTTTTTTAAGTACTTGCTCCAAAGCATCTTCACGCAGATTAATAAGTCGTGTCAATGCGGCCATCGTAGTATCACTATTAAGAGGAAGTGACATCTTTTTTAAAAAACTTTCTACCAATACTTTCGCTTGTGGGTGGTCACCCTCTAAGAGCTTATAGTATTCATTAAGTGATTCCTGTCGTGTTTGAAGTTCATCATATATCTTCTGTAAATCTTGCATAAATTGTTGTTTCATTTTAAAAAAGTCCTTCAAATATTTCTAAATATGAATCATTTTACTAAAAAAAGTATTAATACAAAAGCAAACCCTCATGAATCAAGAAGAAAAATTGTTCTGCTTATGTTTTATTGTATTACTCTAAACATAATCAATCCATTTTACGATATAAGTTAATAATCTTTAATAATAATCATTGTCTTGCCTCTGCATCATTTTAATAATGGGCTTTGCTAATATCAATGCTTTTGCTCTATGAGAAATAGCCTTTTTTACATCATCATCCAACTCTCCTAGTGTCAAATTATAACCAGCTGGAACAAACATTGGGTCATATCCAAAACCTTTTTCCCCTTTGGTAGCAGAAAGCACATCTCCATGCATCCAACCATGAACTACATACTCTCCATATTTACTTACTATTGCTATTGCTGCTGTATAGTACGCTTTTGTCTTCTCTACTCCTTGCGCTTTTACTGCTTCTACCAGTTTATAAAGGTTCTCTTTATCACTTGCCCTTTCACCTGCATAACGGGCTGAATAAATCCCAGGAATGCCTCCAAGAAGAGGAACTGAAATACCACTATCATCTGAAATAACAATATATTCATCGCTCTCTAGCTTTCCATAAATAGTACGAGCTTTAATCAAAGCATTCCCTTTAAATGTATCGGCATCTTCCACAATATCTAACTCACCTAAAATTTCTGAAAAAGCAATAACTTCAACATCACACATCTTATTAAATTCTCGTAGTTTACCCTTGTTGCTAGTTGCCAAAACAATTTTCATTTAGATTTAACCTTTTAGTTATATAATGGGACAAATTTTATCTTATTGGAGATGTTAATATGATTAAAGAGACAATGCCTTTAAACTTTATTGTCGCATTACGATTTTTTGGACTCTTTATTGTTCTTCCTGTACTTTCAGTCTATGCCCTCAAAATGGAGGGAGCCACACCATTTTTAGCTGGAGTTACTGTTGGTGGATATGCATTAACCCAAGCAATTTTTCAAGTACCCTTTGGACTTATGTCAGACAAGTTTGGACGAAAACCTGTACTCTTTTTTGGACTTATTATCTTTATTGTGGGTTCAATCATCGCCGCAATGGCAGACAATATCTATATGTTAATGGTTGGGCGTTTTTTGCAAGGAGCAGGAGCAATTGGGTCAGTCGTCTCAGCAATGATAGCTGACTTAGTAAAAGAGGAACAAAGAGCCCATGCTATGGCGATTATGGGTGGAACTATTGCTCTTAGTTTTGCAGTCGCGATGATAGTTGCTCCTATTGTTGGTGGAAACTGGGGAATTGACAAACTCTTTTGGCTAACTGCAATTCTTTCAGTCATGGCAATTGGAGTGCTTTTTACAGCAGTTCCAAAGCCCCCTAAAATTGTCCATAGCTATGCCGAAGAGGAGTCAAAATTTTTTGATGTATTTCAAGATAAAGCATTGGTTAGAATGTACATTACCTTTCTGTTTCACTCATCTATTATGACAATGGCATTTTTTATTATTCCTATTGTTATGACACATAGTCTTGAAGATGGTGGATTTGCATGGGAGAAATCTGAACTTTGGAAAGTCTATTTTCCTGCTATGATATTTGGGTTTATTGCTATGGCTCCTGCTGCCATTTTTGGGGAGAAGTATGGAAAAGGTAGAGAGGTCTTTATGATTTCAGTTGCTACTATATTTGCTGCCTTTATGGCTATGGGTTTTGCTACTACTCCATTAGTTTTTGGTATAGGTGTGGTTCTTTTCTTTATTGGATTCAACATGTTTGAACCACTACTTCAAAGCTTTGTTGCTAAGTTTGCTAAAGTTCATCAAAAGGGAGCAGCTCTTGGTGTAGCAAATACTTTTGCTTACACAGGTATCTTTTTAGGTGGTCTTCTTGCTGGTTGGGTTATGCAACACTATGACAGAATGGTGCTCTCTATGATTGTTGGAGCTATCTCTATCATATGGTTTATCTGGGTCTACACCATGCCAAATCCAAATAATCGTGGAAATGTCTACTTACCACTTGATATTTTTGACCGTGATAAAGTTCAGGCTTTAAATGAGCATGAAGCAATTGTTGAAACCTATGTGAATGAGACAGAAAATATTGCAGTTATTAAATATGATAAAGATATCATAGATGAAGATGAAGTTCGAGGACTATTAAGTTAATTATCTGCTACCTCTTCCATTAGTGTTCAAAATGTGACATAATTTTTTAAGCAAAAGAGTTGTATCATAAAATAAGGACAAAATATGAAAAAGATAGTGATTTTATTTATGTTAACAACCCTTTGCTCTTTCACACAAATTTTAAGTGTAAAAGTTTCATTGGCTCCTCATATCGATAGCCTCTATGGAAGATGGGAACTTCAACATATTAATGCCTCGAAGATAGACAATCGTTTCAGAGGCAAACTTATAGATACCCGTAAGCAAAAATTTAGTAGGGCACCCTACCATATTGAAAGTACAGATATTGAAGTTTTTCAAAAAAAACTCTATCAAAATAACTTTTTAAAAAATGGATATTATAATCTTGAATGGATAGCTAAAAAAGGTACTATTGGTGATGAGATATGGAATAAAATCTCTCCACATACCAAAAAATTACTAAAAGAGAGTACGTTTTTTAAAAACTATCATGCACAAGATGGATGGGAACAATTTGACTGGTCCATGCTCTTAGCGGACTACATAAATCACTCTATTGGAACCATACCAAGCTATGAGTTCAATATCACAAACCACTCTAAAAACACTATTGAAATTACAGGGTTTTATGCAAAAACCATCTTTACTACAGGAGGAGAAGCCTCACCAGGAGGAGCCTATCTTCCTACTGCAACAAAAGAGAACTACTTTCCCCTTCACTGGAATCATAAAAAGATTTTAAACTTAGACTACTCTATTGTTATAGACAGTAAAAAGAGTGTTACCATTCCTATCAATATCTTTGTAAAAAAAGGAGCCATGGGAGATGGACCAGGAAGATTAACCGTAGCAATATATGTAAAGTATATAGAAAATAAAAAGAAGAAAGAGGAGTTATTAACCATAATCTCCCAATCAGAAGATTATGGTTATCAGACAGGCTGGTAAAAATTATTTAAGTTCTATTTTTGCTGACTTTTTTAGTTTTTCAGTCTCTGCTTTTATGAGTTCTGTAAACTCTTTATTTACTAATTCTTCTTTAATAGAATCCTGAACCTCTTCAAGTTTTTTAGTACCTGCATCTTTTCTATCATCTAAGTAAATAATATGAAAACCAAATTGTGTCTTCACTGGCTTTTTAGTATATTCACCTTTTTTCAAATTATCAGCAGCAGTTGAAAACTCAGGAACCATTCTTCCAAGTTCAAACCAACCTAAATCTCCACCATTAGGTCCTGAAGGTCCTGTTGATTTCTCTTTTGCCAATTTGATAAATGCTGCTTTTTTATCTTTTGCTGCATCTAACTCTTTTATAATAGCTGTTGCATTATCCTCACCTTTAACCAAAATATGTCTTGCTTTTAATTGCTTAGGTATTGAATAATGACTACTATTCTTTTTATAGAACTCTTCTATTTTGCTTTTAGAGATACCATCTTCAATTTTTTTCATCTTCTCTTTCATCCAAACGTCTAAAAGCAGACCTTTTTTAAGTTCCTCTAACTGCTTTTTATAATCATCCGACTTAGCAACATCACTTTTTTCTGCTTCTGCTGTTAAAAGTTTTCGCTCTACGACCATGTCAAGAACTCTCTTTTTCATAGCAGGGTCTAATGTCTCAAAAGTCATTCCTGAAGGTCCCATTGTCATGTCAATATCCAATTGTGTAATCTCTTGACCATTTACAGTACCATATTTACTCTCTGCGTGAACCATTGTCATAAACATCATTGATGCCAATGCAATAGAAATTGTTTTTTTTATCATTTATAACCTTTTTATATTTTATTGTATTTCCGAAATTATATTTAATAATTCTAAACGAATTATTAATAACCTAACATTTTCCCAAATTTACTTCTTTGTACGCTATATTCATTAAAGCACAAGCCCGTCTCATAACGTTTTCAATAGTAAATCCAAACTTCTCAAAAAGCAAGTCAGCAGGAGCCGAAGCACCAAACCCTTCCATACCTAAAACATCGTCTGCATATCTATAATACTCTGTAGCTGTTGCAGCTTCCACAGCCAATACTTTTGTATTTTTATCTACAACTCTATTTTTATACTCTGATTCTTGCTCATTAAAGAGGTCAAGACAAGGAACAGAAACAACATTGGCTTTAATACCAAGCACTTCTAAATGACACGCAGCTTGAAGACAAAGCATAAGTTCAGACCCAGAAGCCATAAGTGTAAAGTTTGCATCTTTACGTGCTTTTACTATGTATGCTCCATTTGCTACTTCACCAAAATCTCTTTTTGGTTTAAGTGTCTGAAGCTTTTGACGTGAAAGAACAAAACCATGAGGTGCATTTATGCTAAGGGCTGTTTTCCATGCTTCCACATTTTCTGTAGCATCAGCAGGTCTCCAAACATAGAAGTTTGGTAAAGCTCTAAACTGGCTAATATGCTCTATAGGCTCATGTGTTGGTCCATCTTCCCCTACCCCAATACTATCATGTGTCCATACAAAAAAGTTTTGAATGTTGGTCAACGCTGCAATTCTAGCAGAAGGCTTTAAATAGTCAGAGAAGACAAAAAATGTTGCATTAAAAGGGATAACTGTACCATAAAGAGCCATCGCATTGGTAATAGCAGCCATAGAGTGTTCTCTAATCCCAAAGTGCATGTTTCGCCCTTTAGGGAAGTCTCCCATATCTTTTAGCTCTGTTTTATTTGAAGGTGCTAAATCGGCTGAACCACCAATAAATGATGGAATAGCTTTAGCAATAGCATTTAAAATCTTACCATTTGAATCTCTAGTTGCCATAGCACCACTCTCTGTAAAATCAGGAAACTCAATTGCTGAGAAATCAGGGTTAAGCATTCTATTCATCGCTTCATTTTGCTCTATAAGTGGTGCTTGTTTATGTAGGTGAATCCACTGTTTCTCTAACATATCACCTTTTTCTATAGCCGATCTAAATCGTACCAACACATCTTCAGGAATATAAAAACTTTCAGCAGGGAATCCCTCTTTGGCTTTTGACTCAGCAATGATACTCTCTCCAAGTGGAGCACCATGTGTAGCAGCTGTTCCCTCTAACTCCATAGCTCCTTTACCAATTATAGTATTGGCAATAATAAGAGTAGGCTTAGTTGCTGTTTTAACTTCATTAAGAGCTTTATCTATCTCGTCATAACAGTGACCGTTGATTTTTTTAACATCCCAACCTTGAGCAATAAATCTTCCCGCAACATCTTCTGACCAAGCAATGCTGGTATCACCCTCAATAGTAATCTCATTGCTATCATATACTAGTACCATATTGTCAAGCTGCAGATGTCCAGCTAAAGAACAAGCTTCATAAGAGATACCCTCTTGAAGGTCACCATCTCCACACAAACAGTAAACTTTATGGTCTATAAGCTCACAAGTTTCAGAGTTTACTTGGTTTCCTGTATATTTTGCGGCCATTGCAAAGCCTACTGCATTGGCAATTCCTTGCCCTAAAGGGCCAGTAGTTATCTCCACACCATCGGTATGACCATACTCTGGGTGACCAGGAGTTTTAGAGTCAAGTTGTCTAAAGTTTTTTAACTCTTCCAAAGATAAGTCATAACCCCAAAGGTGCAAAAGTGAATAGATAAGAGATGAACCATGTCCACCAGAAAACACCAAACGGTCACGGTTTAACCACTTTGGATTTTTAGGGTTATGCTTTAAGTGTTCACTCAATACTACTGCAATATCTGCTAAACCCATTGGAGCGCCAGGGTGTCCTGAGTTTGCTGCCTGTACCATATCTGCTGCTAAAAATCTAATGGTATTTGCCATCTTCTTACGCATTTTATTCTCTTTTGTCATTGCCATTTTTATTCCTTTTTTCTTATACTCTAAATCTATGTTCGATAAAATCAAACCTACATAAATTAATATAGATTCTGTTTTATCGAATATTACCTATGTCTATAAAGGTACTTATCCATAATAGGACTAAGTGCCTTTTGTAGTTTTTTATCAAATGAGATAAATTTACTTTGTAAGTCATCTGCTAATATTTCTGCCTCTTCAATACTTCTTTCTAAACCTATTAAGTTTATAAAAGAGTTTTTGTCTCCATCGTTACCCGTAGGCTTTCCAGCCTCTTCATCACTCTGTGTTTCATCTATAATGTCATCTTGAATTTGAAAAAGTAGACCCAAATCAATACCAAAATCATAAAGCTCATCTTGTTTCTTTTTATCAAGACCGACTATAATAGCCCCCATCAACAAAGAAGCTGCAATAAGTTTGGCTGTTTTATTTTTGTGTAATACTTTAACCTGTTCAAGAGTCAAAAGCTCATTTTCAAAATGTAAATCTATAGACTGCCCTAGTACCATCCCATAAGTACCACCATCACGTGCCAAGACTTCTACCAATTTTATCTTAATATCATCTCTTAACGGTGCTTTAGCTATGTGGTAAAATGCCTCAGTGTTAAGAGCATCACCTGCTAAAATAGCTGTTGACTCATCATACGCAATATGTAGAGTCTCAAATCCACGACGCAGAGGTGCATCATCCATTGCAGGGAGGTCATCATGTATAAGAGAATAGGTATGCAAAAACTCTAATGCCAAGGCAGGAGCCAATGCACCCTCATAAAGTAAAGGCTCATATGCTTCTACTACAGATAAAAGTAACATTGGTCTAAAACGTTTTCCCCCAGCCAACAGCATTAAAGCTAAAGAACTATTGTAATGAGGGTGAAAAGTCTCTACCTTTGGTAAATGTTCTTGAAGATAGTTTTCAAATCGTTGCATAAATTATTCTTAATTTTTTAACGGCATTATAGCCAAATATGCTATAAATAGTAACTATAATATGTGTATTTTTGTGATTATTTTGTAAATTAGAAAGAAGAGAGAGGCAGTTCGAAAACTACCTTCTGTAAATAGCAATTATACTGCTGTTACATTTTCAGCTTGTGGACCCTTTTGACCTTCACCGATTTCAAATGTTACAGCTTGACCATCTGCAAGAGAGACTCTACCCCCACTTGGGTTGTTAACTTGTCTGAAATGTACAAACACGTCTGCTCCTCCACTTGCTTGTTCAATAAATCCATAACCTTTTTCATCGTTAAACCATTTAACAGTTCCATTAACTAATTCTGCCATTGTCGTACCTTTGTAAATATATAACTTCTCTGAAAAAATCAATTTCCAGATCAAGTCGAATCCAAATAAAGAAGAAATATATTTCCACACTCATCTTTCATCTTCAAACATTATATCTAGTTAAATTAAAATTCATCCATAAACTTGTAAAAAAATTAAAATATGACAATTTGGCATATTTTTAAAGCTTTTTTATAAACTATTGTATCAAAATCTATCTTTCCACATAAAGATAAATAACAAAACAATTTAGAAAAATACAGAATCCATATTGAATATTATTAAATTTAGGCTAGAATTATAAGATGCTAAAAAACAAATTTAAAATTTTATGCCAAAATTTCATAAATGATGAAAATATTATTTGCCAACTATGGCAAGAGATAGAGCTAGCACACTCCTCTGAAAATAGATACTATCACTCAATGAAACACCTTGAACAACTCTATATAGAACTTCCAAAATTTGATATCGTTACAGAATTTGCTATTTTTTATCATGATGTTATTTATGATGCTTCCAAAAGTAATAATGAAAAAGAGAGTGCAAAACTCTGTAAAAAGAGACTTTCTCATTTAAATGTTCCAAAAAAATTTATAAATGAGACGACACAACTTATCCTTGAAACAAAAACACATGAACCCACATCCCCAAATAATGCTCTCTTTTTAGATGCTGACTTAGCTATTTTAGGCTCATCTGAAAAAGTTTACCAAACCTATATAAAATCCATACGCAAAGAGTATGCTATTTATGATGATATTACCTACGAGAGTGGGCGAAAAAAAGTACTCAAACACTTTTTAGAAAAGCCAAACATCTACCAAAGTGCATACTTTTATGATAAATATGAAAAACAAGCACAACAAAATATATTAATAGAGTATAATTCCCTAATAACATAACAAAGGAAGAGAATGTGAGACTTTAACGACTATGATGTACCACTTTTCTAAGACACAAAAATAAAATTCAAATTCCACCTCTGCTCTAAGCACACTTTTGATTAGCTTCAAGTGTACTAATATTAACCTTATCATTTTGTAAATGTTGATAATAAAATGTATCAGGTGTCAAATATTTTAGGGTACTGTGCAATCTCCTTTTGTTATAAAATTTCATAAAATCACGAATAACTCGTTTTAATCCTAGTAATTCACATTATCTTTGAATACTTAATTTACTATTTTTCTCTATCATTGTTTTCTGTTCTTGCATAGTAAATCCATCTCGTATGACTTTGTTTAACCAATCCACTTCAAGTGTTAATTGTCCTACTTTTTTATAAGTTTATACGATAACCAAACATAACCTACAACTCTATTGAAAATGAGCAATTTGCTTCAGATGGTAAGGTTCACCTTCTCTATCAAAATAAATCTTATTTTTTCTATCGAGCATTGCATAAATATAAAATGGAAATTTAAATATTTTAAGTAAAGATAGTTTTATAAAATTTAAATTTTTAATTTCATTACACTCAGTTTCATAAGCTTTAATATCTCCAGACAATTGTGCAGTATGCTGTCTAAATGCTCCAAAAAGAGTATTTACACTATATAATGTTTCAAATTGTGAAAACCTTACCCATAATTCATAATCAGAGGCTACTTTATATTCTGTATTTACATAACCACCAGCTTTTTCATACAACTCTCTATGCCAAAAAGTTGTTTCTTGCATAATTGACCCTAAACCATTTGTTCGATAAAAACCCAATTTAAGAAGTGATTTATAATATGATTTAAAACACGCTATTTTTCGTATAGTATTATTTTGGTCTAAATATGCATTTCTACCTTTCATCCATTTTATGCTAGGATGTTTCTTCATAACCATTACAGCCGTTTCTATAGCATTTTCAAATAAATAATCATCACTATTTAACCATAACATCAGGTCTCCATCAGAATGAGAAAATCCTTTATTAATGGCATCATACATACCATTATCTTTCTCAGATATAACTATTTCAAAAAATTCAGAATACTTATTTACTATATCCATTGTACTATCCGTTGAGCCACCATCAACTAAAATAAATTGTATATTTTTATACGATTGATTAATAACTGATTTTATTGCATACTCAATATATTCTTCTCCATTATACACAGGCATAACTACAGTTACTTTCATGGAAGAAAACCTTTCTTTATCTTTTATTTTTAACATTATAAAATATTTTTAATTATAATATGTTTAATATCTCAATACTTTGCTTACGCACATATACATTCTACAACATACCCTTAAACTCTTCAAAGATATAAGCACTTTCATGCGGACCAGGACTCGCTTCTGGATGATGCTGTACGGACATGGTTGGAGAATCATTATATTTTAAACCTTCAATAGTATTATCAAATAGATTAGTATGAGTAACAGTTGCCACTTCTGTAATGTTTTCTGGAACATTATAGTTGTGGTTTTGAGCTGTAATCTCTACTGTTTTTCCTTGCTCATTCATTACAGGGTGGTTTCCACCATGATGACCAAACTTTAGTTTATATGTGTCATATCCGTGAGCAATAGATAGAAGTTGATGTCCTAAACAGATTCCAAACATTGGAACTTTTGCTGCTATTAACTCTTTTATCTTTTTTTGTTCATCTTTTAAGATAAGTGGGTCACCAGGTCCATTAGATAAAAAGACACCATCTATCTCTTTGGCTTGAAACTTCTCGATAATAACAGAGGCTTCCATAGAGTTAGGCACCACTTCTACCTCCATTCCTGCATGAGTTAACTCATTTAAGATATTTCTTTTTATACCAAAGTCTAATGCAATAATCTTTTTAGATGTATTTGGTTTTTCATATTCAAACTTTGTCTCAGAGTAACGAGCTTGTTTATGAATATATGACTCTTTTGTACTTACCTGCTCTATGTAGTTTATCTCTTCTATTCTAGGAGCTGCATCTAAAATCTTTTTAAGTTCATCTTTATCATGAACCTCTGTAGAAGCAACCATCTCCATAGAGCCTTCTGCTCGTAACATTTTAGTGATGAAACGTGTATCTACATCTGTAATACCTAAAATATTATTTTTCTTTAATAGTACATCAAGTGTCTCTTCACATCTAAAATTAGAAGGTCTATCTTGGTAAGAGCGAACGATAATACCTTTACAGTAAGCACCACTACTCTCCATATCTTCACTGTTGCACCCTACATTTCCTATCTCTGGTGTAGTAAAGGTAACAAACTGACCAGCATAAGAAGGGTCGGTTACAATCTCTTGATAACCTGTCATAGAGGTATTAAAAACAACCTCACCTACAGATGTTCCCTCTGCTCCAAAACTCTTAGCTTCTAAAAACATACCATTTTCAAAATACAATGAAACTTTTTTCATTATAGCATTCCTCTTTTTCTTAGCTCTTCTTCATAAAGACGTTCATAGATTAACTCATACTCAACAGAGCCTGGAATATACTTTTTTTCCATCTTTTGAATTTTTTCATATACTGTATCATCTATTTTATCATAGGCATCAGCAAAAGCTTTAAAAGCTTTAAATATCACATTACGTACTTGATTCTCATTTACATCATACTCTAAAAGATAATTTTCATAAAGCTCATCTAAAATCGTATGAGAGACATCATTATAACGGTCATCATAGTTCATAATAACACCATACTCAGGAGCCAAACGTTTCTTAATCATAAAGAAAAGTTCACGCTCTTTTACCTGTTGAATCTCTATCTCATCATAGTTGGCTTCAAGCATCTCTTGAACTTTAGCATCAAGCTTTTTCTCTTTCTCAAGGTTTGCATCTATCACCTCTTTACAGACTTTGACTACAGCTTCTTTACCCTTTGGCATACTTACAAACGGTGCATTTGCTAAATCTATTCCAATCTTAGCAGCTACATATCCTGTCTGTTTTGCTTTTAGTCTCATATTAACTCCTTATCGAATTATGGTATCTTCTCTATCAGGACTGGTTGAGATAATCCCCATTTTTGTCCCTATCATATCTTCTAGTGCTTCAATATAGCTTTTAGCCGTCTCTGGTAACTCATCAAATACTCTACACCCCTCTGTCTTATCCCAACCTTTAAAGGTTTTATAAATAGGTGAAGCATCCTCTAAATCATAAGGAACATAGTCTATCTCTTTTCCATCAATCTCATAAGCCACACAGACTTTAATTTCAGAGAAACCATCAAGAACATCCAGCTTCATAAGGGCTACTTGGTCAACACCATTTACTCTTACAGCATGTCTCATTGCTACGGCATCAAACCAACCACATCTTCTTGGACGACCTGTAGTGGTTCCAAACTCATGACCATTTTTACGTAACAACTTACCATCTTCACCCAAATCTTCAGAGGGAAAAGGTCCATTTCCAACACGAGTACAGTAAGCTTTCGCGATTCCTGTTACTTTTCCTAAATCTTTAGGGTTTAGCCCAAGACCAGCACACGCCCCTGCACTAACTGTTGTAGAAGAGGTCACATAAGGGTATGTACCATGGTCAATATCGAGCATAGTTCCTTGAGCACCTTCAAGAAGTACCTTTTTCTCCTCATCTAAAATTTTCCAAACCAGTTGAGTAGTATCTACAATATGTGTTGCTAAAACTTCTGCATATCCGTCAAGCTCTGCTTTTAACTCTGCTTTAACTGGCATTGGAACACCCATTACTTCAAAAATAGCTCGATTTATCTCAAAAAACTCAACAATTTTTGTAGCCAATTTTTCAGTATCATGTAACTCACCCATTCTATGACCCACTCGAGCAATCTTATCGCCATAAGCAGGACCAATACCTTTACCTGTTGTACCTATAGCTTTGTCACCCTTCATTCTCTCACGTGCTTGGTCAATAAGTGCATGATAAGGCAATAGCATATGAGCTTTATCGGAGATAAAAAGTCTACCCTCTAAATTGTCAAATTGAGACATCTCTTTAATAAAATCAACAGGAGATAAAACCACTCCATTTCCTACAATATTTTTAGCTTTTGGATTTAAAATACCAGAGGGAATAAGATGCAATGCATATTTTTTATCACCCACTACAATAGTATGTCCAGCATTATGTCCACCTGCAAAACGACAAACATAGTCATGTGTCTGTGCCATATGGTCAACAATTTTACCTTTTCCCTCATCACCCCACTGTAACCCTACTATTAAATCTGCTCTACTACTCATCTCTACCCTAACCTTTATTATTTATATCTATATTTTTGATTTTTTGATTAATACACGCATCTGTATATAACGCGAAACCTGTGGCATTTACCTCTTCTATGCTGTAAACTCCACCATGAACCAAAAGCTCATTGTTATGAAACATTCTAAATGTTAATGAGTCATAGTATCTCATCTTCGCATAATACAAAGGTGCAACAATAACAGAGCTATATGATATCTTCTCTACAGCCTCTTTCATTAAAAGAAGTTCAGCTTGAATATCAGCAGGAATGCCATCTAAATCGTTTAAATCTTCTACATTATGAAGCTTAACTAACTTAGAAATCCATGGAAAATCCAATGCTAAAATAGCTTCTACATTGGTATCAGAAAAGAGCTTTAAATCGACACCATACTTCTCATTTAAAAGAAGGGGTATTCTCATGTTAGATATCTGTAACAGAGCATCAATCTCCAATTTTTCAACCAAATTTGTCGCTGTATTTACCACCTCATCAAATGAACCATCTAAAATCTCTGCACCTACTTGATACTGTTCAACGGTAGGAAAAGAGACAGCTGGTTGAATGTAGAACCACTTTTTAGACTCTGTTGTACGTCCTATTCTTTTAGTAACAATACGCACAACATCAGCAGTTGAGTCAGCTCTAAGTGTTACTGTGTCGTTATGCTCATCATGAAGATGAAGAAGTTGTGTCTCATCTTCAAAAGATGCATGTTGATGATAGGAGAAAAGTGGTGTCACAATCTCCTCAAAACCACTCTGCTCAAGTGTCTCAGCAGAAGTTGCCTCTAACTGACGCTTTATCTTTGCACACTCTCCAAAGTAGAGTTTGCTTTTGCTTGGTATTTCATGTTCAAATATCATCTAGTTCTCTTTAAAATAGACTTCGTTAAAAGTCTTACTTGCTGTTCCATCGAAGTCTCTACGACCCAACTCTGACAATGCCATCTCTATAGCATTTACTACCCATACAGACTCATGAACAGCAATAAGCCCCATCTGGTTAATACGGAAAATTTTCCCTTTTAAGTGGTCTTGTCCACCTGCCATATTTACTTTATATTTTGTCTTGAGTAGTTTTCTAATTGCCTCTGCATCATCATCTATAACCGTAGACATCGACTTAGCTGGAGTTTTTGGATAGATAGTTAACCCAATAGCCTCTAAAGCAGTTTGTGTTGCCTCTGCTCTTTTTGCTGTATTTTTATAGAGAGTATCTAGCCCCTCTTTGTCAATCTCATCAAAAATCGCATTTAGTCCAATAATCAATGTTGTTGGAGCTGTATAGGCTGTAGTGTTCTGCTGTTGCTTCTTAATCTCTGATGCTAAGTTAAAGTAGTAGTCAACACCCTCTCCTATTCTCTCCACTGCTGCAGAGCTTAGTCCAATCATCGCTAAACCAGGAGGTAGCATTAAAGCTTTTTGACTTCCTGCTACCAAGGCATCTATGTTTGTTGTATCTATCTTCTCAACACCTACAGCTGTAATACCATCGGCAACCACCATAATGTCAGAGTTTACTGACTTTACATAAGCAGCTATCTCCTCTACAGGGTGTCTAAGTCCTCCTGCACTCTCACTTACTTGAATAAAAAGAGCATCTATATCGCTATTTTGAGCCAATGCCTCTTTTACATCCTCCAAAGAGACTGGAGTATTCCACTCATATTTGAGTTCAACCAACTCTTTTCCCATAGCTGTAACAATCTTTCCAAAACGCTCACCAAATTTACCTGCATTAACAGTCAAGGCTTTATTTTTACAAAGGTTAAGAACACAAGCTTGCATAGCACCCGTTCCAGAACTAGCCAACATTACACACTCATCCATACCAAAAAGTTTCAAAAGACGCTCTCGTGCCTCTTTAAAAATTTCTTCAAATTCAGGTGTTCTATGGTGTAATGTAGGTGTAGCCATCGCTTGTCGTACAGACTCAGGTACAGGAGTTGGTCCAGGGGTAAAAAGTAGCATCATCTTCCTCGATAAATATATTGAGAAGTTCATAATTTAATTATTACAAAATTCTCGGGATTATATCAAAATTGTGTTTAGGCGAGGGTGAAGTTCTTTTTAAAAAACATATGATACTCTATCGAACTCGGGTTATTAGTGGTACCATTGCTCCATATCACAATAGTCTATAGCTAAAATATCATAATTACACTTGGTATCATAAGTATCTATAGGATTGACAACTTGTATACCATTACCCTCTGCATAAGGGTCATCACTTCCTACTTCTAGTGCAACATCATGTGCCGAAAGTGTACCATTGAATGTATATTCCATCAGGGCATCTAAAGGTTTTAAAATACCCTGCATCTGACTATAAGGTCTATTACCCGTTGGATAGTGATGGTCTGCATTATCTATCTCTACTATCTGCCAATCTTTTTGCCTTTTTGGTATGGAATCGAGCAAGTAAAACTCTGTTAGTGTAATACGAGGGTCGGTGTTGTTTAAGATGTTATTACCTCCTTTTCCATACTGCTGCATCACTACATTGGTATTGGAAGGAAGATTTTGTATCTCTTGCTTAGTGAGGTTATAAGCATAATATCCCTCTAATACCATAATAAATCTACCATTTATACCATACCCCTTGTCAGAGAAGTGCTTCAGTATATTAAAGCTATACCCACCACCAAGAGAGTGTCCGATGACCCCTATTCTTGTGGTATCTAGTTTAGGAAGTATCCCATTCTTATTATCAAGTATCTTATCCATATTAGCAAAAACATTGTTCCATGCATGTTTTGCATAGATAACATAGTAACCACGACTCGCAATAAAAGTTAAAAGGGACTCATAATCTTTTGAATCATAAGACTTATATCCAGGAGCAAAAAATATAACAGGAACTTTTGTCCCTACTGGTATATCTGTAGGATAATATACAGTAGTCATTTGAGCATCAACTTCATCACGATAAGAGACAGGATGCCCTCCTCCTTCACCATAGAGTCTCTCTTCTTCAGCCATTGGTCGGATATCACTATTTTGAGCTACTTCTTGGTTACCTTCTCCTCTACTACCTCCAGCACAAGCACTCAAAATAAATATACTTAAGGTTATAAATATAAGTTTTAGTAAATACATATTTTCTTCCTGTAATAAAAGTTTTATTATATCTAATCTTATAAAAAACAAACATCTATTTAGTCAATTCTAAAATATGAACCAACCCACCTAATAACCAATAAAATCTATTTTACATAAACCCTATTTGTTGGTTATTTTCTTCGATTTTTGTTTATATTGGTTATTTAACTAATAGAAATAAAT
>JALXFN010000051.1 GCA_027068975.1 Campylobacteraceae bacterium | reverse complement strand
ATATTTTAAAATTTCGGACTACTCCACCCCTCATCACAGCGATAATGGTACGTATTGTAATCTAAGTAAATAACATTTTTACTTTGATTCAGCAACTCTATAGAACTATTCGAATGTAAAGTGTAATCTAAAAATTTATCTATAGGAGAGAGTAAATCTGCATGACCATTTAGTTCTTCCAAGCTACGACCATAAAGATAATTATGATTCTCATTGGCATCTATAACAATATACTCTTTTTTTAACCCTGCCAGTGTTAGACTATTAAAAACACTAACATTTATTTTGGGGTCTTGCATTATAGTGTAAGCTCTTCCTTCCTTCGTCATACCTATCTCTGATACACCATTATTTCCACCAAACTGCATTATCATTGTAGAGGTATCAAATCGATTCATATCTGCTACATGCATTTTATACGGTACCCAACCATCTATAGAGATAACAGCACTTTTGCTATTTGCCAGACCTTGCTCTTTAATATATCTCATCACATAAAAGACAGTACCCCCTCCAGAAGAGTGTCCTACTATTGCTACATTACTAATATCAGCCTGATAATCATCTCTTACCCTATCTAGCATCAATTTTATTTTATTTGCTGTTAAATTGACTTTGAAATGGTCTGTCTCTTTTAGTGCAACAACATTATATCCCCATGAAGCAATATATTTTAATATCGCATTATATTCTTCTATTTCAGGACCCCAACCCCCAATAAATGCAACAACTGGAAAATTGGGTTTATTTTCTAAATAATATATAATCTTATCTTCATCTATATTTACTTTTTGTATATCATTTAAATAGGGACCAACTTCACCATAAGCACCTACTTTCCCATTGTTAACTGGAATTACATCTTCTCCTTTTTTATCCACTATCCCTACAGAAGAGAAGTTATTTAACTCATTTATTTTTAAATAAGGTGTTCTAAATGCATCTCCTCTTTTTTCAAAACCTTCTGTAGTTAATTCATTTTCACTATAGATATTTAGTCTATATTTTGTATTGACATCAGGAACCGTAAAGGAGTAGTATCCATTGTTTGTTTTTGTTGTCATGTTTTTAGAGCTGTCTAAATATTTAAAAAGTTTTACAGTTAAGTTGTCGATAAAAAGCTCACCATTATCCTTTTTACCATTACCATTTTCATCATTCCAAACATAGCCCTCTACTGTATTTGCATTCATTGCTATTGTTGCTAAAACAATTATATTTATCATTATTTTTAGTTTCATTTTTTATCCCTTTTTTATAAAAAATATTTAAAATTATACATCAATTTTATTAATATAAACTAATACTATTAAACAATATATAATAGTATTCAATAGAATATCTATATATATCTAATTAGTCAAGAGAATTATTCCAAAAATATAATTTCTATAAACATTTGTAAAGTTATGCTATATTTTTTATGAATTTATATTGATTATCTCTTCAAAAAGTAATAAAGGAAAACATCTTTATCCTCTTAGTGAAAGAGTACTATTTTCACAGACGAAGATTCATAAATTAAAATATAAGTAAAAAAGAAATCACATAGGTAAATTTTGATATTATTTCTTAAAAAAATCATACTTGCAATATAAATTCAGGAATTATAAGGAAGATAATGCGAATTATGGATTATGAGGTTTTTGTTGAAAAATTAGAAAAACTTGATTTTAATAAAAAACAAATAATTAATACTATTAACCCTCATTCATACATTACAGCCAAAAATGATAAATTATTTGAGGAAGCACTTAAGGACTCTGATATACTTATCCCCGATGGGAGTGGTATTGTTATTGCAGCTAGAGTACTTTATAATAATATCATACATAAAATTGCAGGGGCTGACCTGCATCATTTTTTATTGAATAAAATGAATCAAGAAAATGGAAAAATATTTTATATGGGAAGTACTCAAGACACATTAGATAAAATCGAAAAAAGAATACAAAAAGAGTACCCAAATATAACTGTCCAAAGCTACTCTCCTCCTTTTAAATCTGAACTTACAGAAGAAGATAATGATATTATAATCAAGCTAATTAATAACTTTAATCCTGATGTGTTATTTATAGGTATGACAGCACCAAAGCAAGAGAAGTGGCTTCATGAGCATAAAGATAGACTAAATTTTCATATTGCAAGTTCTATAGGAGCTGTATTTGATTTTTATGCAGGTAAAATACAACGTTCACCACAAATTTTTATAAATTTACATTTAGAATGGTTACCTAGGTTTTTAAATGAACCTAAAAGGCTTTGGAGACGCAACTTTATAAGTACACCACTATTTGTAGTAGAGATGATAAAGTATAAAATACTAAAACACTAACTATTTCAATTCTCTTGACTTAAAAGCTTTGGATTTACTCTTGCTAAATTGGCATAGATTTTAAGATGAAGTGTTTCTTCTCCTTTTTGAATGGTATATAGCTTATACATCCTTAATTTTTATGCTTATATTTAAGTCTATGCTTGTTCTATTTATTCTATAAATAATCTATATTATACAAGTATTAAATATTTTTTATAAAAAAAATACTAAATTTATTAAAAGAAAAATAGTCATATACTTATAAGATGTATTATCAAAAAAGGATACATCATGCCAAACAGTAATAGAGTGATTAAAGAGTTCATACGAACGGCTATAGAACATCATGTTTGTGATGTGGAACACTCCGATTATAAAAAACTGCTATCTCTTATAGATAGAGAACTTCTTTTAGAACTCTCTGCATATCTTGAAAATTATCAAGAGAAAAAATTTTATGAGAGCATAAAAGAGCTACTTGAAGACAATGAACTAAGAACAGAGATTCTTCTGCTTATTGAGTCTAAAAAGAACCTCAAGTAGCAACAAAGAGGTGTTAGCTCTTGGCTAAGGGATTAAAAATCCCCAGCCATAGCAGAGCGAACCAAATGAATATCATCATTGAAGTTAGTCAAGGCTGCAAGTAGTGAGTAACGCCAACCTTCTAGCTTTTCAATATCGCTATTGCCTTTGTCTACAAGGCGTTTTTTGTAACTCTCTATCGCCTCTCTTATGGCAGAGTTGTTAAAGTTACTTAGATTTATGTACAAAAAAGAGAAATCTTTAGCTCCATTCATAACATTACTCGCCGTAGTAATGATGTAGGGTCCATCATCATCAAATCGGACATTTGGATACTTCTCTTGAAAAAAGTCTAAGACCTTATAAGATAGCTCATAGTTATAGTTTTCAACCGTTACCCTACTCTCATCTTCACCATTTTTAAAAAGTACAAAATGGTTATCGGTTCGAGGGAAACGTAATGACTTTTGTACCATTACATTACCCTTATCAATTTTACGTAACTCTTGAATCTGCTCTAAAACCTCTACATAACGTTTGTATGAGGCTGTTATTTTGTTGCTATGCCCTGATAGATTTTTAGGGAAAAGAACATAACTTAGCGTATAGGCTAACTTCTTTAGGTCATCCTCTTTGTTTATAACCGTATAGACATGAGAACGAACATTTATATCTTTTTGTTCCTCTTTATCACCTATGGAGACTTTAGTAATTTTATCATTGCCAGTTGAGACAGGAGGAGCTGGTGCAGGGGCAGGAGAGCCTGTAGACTCTACTGGGGGAGCCTTACTGCTCACCTCTTTTACTTTTAGATTTCCTAAAACAACATAGGACAATAGAATCAACAACAACCCTGCAAGGGCTAAAAGTACCT
Organism: Campylobacteraceae bacterium; assembly: GCA_027068975.1. Classification (GTDB taxonomy): domain Bacteria; phylum Campylobacterota; class Campylobacteria; order Campylobacterales; family Sulfurovaceae; genus UBA1140. The sequence continues at coordinate 2,704 of JALXFN010000051.1, read as the reverse complement.
TTTTCATTACGTCTCCTTTCTGAATTTATCACTTAGATACATATATAACTTAGACAAGACAAAGGATACAAACATAAATGCAAAGACAGTATCTTTTAACTCTAAGTTAGGAAAAATCAGTTTTGAGCCTAGCACCATAAGTATCATTAGCACTACAAATGGAACAGTTACCACCTTAAAACTCTTATAGATTTTTTTTAAAATTCCTAAAGAGAAAGGGGCATCAGCCAAAACCTCTTTGCTCTTCTCTTTTCTCATCTCAACATCGACACAAAGCTCAGAAATAGGAATAACATAGGTAATGTTTTTAGCAGAACTTATAGCCTTAGTCACCCCACAAACAACTCCATCTAAAAAGACTGGTGAGCCACTTAAACCATGTGTCAAATGATTTTGTAACTCATAGGTATTTTCTCTATTTATATAACCACTCACATGGTTCTCATAACTCTTTTGTGAACTCTCAGCATCATAAAAACCACGTACATTTACTTTGTCTCCCTCATTTAGGGTGTCAGTGAATGTTACTGTATCTATCTCAAATGATTTTTTAACTTTTAAAACCACCATGTCACGTTCACACGCTATCACTTCAGCTACAGGGGTCATACCACCATCAGGCATATCGGTTAAAAAGATGTTGGGGTAAATTTTATCGTCACGGTTTTTCACCACATGTTTAGCTGTGACTAGAGTATGATTGTCTATAAAAAAAGCTGTTCCGTTAAAGTGACCATCTTTATAAGGGTCACCTATCCAAACTCTTACAATGTTTTTCATTTTTCCTCCCTTTTAACACGTCTATTATAATACTTTAACGGGTTTTTGCTTTAACTATACCTTGAAGCTACTTGTAGCTCCTGCAACTTTCTGCCTAGTAATTACACTATTTTTGTATTGCTGTTATGGTGTAGTATGGTCTGAAATGGGTATAACCCAATACCACTTAATCAACCTAATCCAATTCCCATAACCCTTAGAAAAATCCAACTTCTCATACATCTCAAAGGTCTCTTTAAATGGTCGTTTTTGAGAAGGAAAATAGATAGAAACCCCATGAGCATCTCGCATACGATTACCTAAAGTATGGTTAGCGATTATCATCTGCTCTAACGAAAGTAACAGCTTATCAGCATAAGGCTCTACAGCTTCTAACTTCAAACGGCTCTTCACCTTTTTAATAAAATCCACCAAGTCAATGTAATCACTCTGCCCAAACATTTGAGCACTTAAAAAGGTATGTTTTAAATCTTTTTTGCTCTCTATGTTTTCACGTAAAACCTTTGCAAAAGCGTCCAAATCTTTAGCTACCTCTTCTAAATGTTCCATCTTAAAAGCCGATTGGGTTACGTCATAACTTTCACGTTCGTAGTAGTCAGCATAAAACTGCACCAACCTTTCACCTATGTTATGAGAATTTTCATCAGAATTTAACTCTTCTAATATACGAGGATAGTCCCACCCAGAAGCAGGTTCAACATATTGAGAACCTACAAAAACATCACTTTGATTACGAAGCTGATAGGCAACCTCAAACATCCCCATTAGACAGGCATCAAAGCCTAAAATATCTATGTTGACATCTACATCTAATGCCTTTTGTAGCTCTATGTTGTCTAAAAAGTCTTGAGCCGAGTCATCATAAGAGACTCCTATCTCTTCTATCTCCTCTTTAGGCACAAAGTAAAGCTCTCGTTTTCTATCGTAAATGTTAGCATCATCCACCCCCGAACCATGAGACCAAATCACCACCATAAGTTTGTCTGAGGGGTAAGCCTTGGCTGACTCTTCTATAAAGCTCTTCAAAACAGCAGGGTCACCAGCATTGGTCTCACCCAAACGCTTTATCTCGGTGAGTTCTCCATCTTTTATAAGGTAACGAATAGTCTCCTCCACATCCACAAACTCCCAACGGTCAAGCTGTACTATAACAGTTATATCACTGTTAAAAGAACCTTTTCGCAAACTCTCTAAGTCTTGCATGGCTGAATCGTTTAGATTGTTGTCGGCTGATAGGTAGATTAGTAGGGTTAGGGGCATGGGGTTTCCTTTTTTTTAGAGATATTATAGTTTATATTTTTATAAATTTTAATAAGTAACCTATATATAATATTTTTTTATATGAATGGGGGGGGGTATAATACCTCCTTAAATTAAAAACAAGGATTTAGAAATGAAATTCACAACATACGTAATTGCTGTAGGAGTAATGATGTCAAATATAAATGCTATGCCTATAGATGAGTATCAAAGAAGTATTTATGCTCATGATAGAGATGGAGGACACACTGTAAAAAGACATATTGGAAAATCATTGAATGAACTTCGAGGAAAATGTAATGGACGGAAATTAAATAAATTTTTTACATCATATCGTTATACTAGAGATGCTGAAGCAACTTTATATGCAATGATTAATTTAAATGACAGAAATAGAGCACAAGTTGACAACTTTCAAAGAAATAGAGGAAATGGTGTTAATCGTAATATTAAAGGTAGTATGAAAAGGGGATATGCTTGGAATCAAAGATGGTGGAGTGGAAAAGGACAAGGTATTGATTGTAGGCATCTTAATGAAACCCAAACTGCTAGTTAAAAGCCAATTTTTGATGTGTTGAAGAAAGCTTCAAAAACTTATCAATAGAGTAAGCTAAAATGAATAATTTTAGCTTAACAAGAAAGCCACGAATAGAAGTAGCTCTGA
>JALXFN010000050.1 GCA_027068975.1 Campylobacteraceae bacterium | reverse complement strand
AAAAAACCTAATAAAACTAAAAAAGAAGATTCTAAAAGGGCTTAGTAGTAGCTATAAGCGTTATTTTTTTGACAGAGTTGATTTCTCCTCACAGATGATAGCTGTGGTGGGTTCTCGTGGGGTGGGGAAAACTACTCCAACTCCCTAAAAAACCAACTCACGAAGAACAACTCACATAAGAAACCCCTGCAATGTCAAAAAGCTCCATAGGCTTTTTTCGATAGTACATCTGCTCTATCTCTTTAGACTGCTCCTCATAAGGGCTGTTCATCACCTCTTGTAGTTTATAAATCAAACTATAATCTCCATCAGTAGCTTTCTGATAGGCAGGGACTAAAAACCATTCTCGTAAGGTATATTTTGGGTTAACACTCTTCATCTGTTTAGAGAGTGCTTCACGCTCTTCTAATGAAGTTGTTTTAATAGCCTCTTGCCATTTTTTAAGCCACTCTGACCATCTAGCCATTAACGCTTTATCAATATTTTCATTATAAAAGCTCTTAGTAAGTGGTTCAATCTCTGTTGGCAAAGAGGAAAGTTCATGAAAGAAAATGGTATAGTCTACAGAGGTTTCTATCATAAGTTTTATTAGCTCATTAAAGAGAGTTGCATCAAATCTTTGTAAACCTAACTTAGCTGTCCACATCTTTATCATCGCTCCTTGCATAACTTTTGGGAATTCATTTTGAATTTTATCTAAACTCTTTTGAGCCTCTTCATTTGAATCTAACAAAGGTTTAAGTGCTGTACAAAACATACCAAAGTTACGCTCTCCTGCTTGGGGTTGGTTTAGAAATGAAAAGTGAACACCTCCACCTGTCCACGGCTGATAGCGTGGGTCAAACCTATCCATAAACCCAAAAGGACCATAATCTAGTGTATATCCACCAACTGCCGTGTTGTCACTATTAAAGTTTCCTTGACAGTAGCCAACTCTAATCCAATGAGCAATGAGTGAGGTGAGTCGCCCTCTAAAGGCTTTAGCTAGTAGAAGCACTTTCTCCTCTAAGGGTAAAGCTTCATCAATCTCATCTTTGTACTCACGCTCTATGATGTGCAAGACAATCTCTTCAAGCTCTTTAAGTGCATTGGGGTGTTCATCTTTTCTAGCACGACGACCAAAGAGTTCAACTTGACCCACACGCAAAAAAGAGGGAGCGACACGTGTAGTGATTGCCACAGCTTCTTCTATCATCAACTCAGGGTCTTTGGAGTATGAGCCATTGTGAAACCATGGACGCTGAACCCTCTGCATCTCAGAGGTATAAAGTGTCAAAGAGCGTGAGGTAGGAATGCCAAGTGCGTAGATATGCTCTTGAGCCAAAAACTCACGCACACTTGAACGTAAAACAGCACGACCATCAGCACCACGACAATAGGGTGTTCTACCTCCACCTTTGAGTTGCATCTCATAACGTTTTCCATTAAACACCCCCTCAAAGATGGAGATGGCACGACCATCACCATAGCCATTGCCTGTACCAAATGGACACTGTTCATAATACTCTCTGCCATAGATAGAGAGGGCATAACCTGTTGCCCAACCAAGCTTTTTCATAGGCTCGGGTAGTGATGAGGTATCTCCACTAAACATCTTCATAAAGGGTTCAGAGGTTGCTAAAGCATCTGAAAGACCAAGTTCAGAGAAAAACTGCTTACTGTGTGCCACATATTTAGGATTTTCAATAGGGGTAGGCTTTACAGGTACAAAATGCCCAGAGAAGACTTGTCGTGGGTAGTGGTCTTCTCCATCTTTTGTAGCGTCAGGGTCAATGGTTAGATTGTTTATAAGTGAATAGTCTGCTAATTGTGCAAGGTCTTTTAGGGTTTTTATAGTTGGTTTCATATATTTTCCTTATTAGGAGTTATTTTATCTGATTTACATTACTATAGCAGATGAAGCTGAATAAATATTTTAAGCTAAGACTCTATACTCATAATTCAAATAGTGCCAAAAGGGTTTTGCCATTTTTCTAAAACAGGTAGTCTCATCATAAGAGATTTCTCTTCTACCCTGTACTCTATAATCTCACATTGCATAATCTCAAAGCTTGGAGGAGGCAAAGTAAAGTTAGAGATTTTATCACCTAACACATTACTAAACAATTCTACGACATCTATTGCTTTTTTATTTTTCATTGTTTATATCTCCTAGTATAATTTTATAGGTATATTCCTTTATAAGTCAATACTCCAATCAAAAAAGATACAAATAGTTTAATCCAATGTTCTCTCTTTCGTTTAAAAAGAAGCACTACACAAAAAAACAAAAAAAGCATAGATGATGAAGAGAAAAATAATCCTGTCCATGGAAAATTTAAACCATTCCTTGATGCACCAAGAAAAAATAGTCCTATTAGTACGATAGATGGAATTAAGACCATAGTTAAAAGAGTGATAATATATCCCTTAAACGACTGATATGCCAAAGGAAATAAAATACTTGCTGGTATTATGTAAACAAAAATCAGTAATATAAATTGAAACTCATAACTTAAATAAATACCCCAATGTATCATCTACTTTCCCACCATATCTCTTATTTTCACTGCTTTCTCAAAATGGTCTAACTTATTTTCCCATATCCACCACTTGGCTACTTCCATAAGTAGTAATGATTCTCTCAATTTACTCTCCCATCATCTTAGCCACAGCTTTTTTAGAAATCACAACCCTTGTATGAGATGTCTTAGCAATCTCTTTGTCGCCAAGCATTGCTACCACATTAAATAAAACCTCTCTTTTAGACTGCTCTACAATAGTCGCTTCAACCATAACCTCATCACCTAGTTTAGCCATACCACTATGTTCTATATCTACTCTTTTCCCCATAGTTATCTGCTTTTGAGTATCTAACTGCTTATTAATAAGCCTAGCACTTACTGTCTCCATCCACTTAACCAAAATATAAGTACCCAAAACAGAGGGTAACTCACTGTTTATCTCTGAGATACAATCTTGCTCTTTTACTGTGAACTTTTCACTATAACTATCTGTCATTTTTATTATCCTTTAAAAAATTATAAACCCCAAAAGGCATCACACCCACAAGTAGCAACCCAAAACAGAGCAATGCCACCCCATCATACCCACCATAACCCCAAGCCACAGCAGGTAACAGCGTACCCATCGCTCCACCAAAGTAAAAAAATGTCTGATACAACACTGCTACAGTTGCCTTGTCTTGAGGTACTAAATCTCCCAAATACGCAGGAGCTACAGCCTGTACGCTGAACATGCCTATGGTTACTAGCCCCAAGCCTATAAGTATCAAAACATAGCTACTCATGGTGCTAAGAATAATGCCTACAAGTAAAACCACTATGCCTAAAAACAGCACTTTTACTCTACCTAGTGTATCGGAGTATTTTCCTGCTAAAGGGCTTACAACCACTGCAACTAAAAGCACCAAAAAGGTATTGCCCAAAGCAGACGCATCCAAAGAGAAAGGGGCAACTGCTAAACGATAGGTCACGAAGCTACTCACAGCCATAAATGAGAAAAATACCACCATAGGTACAAGCAACACAGAGAGAATTTTATAGCTTTTTAAATAACCTACAATCATTTTTGTATCTATCGTTCTACCATTAGGAGTAGCTTTACTAGAGGGCAATCCCATATACATCACCACCCATGCTACCACTAACAACAGAACAAAAAGCCCAAACGCCTCACGCCAACCATACCACTGCGTCATCCACCCTGCCAACAGTCGCCCAAGTACTGCACCAAATCCTGTACCTGCCATATAGATACCCATGCCTAAACCTCTATGCTTTTTGGGGTAAATCTCTTGTACATAGGAGAGCATTGTCACCGTAATACCAGGGATAAATAGCCCCTGCAACAGACGAGAAAAAAGCAACCAATAGAAGTTTGAAGCCAAAGCAGAGATAAGCACTGAAAGTGTAAGTAGTCCTATAGAAAAAAGTATGATTCTCTTCTTCTCAAAGCGTTGAAGTAGTGGAGTATAGAGAGGAGTAGCTACCATCAAAACAAAGAGCATTCCAAAAAGTAACAGATTGGTCTGTGCAATGCTTATTGGGAAATAGTTTTGAAGCTCAGGCAATATGGCTTGTGGGGTGTAGATGGTGGAGAAGATGATGGTGACGATGAAGAAGAGGATGAATGAAATCTTTAACATGGTTGCACCACCATCAATAAAGCTATTAATCCATAACCTAATAGCTTAATATTTGTCCATATTTTTAGTCTGCTTGTATCTATTGCTTCTCCACATTCTAACATTTCTTCTTGTTTGTCTACCCAAAAATGGTCAATGGCTTGAATGAGTACAAACAAAGTCAATGAAAACTGCATCCACAAAAATGAAAGCATCGCTCCATTTTGTAGATAGAGCATGACCAAACCAGAGAGTAAAAGTGTCCACCCTCCTATGGCTATGATTGTATGTATCCTCTGTAAAAGTTGTTGTCCTTTTTTACTCTTATAAAGATGAAATAATTGGGGTACAAAGATTGAGGGAAACAGCAATAAAAAAGCAGAAATGATGTGTAGCCATAGGAAGGTATAATAGCTCATACTTTTTTCACCAAACTAATGACCTTTAACTTACGCTTAGGAGTCCCAACATTTAAATCTTCAGGATAATCTTCTAATTTATTAGTACGAACATACCCTTGCCTAACATAGAAATCAATCAACTCAATTCTATCTAACAGGACACTCATTACAAAATAATTTATACCTAAAGTGTTTACAGAAAACTCTTCTGCTTTTTTCAAAAGAACTTTACCTACTCCTTGACCTTGTAAGCTAGGATGTACTGCAAAGAATCCTATATATGCTACCTCTTCTTGCTCCTCTACACAAATAACTGCTTTTACTAAACTATCAGCCAAAACGAATAGGTGACTTTTGGGATTATAAAGATACCTTATTACTTCATTTTCAGTAGTCCTATCTCCTGATACTAAAGAGTTTTCAGTACTCCAACCATCTTCTCCTCTATATGCAATATTGATAAGTTCTACTATCTCTTTGGTATCATCTAAAGTTGCTTCTCTAAACTGCATTCAACCTCTCCATAAATTTCATCGCAAAAAACAGATAGTAGTTTAAACATAACTTTTTGTTAAATCTCATCTATCACCTCCCAATGCCCACTTTTCAAACTACCAACCCTAACAACTCTCTTTTCATCTTTAAGTTTAGCAATATCTCTTTTAATGGTCTTGTCTGTCACCCCTAACTTATCTGCGAGTTCTAACGCTGTTATACTTTTATCTTTTTTCATCATGTTTACTATTTTATCTAACCGTTTTAATGGGACATTTTTAGGGACATTTTTAGGGACATTCTCTTTTTTAACCTTTGTAAGTGTTTTTAAAATAATTTCAAGCATAAACTCAACAAAAGGGGTACTCTCACCAATGCTTCCTGCATCTTCTAAAGCCTTATAGTACGCTTCTTGATTCTCTCTAACCACACTCTCAATAGGTATCGCACCAAATATACTTTTGTATTGGTTTAAAATCACACTCTGCCAAAGTCTTCCAACTCTACCATTGCCATCACTAAAGGGGTGTATAAACTCAAACTCATAATGAAACACACAACTTGCAACAAGAAGATGGTCATCTGTATCTTTTAGCCACTCAAATAAATCTCCCATGAGTTGTGGTACCATGTTTGGTGGTGGGGCAACATGAGTTACGCCATCTTTTCCACCAACTCCTACATTACTGTGCCTATAGCTTCCTGCATTGTTTAAGATATTTTGCATTAGAAATTTATGAGCTAGAAGTAAATCTTTCTCTTTTTTGTAGTCGTACTTTTCCAAATAATCATAAGCTTCAATAGCACCTTTTACCTCTTCTATCTCTCTTACCGTTCCAAGTACCGTTTTACCATTGATTACATTGGTAACTTTCTCTTCTGTAAAACTGTTACCCTCTATCTGTAACGTACCTGTAATGGATTTTATTCTATTTTTTTTACGAAGTTTTGGTGTAGCTAACTCCTTTTTAACATGGTTTAATTCACTAATAAGTTCTACAATATTGCTAACAGTTTTTAAAATCTTATTGGTTATTGTATAGGGTGGTTTATAGCTACTCATTTTACGTATTCTCCAATTTTATATAGTTATATTTTATCATTTATTACTTTATCTATACTCTCCACCAACTCCACCTCAAAAAACGAACTCAAAGCCACCTTTTGAGTTTTTATCTCATCCATCAAAGGGCTATCATTGGCTATGATAAACAGAACTTTTTCAATGCTACTACTTATCATACTTGGCACAAACTCCTCTAAAAGCCATTTAGTATCTGCCTCTTCACTCTCAAAGCCGTTAGTTGTATCGGTTATCCATGTGGTGATTTGGTGTTTTTCTATCTCTTGTGTAGCAAATTTTAATGGCTCACGATAGTCGTCACCTTTGCAAAA
>JALXFN010000049.1 GCA_027068975.1 Campylobacteraceae bacterium | reverse complement strand
ATATTAAGCCAGAGCAACACTTTACTGAGCCACCTGCACGTTATAATGAAGCAAGTCTTATTAAAAAGCTTGAGTCATTGGGAATAGGGCGACCAAGTACCTATGCTCCTACAGTTACTATTTTGCAAACTAGAAAATATATTGAGATTGAGAAAAAGAGAATTCACCCTACGGAAGTGGCTTTTACTGTCATAGAGATGCTTGAAGAGCATTTTGCAGAGATTGTTGACTCTGCATTTACCTCAAATATGGAAGCTAAACTTGATGAGGTAGATGAAGGTAAGTTGGATTGGCAAAAAGTTTTAGCTGATTTTTATGAACCATTTATGAAAAAAATTGTTGAGGGTAAAGAGAAGATTAAAAGTAAAAAGATGGCGATTCCTACAGGAGAGATGTGTCCAAAGTGTGGGCATGAGCTTCTTAGAAGAAAAGGGCGTTATGGTGAATTTATAGCATGTGGAAACTTTCCGAAGTGTAAATATACTACAGACTTAGAAGGGAATGCACCACCTGAGCCTGAAAAGACAGACAGACCATGTGAAAAGTGTGGTGAGATGATGGTGATTAAAGATAGCCGTCGTGGTAAGTTTTATGCTTGTTCTGCTTATCCAAAATGTAAAAATGCACAGCCTTTGGTTCCACCAAGAGAGTTGGCTATCCCTTGTCCTAAGTGTGGTTCTAAACTGCATGAAAAAGAGGGAAAACGTGGTAAGTTTTATGGTTGTTCTAACTATCCTAAATGTCGTTTTATCTCAAATGGGGAACCACAAGAGCGTAAGTGTCCAGAGTGTGAAAGCATGATAGTACATAAAGTGCTAAAAACTGGAGAAGTTTATGAATGTATAGAGAAAAAATGTAAATTTAAAGAGCCTGTACCTGCTGATAAATTAAAAGGTTTAGCAACTGAAGCAGAGAAAGAGACAAGTAAAGCAGAGGCAGAATAGTATGAAGCTGGGTGTACTCTCTGATAGTCATGCCCAAACTGCTTTACATCAAGAGGCAATAGAACATCTTCTTAGTCTTGGTGTGGATTATCTTCTTCATGCAGGGGATATTATGATTGAAGAGCATCTTCAAATGTTAGAAGATGCTCCTGTTCCTTATGTTTGTCTCTTTGGTAACAATGATGCCAATTTAATCTCTCTTCAACAAAAGTATAATATTTATCAAGAGCCTTACTACTTTAAAATAAAAGAGCATAAAATTAAGATGATGCATCTACCTTACTATCTATCTGCTGATACTGACATTGTTATTTCAGGACATACCCATATGTTTGCCTGTTCAAAAACAGGAGATACACTCTATTTAAACCCTGGTGAAGTGTGTGCTAGAGAGAAGCCTTTGACAGAGTGTGCTGTTATTGAGATAGTTGATGATAAGTATAAAGTAAAGCATTATTTTAGAGAACTTTCAAAAGAGAGTTGGCAAGAACGAGAAATAGATATTTAAATCCTATTTTTATTTGTTAAATTTTGTTTATTTTAGTATAATAATCGCTTGAAAATTATTAGGAAAAAGTATGCATTATAGAAAAGATATACAAATATTAAGAGGCATATCTGTTATGCTTGTGGTTCTGTTTCACTTGGGGTTTACACTCTTTCAAAGTGGTTTTTTAGGGGTGGATGTATTTTTTGTTATTAGTGGATTCCTTATGGCAATACTCTATACTCATGACAATAAAAAAGCATTTTTTGCACGTAGAGCAAAACGTCTACTTCCTGCTTATTTTGTGGTAACCTTTTTAACTGTCTGTTCAGCCATTTTTATAGTAACTCCAAATGAGTATGCTCAAGTTTTTTCACAAAGTATCTATGCCAGTAGTTTTAGCTCAAATATAGGGTTTTGGTTACAAAATTCCTATTTTAGTAAGGCTGAATTTAACCCTCTTTTGCATTTGTGGTCATTGGGTGTTGAGATTCAATTTTATCTGATTATACCGATACTCTTTTTCTTCTTTCAATTAAATCGCTATCTTTTTATGATTATTTTACTAAGCTCTCTGCTACTCTGTTTTACTCTTTTAGGTATCTCTCCAAAAACTTCATTTTTCATGATGCCTTTGAGAATTTGGGAGTTTTTGATTGGTTATGGAATTGCTTATTATTTTACAGATTCGGGTAATGTTCGTCAAGATAGATACAGATATTTAGGTACCATTGGATTTGTTATTATCTTCTCTATTCCTCTTCTTCATGTAGATGGGGAGGCAATGAATTATCTGAAAGGACACCCTGGTCTCTATGCACTCATTATTGCTTTGGCAACAGGGCTGGTACTTGCTTTTGGACTTTTGAAAAGTTTAGAGTTCTCAAAAGTAGGTACAATCCTTGAAAAGCTTGGTCAATACTCCTACTCTATCTATTTGGTACATTTTCCTATTATTGTTCTCTATCTCTACACACCTTTTTCTGGTACAAAACTAAAACCAGAGAGTATGGTTGACAGGGGCATACTTTTTATATTGATTATTTTGGCATCAGTAGCGATGTATCATCTCGTAGAAGTGGGTTCTAAAAAGATAAAACATCTTTTAGCTTTTTTATGGGTTGCTCCTCTACTCATTATCTCTATGGCATTTGGAGGTCTAAGCATTCAAAAAAGTTTATATTCTAAAAAAGAGCTAATGATTGCTAATGCATTTAAAGATAGAGATGTTTATCGTTGTGGTAAACTGAAACGTATTTTGGAACCAAACAGTCACTATTGTAAATTAACCGATTTATCTGCTGATATGGTAAAACAGAAAATTATGCTTATTGGTAACAGTCATGCTGATAGTATTAAGCAGACATTTGCAAAAGAGGCAGAGAAGTTAAACAGTGAAGTTTTTTTTATTGTCCCTAATGAACCAATGTTTAAAGGGCAAATTGGACCTAAAGAGATTATTGATGATGCCTTGGAGTATAAGATAGATACGATTGTCTTGCATTACTCATTTGCTAAACTTCCTAGAGTATTAAAAAATATCGAAACTTTAACTATTTTAGCAGATAAACACCATATAAATGTAGACTTTATTATGCCTGTTCCTTATTGGGATAAAATAAATATTCCTAAGGCATTGTGGGAGCATAAACATGATGATGTAGCATTACCTATGCAAACAAAAAAGGAGTATATGTCAAAAAATAGAGAAAATTTTGCTTTTTTGTCAAAAATAAAATCTAAAAATTTTAAAATCTATGAGACTGCTCCTCTGTTTTGTAAAAATGAGTGTGCTTATATCAATGAAGAGGGTCTGCCACTCTATTTTGACAATGGGCATTTAACCTTAACAGGAAGTCGTTACTTAAGTGGGCTATTTCATGAAATTATAGAGAGTCATAATGTAGAATAATCTACAGAAAGAGTGAATAGTGTCTCTATTTCTAAAAGGCAAACCACTATTCAGCAAACTCTATTATAATACTTTTATGAAAAAAGAGATATTTTTATGTGCCATCAATAACATTTTGTCTGGTACTTGCCTAGAAGATTGTAAGTTTTGTACACAGAGTGTACGTTATCATGCTGATATAGAACGTTATAACTATAAATCTATTGAGACCATTGTTGAAGAAGCGAAGAGAGCAAAGTCTCATGGTGCTTTGGGTTACTGTTTGGTGACAGCAGGTAAAGGTTTAGATGATAAAAAAGTTGACTTTGTAGCCAGAGCTGCAGTGGCAATTAAAGCAGAGGTTGATAATATTAATCTCATTGCTTGTAATGGTACGGCAAATACAGAACAGTTAAAGTACCTAAAAGAGCACGGAATAGATAGTTATAACCATAATCTTGAAACTTCTGAGAACTATTATAAAACCATCTGTACCACACATACATGGTCTGAGCGTTATGAAACCTGTCAAAATGCAAAAGAGGTAGGCTTACAACTCTGTACAGGTGGTATTTTTGGTATGGGTGAGTCTGTTGAGGACAGGGACTCACTTTTAAATGCTATTGTCTCTCTCGACCCTGAGTCAACTCCATTAAACTTTTATCACCCAAATGAAGCACTACCTATAAAGAGTAGAAATATTTCACGTGATGAAGCTTTAGAGATAGTAAAAAAAGCAAGAACTCTTTTAGGTGAAGATAAACTATTAATGGTTGCAGCTGGACGTGAGCTTCTTTTTGATGGTTATGAAGAGCTTATGTTTGAAGCAGGAGCAAACTCTATGGTTATTGGTAACTATTTAACTACAGTTGGTGATGCACCCTTAAAAGATAGAAAAATGTTAGAATCATTAGGATATGGAGTGGCAACATCTTGTCATGAGTAACTCTATAGTTGTTTCTATCTTAACACTATCATTAGTTTTGGTACTCTCTCCTCATTTATCACGCCTGTTTCGTCTACCTACTGCCCCCATAGAGATTATAATAGGTTCTTTTTTAGCTTTTTTAGGAGTACTAGAAGCAAAAGAGAGTAACTTTGAACTGGTTGCCCATATTGGATTTTTATACTTGATGTTTTTAGCAGGGTTAGAAGTTAACTTAAAAAGTATTATGAAAATGCCTAAAGTTTATATTAGGCAATCTCTATATTTTGTATTAATTCTTTGGTGTTTGGCACTACTTTTTGGTTTGATTTTTCATTTACACATGATATTAATTGTAGTTTTACCTCTTATATCTATAGGAATCTTAGCTACTCTATCTAAAGAGTATGGTAAAGAAGAGAGATGGATAAAGATATCTTTTTTAGTAGGAAGTATAGGGGAGGTTATTAGTATTCTAGCTTTGACTATCTTTGAAGCATCAAGTTTGGTTGGCTTTGGAGAAGAACTTTTTTATAAAATCGTTCAGCTCTTTGGTTTTATGGTGGTGATTATAGCACTCTATCTTTTCTTTAAATTACTTTTTTGGTGGTATCCTGAGTTTAAAAATATATTAATGCCAAATGATGATGGAAAGTATCAGGATATACGATTAGCGATGGGGGTTTTTTTTATTATGATTGCTATCATGAAGCAGTTACATTTAGAGTTGGCTTTTGGTGCATTTATTGCAGGGCTTTTTATCTCTACTTTCTTTCATCATAAGCATGAACTTGAAGAGAAAATGTCAAGTTTCGGATTTGGATTTTTAGTACCTATCTTTTTTGTTCATGTTGGAGCCTCATTTGGTTTAGAGAATATTTTTATACCTCAAGTTCTAATAACTACAGCAATTTTATTGGGATCAATGTTTATAATTCGAGTTATAGCTGCATATATGCTGGTTTCTCTTATTGGAAAAAGAGATGCTCTTTTAAGTGGATTTGCTCTCTCTATGCCTTTGACACTTATGATTGCTGTTGCAACCATTGGTGTAGAAAAAGAGATGATAAGTGATTCTGACTATTATTCTGTTATTTTAGCAAGTCTTTTAGAGGTTATTATATCTATGGTGAGTATAAAATTTTTATTAAAAAAATAATTTTTAAATATTAATTTTTTTTATTAATATTTAACATGATTTAAGAATATAGGAGATATAATAAATCAAAATTTTTTACTATTGAATCGTTAAAAAAAATTTAAAAATAATTTAAAGTAAATAGGTGAGATTAAGATGATAAATATTATTTTATGTGGTGGTTCAGGAACGAGACTTTGGCCCTTAAGTAGGACTTTATATCCAAAACAATTTATAAAGTTATTTAATGATAAATCGTTGTTTCAGCTAACTTTAGAGCGAAACTCTCTTCTTTGTGATTCAAATTTTATTGTTTCAAATAGTGAACAGTATTTTTTAGCACTAGAGCAAGAAGAAGAGGTTTTAAAGAAAGATAATAGCTCTTTATATTTATTGGAGCCAGTAGGAAGAAATACAGCTCCAGCTATTGCTTTAGCTTGTATGGCATTAGATGCAGAAGAAATTGTGTTAATAACACCTTCTGACCATTTAATTAAAGATGAAGAAGCATATAAAAAAGTAATTTTACAAGCTAAGGTAGAAGTAAAAAATAATAACTTAGTTACTTTTGGAATTACTCCCTCTTACCCTGAGATAGGATTTGGATATATTGAAGCAGAGGGTTTAGATGTTAAAAGTTTTAAAGAGAAACCTGATTTAGAGACAGCAAAATCTTATATTGAACAAGGGAATTACTATTGGAATAGTGGAATGTTTATGTTTAAAGCAGGTGTTTTCTTAGAGGAGCTAAAAAAATACTCACCAGAAATATATAAAACATCAGAAGTAGCATTTTCTAAAAAGTTAAATATTTCAGATAAGCAGTTTAAAATTAAAACAGATGATATGCTAAATATTCCAGAAGATAGTATTGATTATGCTGTAATGGAAAAATCAGAGAGGGTAAAAGTGATTCCATCAGATATAATGTGGAGTGATTTAGGTGATTTTAATGCTCTATCTAATGAGATTGAAGAGATGACACCTTTAGATTCTAAAGCAATAGCTATTGATTCTTCAAATAATCTTATTGTTTCTAACAAACAAGTAGCGACTATAGATATAGAAGATTTGGTTATTATCGATACAGATGATGCTTTATTGATTTCAAAAAAAGAGTCTACGCAAAAGGTTAAAAATGTTGTAGCAGCGTTAAAAAAGAAGAATTCTGATTTAACGAAAGTACATACTTTAGCACATAGACCATGGGGAACATATGAGGTTTTACTCTCTACTAACCAATATAAGATTAAAAGAATAATTGTTAATCAGGGTAAAAGACTATCTTTGCAAAAACATTTTCATCGAAATGAGCATTGGATAGTAGTAAGTGGTACAGCAACTGTAACAGTTGGTGAAGAGAAGAAACTTATACGACCAAATGAGTCAACATATATTAAAATGGGGGAAATACATAGATTAGAAAATGAAGGTAAAATACCAGTTGTACTTATTGAAGCACAAGTGGGAGAGTATACAGGTGAAGATGATATCGTTAGAATCGAAGATGATTTTCAAAGATAAATTAATAGTATAAAAAACAATAAAAACAAAAATAATATGGAGAAAACAATGGCAAAACAAAAAGTAGCATTAATTACAGGAATTACAGGACAAGATGGATCTTATTTAGCAGAATTTTTACTTAAAAAAGGCTATATAGTACATGGTTTAAAAAGAAGATCGTCTCTTTTTAATACTGATAGAATTGACCACTTATACCAAGACCCACATGTAGAAAATAGAAACCTTATCTTACACTATGGTGAGATGACAGACTCAATGAACCTTACTCGAATTATTCAAGAGACTCAACCAGATGAGATTTATAACTTAGCTGCTATGAGTCATGTTGCTGTCTCTTTTGAGACTCCAGAGTATGTAGCAAATGCTGATGGTACAGGAACACTAAGAATTTTAGAGGCTGTTAAACTACTTGGTCTTACAAAAAAAACTAGAATCTATCAAGCAAGTACCTCTGAACTATACGGAAAAGTGCAAGAGACACCACAGAGTGAGACAACACCTTTTTATCCAAGAAGTCCTTATGCTGTAGCTAAAATGTATGCTTATTGGATTACCGTAAACTACCGAGAAGCTTATGACATGTTCGCTTGTAATGGTATTTTGTTTAACCATGAATCACCAGTGAGAGGGGAGACTTTTGTAACGAGAAAAATCACAAGAGCTGCAAGTAAAATTGCACTTGGACTTCAAGATAAACTTTACCTTGGAAACTTAGATGCAAAAAGAGACTGGGGACACGCAAAAGATTATGTCAAAATGATGTGGTTAATTCTTCAAGCTGATGAGCCAGAAGATTGGGTTATTGCTACAGGTCAAACTACTACAGTAAGAGATTTTGTCAGAATGTCATTTGCTTATGCTGGTATTGAGTTAGAATTTAAAGGGGAAGGTGTTGATGAGAAAGCCTATGTAGTATCTTGTTCTAATCCTGATTATCAACTAGAAATTGGAAGAGAAGTTGTTGCTGTTGACCCTAAATACTTTAGACCAACAGAGGTTGACCTGCTTCTTGGTGACCCTACAAAAGCTGAAACTAAACTTGGTTGGAAGCGTGAGTATAAACTTGAATCATTGGTAAACGATATGATGGAGAGTGATTTGAAGCTTATGACAAAAGACCAATATCTAAAAGATGGTGGTTATGATATTATGAATTATTTTGAATAGGATTATATGATGGACAAGAGGAGTAAAATATATATAGCAGGACACAGAGGTTTAGTTGGTTCTGCTATAGTTAAAAACTTAGAAGCAAAAGGTTATACCAATCTTGTTTATAGAACGCATAGAGAATTAAACCTTTTAGATGCAAATGCTGTAGAAGAATTTTTTCAAATAGAAAAACCAGAATATGTCATTTTGGCTGCTGCTAAGGTAGGTGGTATTGTTGCAAATAATGTCTATCGAGCAGATTTTATTTATGAGAACCTTCAAATTCAGAACAATGTAATTCATCAGGCTTATAAGTCTGGTGTTGAAAAATTACTTTTTCTTGGTTCTACTTGTATCTATCCTAAAAATGCACCACAACCTATGCCTGAGGATTCTCTTTTAACTTCTCCATTGGAGTATACAAATGAGCCTTATGCCATAGCTAAAATAGCAGGTATTAAAATGTGTGAATCTTATAATCTTCAGTATGGAACCAACTTTATTTCTGTAATGCCTACGAATCTTTATGGACCTAATGACAACTTCGATTTAGAAAAATCTCATGTTTTACCTGCACTTATTCGTAAAATTCATTTAGCAAAACTGCTTAATGAGGGTAAAGATAAGGAAGTTATTGCTGATTTGGGTCTAAACACTATAGAAGAAGCCAAAGAGTATTTAACTGGTTTTGGTGTAGATGCTAAAAAAGTTGAAATTTGGGGAACAGGTAATCCCAGAAGAGAGTTTTTATACAGTGAAGATATGGCAGATGCTTGTGTCTATTTACTTGAAAATAGAGACTTTAAAGATACTTATAGTCCAGATGATAAAGAGATACGAAATACGCATATCAATATTGGTACAGGTATTGATATTTCTATTAAAGAGTTGGCATATATTATTCAAGATATTATTGGATTTAAAGGTGAATTCTATTTCAATACTGAAAAACCAGATGGTACTATGATTAAGTTGACAGACCCATCTAAGCTTCATGCTTTGGGTTGGAAGCATAAGGTTGAGCTTGAAGAGGGTATAAAGAAGATGTATGCATGGTACATCGGGCAAAGGTAAGAGAATAGATGGCAGCATTGGAGGATAAAAAAGCCTTAATATCAAATTTCTTTTCACTCTCCGTGTTGCAAGCGTTAAATATGTTTTTACCTCTATTTACCCTACCGTATTTAGTACGGATACTTGGTGCTGAAAACTTTGGACTGGTAAATTTTTCTCTCTCTATTATAATGTATTTTAATATTTTGGTAAGTTTTGGATTTGAACTCTCTGCAACAAGAGAGATTTCTATAAATAGAGATAATTTAGAAAAAGTATCAAAAATATTTTCAACAGTTATGTTAATTAAAATCTTATTATTTATCTTTTCTTATATCGTTCTCACTTTATTACTGATTTTTGTAGATAAATTAAGTGAACATATCACGCTCTATTATGTAACATTTGGTTTTGTATTTGGTAATTTACTTTTTCCCACATGGTTTTTTCAGGGGATGGAGAGAATGAAATATATAACCTATATTAATTTTGTCTCTAGGGTTTTATTTACTATCTTGATTTTTGTTCTTGTAAAAGAGAGTGATGATTATATATATGTACCTCTCTTAAATACGCTTGGTACTGTTATTGGAGGGTTGTATTCTCTATGGTTGGTATTTCGTTTATATAAAATTAAGATAGTTATGCCCAATAGAGAAGATTTTATTTTGCATTTAAAAGAGAGTTATGCTTTCTTTTTATCTCGTGTAGCCAATGATGGTAGTAGATTTTATGCTATTACTATTATTGGTATGTCTTTCGGAAATGTTATTGTAGGATATTACTCTATGATTGAAAAACTTTACTATGCATTTATGAGTTTAGGAGGTATTGTTGCACAGACCATTTACCCTTATATGAGTAGAACAAAAAATATCACTTTTTTCAAAAAAACTTTTTTATTTGTTGTTTTAGCATCAATTGCTTTGTTAATTCCTATAATATATTTTTATAAAGAAATTTTATTATTAGTTTTTAATATGAATAATGAGATAATGGGGTACATATTTTTAATAATGTTTTCAGGTACTCTATTTGGTGTTATTAATGCTTTACTAGGATATCCTTTATTGGCTGCATTTGGGTATATAAAAGAGGCTAATATCAGTTTAATATATGCATCAATAATCTATGTTTTATTTATAACATTAGTAGCGTATGTAACAAAGGATATTTATATCGTATCATTTTCATTGGTAGTGTATACTTTAGCTAGTGTTGGTTTTAGGGTTTACTATATTAAGCAAAAGCAATTGTATAAAACACAATAGTCATATTGAGTTAAAATTAAAGGAGAGAGTTATAATGCGTATCAATACAATCATAGACTACTTCATGGTTCTAGCACTTATTTTTATATCAGGGAATATTGTTTTTCAAAATAAAATAAGCCTGTTTATAGTTTTTATATTGGCAACAGGATTGTTTTTTTATAGAAAAAGTAAATTTGATGTTAGTTTTGTTTATTTTCTTGTAGGACTAATGGTTATACTGATTTTACAAACATTTAAATTCAACTTTTTTCCAGTTCTGACTTTTGCAGGGGTTTTTGTTAGGATTTTAATAGCTTATTTTATTCTAAAAAGTGTTGTGGATTTTCCTGATAAATTTGTTAAAGTTATGTATTATCTTACTTTAATAAGTTTTATTTTTTATATACCAATTGTATTGATACCTGGCTTTAGTGATATTTTAATTGAGAAGCTTCTTTTGTATGTACAAGAAGGAGACTATATGCAATCGAGATACAGTATTATGGGCTTATATACTATCGTACCTGGATATGAGATGAGAAATTCAGGAGCATTTTGGGAAATGGGAGCATTTGGAGGTTTTTTACTACTATCATTAATAATTAGTTATTTGAAAAAAGCAGAATTGTACAATAGAACAAATATTGTTTTAATTATAGCTATATTAACAACACAATCATCAACAGCTTATATTGTACTTCTTTTGTTTTTGGCTTTTATATTTAATCGAGAAGTAAAAAATATTTTACTAAAAATCATATTGTTCTTTTCCTTAATATCTATAGGATATATCGCTTATACAAATTTAGACTTTTTAGGTAAAAAAATTGAAAAACAGTTTGAAGAAGCTCGTGAATTAGCAAAATTACCAAATTTAGAAGAGGCTGATTCAGGTAGATTCGCTAGTATTCTTAAAGACTGGCGTGATTTTCAAGGTCATGAGCTGATAGGTCGTGGTCCCAATGAACTTACTAGATTTACAACGATATATAGTACAGGAAAAGTAGTTGATATTAGAACAGTTGGTAGTACCGATGTAATTGTACGATTTGGTTTACCCTTTTTTATAACAATGCTTTTTTTTATGTATAAGTCATTTTCAATGTATAGTAGATATCATTGGAAGAACGGTGATTATATGGGCATTTCTATAGTATTACTTATATTACTTTTATTAACCTCTGAAATATATTTTTCAAATCCACTTTTTTGGATAACTCTAATGCTTCACTATACAATTGTAGAGAATAAAAAGGAAAGTATAATAGAGAATAAAAAAAGAAAGCAAGAAAATAAATTTTATAACTTAAACAACTAAAAAATAAATAAGAATCTATAGAAGGAATAGTATAGTAATATGTTAAAAGTATTTAGTATGAAAATTGGTATTATGTTGTTAATGAAAATAGCTTTACTTGCTCTCTTTAGCTCAAGTTATACAAATAATATGTTTATGACTTTTTTAGAAGCTACCAATAGGGGAGAGTCTTATTTTAATAATGAATTTTTAATATATCCATTTCATTCATTATTGATATATATATATTCCTTTTTAGCCTCTATGGTAAACTTTTTAAATATTAATTCTATAGTTTTAATTAATCTATTTTTTAAATTACCATTGCTTTTTGCTGATTTTATAATCCTCTATATTTTACTTAAATTATTTGTGGATTATAGAAAAAGAATATATATTTATTATTTTCTTAACCCCATAATAATTTATATAACATATATAAATACTCATCTTACTATTATCTCTACATCATTATTACTGTTAACTGCCTATATGTTAACCGTAAAAAAAGAACAGTACTATTCAGCTCTATTTATGGGACTAGCAATGGCTTCAGAGATATATATGATAATTGTGTTACCTATTATTTTTTATTTTATTTATACCAAAGAAAATCTGAAAGAATCAGTTAGATATATATTTATTGCTCTATCTATATTTATTGTACTTAATATACCTTATCTATTAAATGGTGAGTTTGTTACTATGGTTACTTTATTGTTAAAAGAATCATTTAATGGAGCATCTTTTGCTATAGGAGAGCTAAAAGTATTGGCTTCTTTGTCTTCTATATTGTTGGTCTATTATTACTTTTTTAATCAAAAACAGGTAAATGACCAGTTACTTTATTTGTATTTTGGTCTATTGTTTACCGTTAGTATACTATTTATCTTTCCTCGTCCTGAACTGTATGTATTTATGGTTCCTTATTTGTCCATCTATCTTATAAAACATGAAAATCAAGAAAAATCTCTTGCTTTTTACTCTCTGTTTACTATTTTTTATTTGATTTTTTTTATCTTTCTTTATCAAGAAAAAGATTTAGTTATACAATTTTTAGATATGCCTATTGGTTTTAAAGTTGATAATGAAAATTTAAAAAATATTTTCTATACATTTCTTGAAGTAATGACCCTTATTACAGTATCTGCATATGGTTATAGTATTGGAATGAACTCTATATATCGACAAAAAAGAAATTTGGCAATAGGAATTGGTGGAGACAGTGGTGTTGGAAAGAGTTTGCTTCTTACAAACTTGACTTTGATTTTTAGAGATAAACTATTGGAAATAGAGGGTGATGGAGAGCATAAATGGGAAAGAGGAGATAAAAATTGGGATAAATTTACGCATTTAGACCCAAAGGCAAACTATATTCATAAACAGGCTGAGGGAATAAATGAATTAAAGCAAAATAGAGCCATTTATAGAAGTGAATATGACCATGATACTGGTAAGTTTACGACCCCTTCAAAACTGTTACCAAAAGAGATTATTGTTATTTCTGGACTGCATCCATTTTACCTTCCTAAACTCCGTAAAATTATAGATATAAAAGTTTATATGGATACAGATGAGAGACTTAGACGGCATTGGAAAATTTTACGTGATACAAAAAAAAGAGGCTATAGTAAAGAGAAGATTTTAGAACAAATTGCAACAAGAGTTGAAGATACTACTAAGTATATTTACCCTCAAAAGAAGTTTGCAGATGTTGTTATTCATTACTTTCCATTACATGATTTTAGCTTAGGTGAACCAGAAAAAGTAGCACATGGAGTAAAAATTACTTTTGATGCAAGTATTAATATTGAGCATATTTTAGAAAACTTAAAAGCCAATTATACTTGGGATTACAATGAAGATTTATTAACACAATATATAGAGTTAAGAGAAGCACCAACAAATAATTATACACAGTTGTCTAAAAATTTTATTTTAAATGTTGACCAAATTATTGATAAAAATGCAAGATGGAAACATGGTTATGACGGTTTTGTTCAATTTATGCTGGTCTTACTTATCAGTGAGAAATTAAAAGAGGATAGATAAGGGATGAAGTATAAAGGCATATTACTAGATATTGACAATACATTATACGATTATGACAATAGCCATAAAATAGCTTTAAATAGAGTTATAACGTTTCTAAAAGAAAAGTTTTCTCTATCAGAAGAAGAGATATCTATATGCTATTCTAAAGCAAGAAGTTTGGTTCAAATTGAATTGGGAGATACAGCTGCATCCCATAACAGACTACTCTATTTTCAAAAGATGCTAGAGCTATTAGAGCTTAATCCTTTAAGATATAGTTTAACTGTTTATAACTTATATTGGGATACCTTTTTGGTTTCCATGAAACCTTTTGATGGAATTTATGAGTTTTTAGAAAAATATAAAAATAGACTTTGTTTGCTTACAGATTTAACAGCACATATACAACATAGAAAAATTAAACAGTTAAAATTAGACCAATATAGTTTTCTTATGGTAACAAGCGAAGAGGCAGGTAGAGAAAAACCGCACCCTTATATGTTTATGGTTGCATTAAAAAAAATGAACTTGATTCCAGATGAAGTTTGTATGATAGGGGATAGCTTTAACAAAGATATAGTCGGTGCTTCTAATTTAGGAATAGATGCAATTTGGATTAATTTAAAAAAGGAAAATAAACTATATAATACTAATATTGTAACAGAGGTTTATTCATTTGATGAGATAAAAATTTAATTTATAAAAAAGGAAAAAAAATGCATATTATTATACCTATGGCTGGAGTAGGAAATAGATTTGTTCGAGCAGGATACAAAGAACCAAAACCACTAATTAAGATTAATGGTAAAACTATTGTAGGTCATGCTTGTGATATCTTCCCAACTGAGACAAAGTTTACTTTTATCTGTAATGCTAAACACTTGGCAGAGACAAACATGAGAGAAGAGTTGCTAAAAATTCAACCCAATGCAAATATTATAGAGATTCCTAATCATACAGAAGGACCGGTATATACAGTGTTACAGATATTGGACTTGATAGAGGATGATGAAGAGATTATTATTAACTATTGTGATTTTGGAATCTATTGGGATTATGAAGATTTCTTAAAACATACACGAGACAGGGATGCCGATGGTGCAGTTGTCTCCTATAAGAAATTTCATCCTCATATGTTTAGTGGTACAAACTATGCACTCTCTACCGATACAGAGCAGTGGATGGATGAGATTAAAGAGAAAGAGCCTATTGATGCTGCTATGGAGAAGTATGTCTCTAATGGAACATACTATTTTAAAAAAGGTAGTATTTTAAAGAAGTATTTTAAAGAGCTAATTGATAAAAAAATTACCTATAATGATGAATATTATGTCTCATTGGTTTATAACTTATTGGTAAAAGATAATTTAAAAGTCTCAATTTATAATATTCAGCATATGTTACAGTGGGGAGTTCCTGAAGAGGTAGAAGATTATAACTATTGGTCTGATTATTTTGCTGACTTAATCAAAAAGCCAAAAGAGTCTTTATCTATTAAAGCCAATAGTGTAACGGTTATTTCTTTACTTGATGAGAGCATAGAGTTTGAAAAAGTTGGCTACAAAGAGTACAGTCAAGCAAAACCTTTTCTTGAGATTTCTGGAAAACCGATGATTACACAAGTACTTAACTCTATGCCAAGTAGTGAACAAAATGTTTTTTTGCTTTCAGAAAAACATCTTAAAAATGAAAATTTAGTAGAGTTGTTAAAAGAAGAGTATCCTAATGCTACCATAAGTAGTGATAAAAAATTAAGTTTTTTAGATAAAAACGCTTCTATTCTTTTTAGCTCTTATGACAAGAGTATTGTCTATAATAAAGATAAGTATTTGTCACTGATTAATAATGATGCTACGGATATTATTGTTTTTACCTCTAATGGTCAGCCATTTGGTACGGTTTACAGTCGTAATGTAGAAATATTTAATAAAATATCAACTAGATTAGAAGATAAAGAGCTTATTGAAATTTTAAAAAATGAGTATGATTATACCGTGGAGACTTTTGAAGTGTCTAATCTTATTGCTTGGGAGAGTGCTTATGATTATGAAACATACTGCTATTGGCAAAGTTTTTTCCACAAAGTAGAGTGGCATCCTTACTCGTTAGAAAAAGATAGTTTGGTTAATCAAAACAAGATTGAAGAGTTGGATAAAAAGTTTAGAAGTTTTGAGCAAGAGTTTAGATAGAGATTAAGTTAGTGGCTATGGACAGAGTATCCATAGCCTTTTATCTTCTATTTACTTGGTTGTTCAAGTTCTTTTCTGAAAAGAAAAGCCATAAAAGATGTTAACGTTATAAGTAGCATTGTACTCCATACATTTAATGCAGGGGATGAGTCTTCTGTATAACTATGACAATCACAAGAACCATCTCCATGGTTTACAGTATTGTTTTGTTCTGGTACTACAACAGGGGTAGGAGTGTTAGCATCTTTATTAACAAATCCAAAGTCAAATGAGTGATCATTCGCTCCCGTTGTTAATGGGGCAACAGCTATTTTAGCACCACTACCATCAACTATAGCATCACTGTTATTGATAGATGTACCCTTTGTATTACAAGTTAATTTTTTATCATTGAGTACAGATTGACCAGCTATATTGTTAATACATACACTGTAATCTTTACCAGCCTCAACAGGGAATAGATATCTACCCTTTTCATCTGTAGTTGTTGTTCCTTCAGCTATACCTGTACAATCTGTAGAGGCATATAAACTAACTTCTACTCCACCAATACCTGATTCATTAGCATCTTGAACACAGTTTTTATTTTCATCAAACCAAACTCTGTTTCCTATTTCTGTTGGAGCAGCAGCTGTTAAAATTTCAATATCACCTATTCCTCCTGCTTTACCATGATAGCTTGGGTCTGCATGTCCTCCAACCATTCTTTGTGCTGCTGTTCTTTTTCCCTCTTCTGTATTCATCCATATAATTCCAGAGGAGTCATAGGTACCTCTATTCACAGGGTCAAACGCAGTGGTTAAAACACTGTTTGAACCTGGTAGATATGCTAATCCACCTAAAGCTATCTCTTTATGTTCTCCAATATTATTGCTCCACTCATCTTCATTAAAAAATTCATCTGCTTCTCTATCACATCCATTTTCACCTTCATTAACATATCCTGCATCTGTTTTACATACTTTGTAGATATCTCCAGCAGCATCATATTTGTATGGTTTATTATCTGTAGTAACTGGACTAAAATTTTGAAGCCCTGCTTGCATTGCTGTACGGTCTGTAAAGCCTAAAATCATTCCTCTGTTTTCATCAAAAACAATATCTGAAAGAATTGGTGCTGCTAAACTAACTCTTGTTCCAAAACCATCAAATAAATCTGTTGGATTTGTAATCCAAGTTCTCCATCTTTTGTTACCATTTGTATGACCAAAAACAGCACTATAAAGTGATGTTTCACCATCCATGTCAAGTGGTATTTGATGGAATGGGGTAAATAAAGCGCCATTAAATTCTGAAATGTATGCACCCTTTGTAGTATCTGTGGTACAAACAGAACCAACATAAACTTTACCACTGTTTTGACCGATACCCCATGATTTTACATCTGTACAATCACCAAATGGATTTCCAATATCATAAGTTTTTTGTGCTTTTGTTGCAATATCTATTTCGACCAGTTGATTTGTATTTAAATTAATAGTATAAAGTTTTGTACCGTCTGCACTTATATCTATATCTCCTAGTCCTACACGTCCTACTTCATTAAAAAGAGAGTCGTGATTTTGCTTTTCTGTTATTGCTCTTTCTGTATTTGATGGAATGGTTCCTACGTTTTCAACTTTTGTAAAAAGAGTAGCTACTCCATCTTTTATTTGATAAATAGCACCTGGACCTTCATCTCCCATAGCAGTATGTCGTCTAACTACAGCTGAAGCATAAAATGTCTTATTCGAGCTATCATAAGCAAGACCCCATATAGAACCAGTTTGTGTTAGAGTCGTATCATTAGCTGTTGCTGGAAGAGAGTCGTTTTCCCCACTAGGAATGTCATCTTTATCAAGTGTTTTAATTGAAACTACACCTTCAACCGCTGAGTTAGGTTGAAGTGTCATAGCAACGCTGTTTGTAGTAGAGTCTGCATATTCTGCAGGGTTATAAAGTGCCAAATTTACTGTAGTTGTACCATCATCTATAAACTGTACTGATGATTGACCAGCACTCTCTTTTAAATAAGAGGGAATATTTGTAAACTCTACTTTTACTTTACCAGTAGAGGCTAAAGACCATGAACCATTTGCGTCGGTTGTAGTTGTAGTAGTACCTGAATCAGAATAAGCTTTTACTGTAATACCAGCTACTCCTTTTTCGTTGCTGTCTTTTGTACCAAATGTGTTTAAATTAGCCACATTTAAAGGTAAGTCATGATATACTATACCACTTACATTCGCATTTGCAATAGCAGATGTCAAGAGTAGGGAACAGAGCCCAATGCTTTGTTTTTTATTCATTGTGAAAATCCTTTGATTTTAATTAAACATTATATAACCATAATAGTATATCAGAATAACATTATTTAATAATAAAGAATTTAAATTAATTTACTAATTAATGTTTTTCATAAATATTGAGAATATTTATGGAAGTTACAGCTATTTGAGCTTTGTAAAATGATG
Organism: Campylobacteraceae bacterium; assembly: GCA_027068975.1. Lineage (GTDB taxonomy): Bacteria > Campylobacterota > Campylobacteria > Campylobacterales > Sulfurovaceae > UBA1140. The sequence continues at coordinate 45,612 of JALXFN010000049.1, read as the reverse complement.
ATGAATTTTGAGCATAAAAAAACCTCTTCTGCTAAAATAAAATTCCTCCTCTGCTAAAATCTTCTTGTATTTATCCCAACTTTATTCTATGATAAGTATAAACTTGAGTTTGAGGAGTTCATTATGAAAAAACTTTTCCACCCTATAACCATTACATTTTTAGTTATTACTTTTATATTTCTATTGCCTTCTATTTTGCCCTCTAAAAAGGTAAAAGTTTTGACAGATGATACTTTACGAGAGAGAGCCCTTTCTACCAATATGTTACCTACTCCTAAAACATACGATGAACTTTTAAAAGTGCTAGATAATCCCCAAAACCCTATGACAGCTCAAAAGATAGCTTTGGGAAAGGAACTGTTTAATGAGAAGTTGATGTCAAAAGATAAAGATATATCCTGTGCAACATGTCACCTCTTGGACAAAGGGGGAGATGACAATTTACCCACAGCAATCGGTTTTCATGGTAGAGCAAACCCTTTTCACTTAAACTCTCCTACAGTACTTAACTCTGCTTTGGCAAAGGCAGAGTTTTGGAATGCTCGTGCTAAAGATGTAGAGGAACAAGCAGGAGGACCTATTCAAGCACCTTTTGAGATGAACATGAAACCTCAAGAAGTCGTAGAGAGATTAAAAGCTGTACCTGCTTATGTAAGCAAGTTTCAAGAGGTTTTTGGTACTGCTATACGTTTTGAAAATGTTCGAAAAGCCATTGGAGCGTATGAGCGAACACTTTTGACCTATGGAGCGTATGATGAATTTTTAGAGGGTGACAACTCTGCTATGAGTGCTAAAGCCAAACGAGGGATGACGCTCTTTTTGACCAAGGGGTGCAAAGGGTGTCATTCAGGTATGTCGGTGGGTGGACAGTCGGTTCAGCACTTTCCTCTTCGACGCTATTTTTCTGACTATGTGGGAATGATATTTGAGCCAGACTTACACATAAAAGAGAGTCCATTTCCTTTTGCAAATGAGGGTGGGTTTCTTGGAAAAGATGACAGGTTAAAATTTCGTGTACCGATACTTAGAAACATCTCAAAAACAGCTCCCTATTTTCATAATGGAGCTATTAAAGAGCTAAAAGAGGTGGTAAGAATCATGAGTAAGTATCAACTAGGCAATGAGTTTACACCAAAGCAGATAGATGAGGTAGTGGAGTTTTTAAAAACACTTGATGGTGAACTTGTAGAGTATGAGATAAAATAGCATGAGAATACTACTTCTTTTACTACTTTTGGTATCGTTTGGAAGTGCCAACCACATTTCATGGCTTGGAGATTATGACAAAGCGTTGCAAAAGGCACAAGAAGAGAAGAAACCCATGATGGTCTTGCTGGTAAAAAAGAATTGTAAGCGTTGTAATGAGGTTATAGTAGAGCATTTTATGAATTCTGATGAGGTAGATGAGCTAAATGAAAAATATGTAGCAGTTATTATTACCTATGAGGGGAAGCTTACTTACCCAATAGAGATGTTTTTCTCTACGACCTTTCCTACGCTCTTTTTTGTAGATAGTATGACTGAGAGTTTTTTGAGAGAGCCTATCTATTATTAATCTTAATCGCTTGATTTAACTCAATAATTATCTCTGTTCATTAGGTTATGCTTTATAAAAATTAAAGGACAATCTACATGAGCGAATTTTTAAACAATGATACCTCTCCATTTGAGGGGCAGTACCCCGATGGACACCCTGTCCGTACCTACTTAGAAGAGAACCTTCTTATTCGTAAGCTTATGGCTCAGTTGGAGAGTACCAACATCAATGAAGAGTTTGAGCTTTTTAAAGCCATTTTTGAAAAACTTGCCAAGGTAGATTTGCACTTTACACGTAAAGAGAACCAACTTTTTCCTTACCTAGAAAAATATGGATGGACAAGTCCCTCACAAGGTATGTGGACTTTTCATGACCAGATACGTGACCAAATAAAATTGGTTCGTAAAGAGTTGGCTGGTAGAAAGGTAATGACCACCTTAATAGAGACGCAACAGCTTTTTAAGTTTTTAGAGCAGATTATGAATGTAGAGGAGCAGAGACTTTTTCCAAGAGCCATGGGAATGCTCACCGAAGATGAGTGGAAAGAGTTTAAAGAGGGTGACAAAGAGATAGGGTGGATGTTTGATAAAGAGCCAACTCCTTACCCTGCAGATGAGTACATTCACCCAAGTCAAGACACCAAAAAACGAAAACTTCCTTTTGCTATAGAGGATAAAACACATTATGATGAGGGGTACTTAACTCCTGAACAGGTCAACTCCATTTTTAGAATCTTACCTGTGGACATTACCTACGTTAACGAGCATGACCAAGTGGTTTTCTATAACCGTGGAGATGATAGAGTATTTCCACGAAGTGCAGGGATTATTGGTCGTGAGGTGAAGTTTTGCCACCCACCAAAAAGCGTTGACCAAGTGATTAAAATACTTGAAGCATTTAAAGCTGGAACTCAAGATTTAGCAGAGTTTTGGATAAACTTTAAAGGGCAGTTTATCCACATTCAATACTTTGCCGTACGTGACCCCGATGGTACTTACCGTGGAGTCATAGAGATGAGCCAAGATGTGACTCATGTTCGTGAGCTAGAGGGAGAGAAGAGGCTGTTGGATTGGGATGAATAAGGAAGGGTCACTAAATTGACCTTAACTTTTCTCTATTAAACTTTTTGGAATCGGAGACTTTAGTCCCGAATAGAGCGAGGCTAAAGCCATCAGTTCCTAGTTTGAGAAGCTATCTATTGTCTCATTATTTTCTTTAGTCACATTGCTCTCTTCTTGTGCAACTACTACTTTCTTCTTTATCATCCACTTTTTAAAGGGCTGTAAAGAGGAGATATAATCAGCCACATCTTCAAACTGTTTATCTTCAAGAGGTAGCGTAGGCATAGCATTGGCAGAGTGTCCAAATGCTTTAAAAAGTGAGTAGGGGTCTTTTGCATATGCTGCTATCTCCTCTTTGTGTCTTGTGTAGGAGACCATGTTAAAATCTGGTCCAAGAGCTGAACCTCCATTAACGGTATGACAGATAGCACAGTTCTCTTTATAAACTTTTTTTCCTGCTTCTACATCTGCTGTTAACGTTGTACCTGCTAAAAATGTTAGTGAAATTAGCAATTTCTTCATATTATACTCCATTATGATTTTTATAAGTTATAAACATAATAATCTAAATCGGATAAAATTACTCTTAATTGATTTCTAGTTATGAAAAAGTTATCAGTTAAATAAAAAATAACATTTTACAACTTGTTTTAAATCAAGTATTAAAAAATCAAAGAGTGTTATGATTCTCTTAAGTAAAATAATAAGGTACATTATGAGAAAAAATATTGGCTTTTTATCTATTGTTATTCTTAGTTTAACAAGCTCATCACTTTATGCAACAAGTGGTAAAAAAGTTTTTGAGACTTACTGTTGGGGTTGTCATCATCAAACAGCAGTAGCTTTTGGACCTCCATTTGAAGAGATAGCCTCTAAGCGAAGTGCCGAAGAGATAAAAGCGATGATTACTGACCCTGCCTCTGTCTCTAAGGTTTTTGGCTATAAACGAAATGCTATGCCTTCATTTACTCTTTCTGATAATAATTTAACGGAAATTACAGATTATATTTTGTCTTATAAGCCTGAGAGTAATGTAACAGTAGAAAGCAACAGTACAGAAGAGGTCAATAAAACAATTATAGAGGAGACAAATACCAATGTTGCCTCTCTACTAAAGGAGTTAAAATAATGTTTAGACTCTCAAACCTTTTAAAAACTGTAACCGAAGATAAACCTGCTCGTTCTCTTGATGGAAGCATCGCTATTTGGAACTTTACCAACCGTTGTAATCTCTCCTGTCTGCACTGCTACTCTAAAGCAGAGCTTGATTCGGTCGATACCTTGTCTACTGAAAAAATTATGGATACCTTGCCAAAGCTTAAAGCCAATGGTGTAAAATTTCTTATCTTTTCAGGTGGTGAACCTTTAACTCGTCATGATATTTATGAGATAGCAGGATGTTGTAAAGAGCTTGGGATTGTTACTTACCTTTCGACTAATGGACTCTACGTTAAAAAGAGCAACGCAGAGAAAATCTTAGATACTTTTAACTACATTGGAATAAGTATAGATGGTAGCCAAAAGGTACATGATGCTTTTCGTGGGTTAGAGGGTTCGTTTGAAGCCTCTATGAAGGCTGTTGATTTACTCAACTCTTATGGTAAAACCAAAGTGGGTATTCGTTTTACGATTACAAAAGATACCTATGATGATTTGGCATTTATATTTGACTTGGCAGAGAAGCATAATATTCCAAAAGTCTATATTTCTCACTTGGTCTATTCGGGTAGGGGACTAGATAACTTGGAGATGGACTTGAGCAAAGAGCAGAGAGTTATAGCTGTTAACTACATTTTAGACAAAGCCTTTGAGTACCATGAAACTAAGCGAGACATAGAGATAGTTACAGGTAATATGGAGATGGATGCAATGTTGTTTTATAACCGATTTGTAGAAAAATACCCACAACATGCAGATGAGATGAAAAAGCGACTCATTACATGGGGTGGAAACTCGGCAGGGCGAAAATTGCTCAATATTGATGCAGAGGGTAATGTAAAACCTGACCCATTTTTTCCAAGTATTATAGGAAATATTTTTCAACAAGACTTTGCAGATATTTGGACAGATAAACCCATAGAGTTGTTACAAAAGTTACGAGTTCACCCTAGAGTTTTGGGTGGAAAGTGTGCTACGTGTCAATATTTGGAAATTTGTAATGGTGGTTCACGAAGCAGAGCCTACGCCATACATGGTGACATGTGGGCAGAAGACCCCTCATGTTATTTGTAGGTCGGGATGTCCTCTTCCCGACAAATATATAAAAGGAAAAAAGATATGAAAAAAATAATTTTAGGTCTGCTAACCTGTGCAATGTTAGCAACTACACTATTTGCAGGAAATCCAACTACTAAAGAGAAAGTGTTTGTAGTAGAGCGAGAGAGTGAATCGTTAGCAATTATTGAAGATGGACTGACCAAAAGATACATGAAAAACATGCACAATATGAACCATGGAATTGTTAAATTTGATGGTGATGATGCCTATTTGATTTCTCGTGATGGTTATGTGGTCCATTTTGACCCTAAGAGTGAAAAAGTACTCAATGAGTATAAAACCTCTAAATCTGCTATTGGGTTTGTGATAGGTAAAAACTATGTAGCCGTTGCTAACTACGATGATAAATCGGTAGATATTTTGACACGTGACCTAAAACCAATAGACAAAATAAAAACAGGTTCTAAAAATGTAGGGATTAAAATCTATAAAGATATGATAATCTTTGCACAGATGGACAATGACAAAGTAACCATTTTAAAAGATAAAAACTTTGGAAAAGCTACTCCTAAATTTGAAATTTTTAAAGAGTTTAAAGTAGGGGAGATGCCTTTTGATGCGATGATAAAAGATAACACGTATATCGTTGGATTCTTTTTAACCAAAGCATTTGGAGTGATAGACTTAGATAGCATGAAGTTTAATGAGATAAAAGTAACAGCTAAAGACAATAAGCCTGTATTAAAAGTCCCACATTTTGGTTTTTGGTCGCTTAGTGATGATAAAACTTTTATACCTGCTGTAGGTGACAATGCTGTCATGGTTTATGATAAAAATTTCAAATTTATTCAAAACATAGAGGTACAAGGTTTACCTGTATTTACAGCACTTAGTCCAGATAAAAAGTACTTAGCAGTGACTTTTTCGGGAAAAGATTTCCCAACCGTTCAAATAATTGATACGAAAACATTGAAAATTATGAAAACCTTTACATTTAAAGGTAAAGTTTTACATCTACGTTGGTCAAATGTGGATGAGTCTCTTTATGTATCGGTTAACGATGCCAATCAAGTCAATGTTATCAATACCAAAGAGTGGTTTTTAGAGCGTGAGATTTTTCAGGTAAAGCATCCATCAGGGATTTTTATTTATGAGCAAAAAGTAGAAAATAAATTAAAGGAGTAAGTGATGGTTTATTTAACAGGGGCAGGACCTGGAGATATGGAGTTGTTAACCATTAAAGCTTTACGTGTGGTACGTGAGGCTGATGTGATTATCTATGATAGATTGGCAAACCCTGATATTTTAAAAGAGGCAAAAGATGGTTGTAAATTTGTCTACGTGGGGAAAAAAGATTCCCATCACTCTATGCCACAAGAGCAGATTAATGAGACCATTTATCAAAATGCTTTAAAATATAAAAATGTGGTTCGCCTAAAAGGGGGAGACCCATTGGTCTTTGGACGAGGTGGAGAAGAGGGAATTTACTTGCGTGAACGAGGCATAAAGTTTGAGTTTATTCCTGGGATTACTTCTGCGATAGCTGTTCCTGAATATGCAGGAATTCCTGTAACGCATCGTGGAATTACGGTTTCGTTTAGGGTGGTGACAGGTCACGAGAGTAAAAACAAAGAGCATTCTCAAATAACATGGGAGAATTTTAAGAGTGATGATACCATTGTGTTTTTAATGGGGCTTCACCGTTTGAACTATATTAGTAAAAAGCTAATGGAGATAGGTAAATCAAAAGATTATCCTGTAGCAGTGATTAGTAAAGGTACAACCAAAGATGAAAAAACAGTAGTAGGAACACTAGATACCATTTGGGAGTTGGCAAAAGATTTACCAACACCAGCTCTTATTGTTGTTGGAAAAGTGGTTGAATTAAGAGAAGAGTTAAGCTGGTTTGAGCAGAAATAAGGTGTGCTGTAAATGCTCACTATTTTGGCTTTATACTTTTTTATAGCGTATACTTAAGATGAGTTGAAGATTCATTGAGTAGTATATAAAAATATAACAATATATAATGTTTTTTATAGTAAAAAGGTATAACAGATGGTTGATATACAAGATATTCCAATGTTTTCAGACTTGGATAAAAAGTTTCATAAAGAACTACAAGATAGCATTCATATAAAAAAGTTTACTAAAAAGAGTATTGTTTTTTATGAAGGTGATGAGAGTGACTATCTGTATATTTTGCTTGAGGGTAGTATTCAACTTTATAAAACTTCTCCTAAAGGTTCCCAAATACAGATAAAACGTATGAAAGCTCCTAATGTCATAGGTGAATATGCATGTTTTGAAAAACAACCTTTTCCTGCAAGTTGTGAGTTTTTGACCGATGGAGTCATGGGGCTACTACATTTTGATAAGGTTTATCAGTACCTTGATAACAAAGAGTTCTCGTTAGGTCTTATTCGTTCTCTTACTTCTAAAGTTATGGTTTTATCATCTCTTGTTCATAAAGAGACCATACTCTCTTCTGAAGCAAAGGTTGCTGATTTGATGCTTGAAAATATTGCAACATTTAATCGTTTAAAAAATAATGAAATAGCAGCTATGTTAAACTTGACTCCTGAGACTTTTTCACGGGTTATTACTAAGTTCAAAAAAGAGAGTATTATTCACATGGTTAATGGTGAGTTGAAAATTCTTAATGAAGAGGCACTCTATATGATTGTTGAGACCAACACGGTTAAAGAGTGTAGTAACTGTATCGATTTATTTAAGGCAAAGTTAGCGATGGAAAAGAATAAATGACGTCTTTTTTCCCTGCTTATTTTAACCTAAATCATAAAAAAATTCTTTTGGTTGGTGGAGGCTATATCGCCTTAGAAAAACTGGAAAAACTTGTTGATTTTACCAAAGAGATTACTGTTATCTCTAAAGAGTTTTCAGAAGAGTTTAGCTCTTTTGCTAAAAAGCATAATATTGAAATGAAAGAGTGTCCCTATGTTAAGGGGGACATAGATGGTTTTGATGTTGTTATTGTTGCTACCAATACAGTAACTTTACATAAAGCGATATTTGAAGAGAGTAGAACTTCTCGTATTTTAGTTAACTCCGTTGATGATACGGCTTATTGTGATTTTATCTTTCCCTCTTATGTTAAAAGAGGTGATTTGACCATCTCTATCTCTACTTCAGGTGCTTCACCTGCTTTTGCAAAGCGTTTTCGTGCCTATATAGAAAAGCTCATTCCCTCTTCAATAGAGAGTTTTTTAAAAGAGATGAAAGCCCTACGCAAAACCATGCCAAAAGGTAAAGAGCGTATGAAGTTCTTTGAAGAGAAGACCGATAAATTTATAGCTGAAAATTTTAAACAATAAATAATATTTTTAAACACTTGATTTTGGTCAAATATAGTCTCTTGTAAATCTAGTATACTGTTCTTAAATATTTATATTAGGGGCAATACAATGAAGAATGAACTACTCTCTATTATTCAAAAAAAATTTCCATTGGTTGCCAAGCCTTTTGTGGTTATTGCAGAAGAGTTGGGGACAGATGAAGAGACGATTATAAAACTTATATCTGAAGAGAAAAACAATAATATAATCAGGCAAATTTCACCTATTTTTGATACAAAACGTTTAGGGTATAGCTCTTCCTTAGTCTCATTTAAAGTAAGACGTGATGAGATTGATAGAGCTGTTGAAGTGATTAACGCTCACCCTGGAGTCTCTCATAACTATGAGAGGGAGCATCCTTTTAATATTTGGTTTACTTTGGCTGTTGCTCCTGATTCTAAATTTGGTTTAAAAAAAACAGTTGAACTTTTAGCCAAAGAGGCAAATGCCATAGAGTATATTATGCTTCCCACACTAAAACTTTTTAAAATCTCTGTAAAACTGAATACTACAGGAAAAGATGCTAAAAAAGAGAAAGTTGTACAACCAAATAAAAAGTCTATAGAGTTAACGCCTTTACATCATAAAGTGATTGCTCTGGCACAAAATGACATACCTATTGTCTCTGAACCATTTAAAGATATTGTTGAAGAGCTTGGCTTAAGTTATGATGAGTTCTTCTCTATTTTAAATGAACTCAAAGATGCTGGGGTTATGCGTCGTTTTGCTGGAATACTTAACCATAGGAAAGCAGGGTTCAATGCCAATGCCATGGTTGTTTGGGCTGTTGATGAAGAAAAAGGTGAGACCATGGGTAAAAAAGCAGCTGAGTTTTCAGCTGTAAGTCACTGTTACTTACGCCCTAAGTATCCAAACTGGCCCTATAATCTCTTTACTATGGTACATGGTAAAACTACAGACGAGACCAATAAAATAATAAGAGAGATGGCAGATGAGATAGAACATTTTTCACGACGACCACTCTATTCCACACGTGAGTTTAAAAAGGTTCGCATCAAATATTTCTCATCGGAGTTTGAAGAGTGGGAGTCTGATAAGTTAGCATTAGTGGAATAAATCTACAAATAGTGGTAGAGTGTAAGATATTTACTCCTCTTCACTCTCTTTTATGGCGTTGGTATCCATAGTAAGCATACTTGTAATCCCAAGAGCCTCTTTGACTTTTGCTTCTATCTCATCACGAAGCTGGGTATCTTCTTTAAATTTCTTTTTAACATTCTCTTTACCTTGTCCTAGTTTTCCCTCACCATAAGAGAACCAAGCACCCGATTTGTCAATAATGTCCAGTTTTACACCGTAGTCAACCAGTTCGCCTTCCATAGAAATACCCTCACCAAACATAATATCAAATTCAGCTTGTCTAAATGGAGGAGCTACTTTATTTTTAATAACTTTGGCTTTTACACGGTTACCAATTTGAGCTTCACCCTGTTTTAGTGTTGCAATTCTTCTTACGTCTATTCTAACGGAAGCATAAAACTTAAGAGCATTTCCCCCTGTTGTTGTTTCAGGCGAACCATAACCCATCATTCCAATTTTCATACGAATTTGGTTAATGAAAATTACAGTTGTATTGGTTTTATGAAGTACTCCTGTAATTTTTCTAAGTGCTTTAGACATTAAACGCGCTTGAAGCCCCACTTGAAGGTCACCCATTTCACCCTCTATCTCTGCTTTTGGTGTAAGTGCAGCTACGGAGTCAACTACGATAACATCGACAGCTCCTGAACGTGCTAAGGTCTCTAAAACATCAAGAGCTTGTTCTCCAAAGTCAGGTTGAGATACCAAAAGGTTCTCTACATCGACACCTAAATTTTTAGCATATAAAACATCTAAAGCATGTTCAGCATCTATAAAGGCACATACTTTGTTATCTTTTTGAGCAGAAGCTGTAATCTGTAGAGCCAAAGTAGTTTTACCTGAACTCTCAGGACCATAAATCTCAATGATTCTACCCTCAGGAACACCACCAATTCCAAGTGCCATGTCAAGTCCTAATGAACCTGTACTAATTGCAGCAATTGGTTCTATCACCTTATCACCAAGACGAACTACTGTTCCTTTTCCAAATGTTTTGTCAATCTGTTTCATTGCCATATCTAAAGCTTTTTGTTTGTTTGCATCCATGCTTAAAATCCTTTGTATATTAAATATTATTTGTATTGTAGTATGATTTTTCTAAATAAACTAAAAATATGACAAATTGTAATGTTTTTTGTAAGAATTATAAAATGTTACAAAATATACAATTTGTAGAAGTGGCTATAACTGATGCTATTCCATCGTACTAAGATTTTTAGAGAGGTAGCTTTTTGATAAGTGCTGAAAGTTTTATAGAAGGGTGGTTGTTTTCTTTGACTTCATCAATAAAACGAACAACTCTTGCTAAACGAATCCCTCTGCTGTTTTTTCCCATACGAACAACTCTATTTTCACGAACTTCTCTACAGTTTCTTGCTATACGAGCAACTCTATTTTCACGAATCCCTCTGCTGTTTTTTCCCATACGAACAACTCTATTTTCACGAACTTCTCTACTTCTTCTTTCTATACTAATAATAGGGTTTTCATTAACTTCTCTGCTTATACGTGCAATCCTACTTGTAGAGAGTTCCTTCTCTATAAGGTTGTCATTTTTGATTAAAATATCAATAGTTTCCTGTTTTTTCATTGTCTCTGAAGGTACTGTTGATGCAAATAGTGTGTTTGTAGCTATAATGCTAACGAATATGAGTAAATTTTTCATTTATATTTTCCTTAATTATATTATTTAGATTATTTATTTAAATAAACTTTAATAATTATAGTAGTTTTTACTTAATCTTTTACTATTTTAATTCTAAAATAATAGTTTTTTTTATATGGATTTTATTTGAAATTGTTAATAATATCTATGGCATTGATATGGTGGCAGAGTCTAATGGATTGTATGGGAAAGATTAGATAAAATACACAAAATAAAATATTTCTCGTTCCCAAGCTAGAGCTTGGGAACGAGAGTAAAGAGAGATTATGAAAACAATAGAACTAGCCCACTCCCCAGATGCTGACGATATATTTATGTACTTTGCCATTAAATTTGGTTGGGTAGATACTAAAGATTATGAGTTTAGCAATATTGGCTTAGATATAGAGACACTCAATGTAGAAGCCCTAAAAGGTACTTACGATGTCAGTGCCATTAGTTTTGGGATGTATCCACTTATTAAAGATGAGTATGCTCTGCTACGAACAGCTGTTAGCTTTGGTGATGGTTATGGACCAAAACTCATAAAACGAAAAGATAAACAGCTCAAACGAAACTTTAAAGTAGCTCTCTCTGGAAAGTATACTACAAATGCCATGCTCTTTAAACTCTATTACCCTGAAGCACGACCTGTTTACATGGACTTTTTAGAAATAGAAATGGCTGTGGTCAAAGGTGAGGTAGATGCAGGAGTGCTTATTCATGAGTCGATTTTGGATTTTGATGAGCGTTTAGAGGTAGAAAAAGAGATATGGGATATTTGGGTAGAACTAGCAGGAGAGGGGCTTCCTTTGCCTTTGGGTGGTATGGCTATTCGTCGTTCACTTCCTTTGAATCGTGCTATTGATATAGAAAATATACTTATAGATGGGGTCAAAGTTGCCAATGCTAAAAAAGAGGAGTTGTGTAAACGCCTTGAAGAGGAGAATTTAGTACGAATCTCTGATACTATGTTAACTAAATATCTTGATATGTATGCTTCTGATGAGTCGGTAGAGTTAAGTGAGTTACAACTAAAAGCGTTAGATAAACTCTATGAGCTTGGGTTTGAAAAAGGGATTTTTTCTGAGCCTCTTAAGACAGAGGATTATTTGATTCCTAGAGAGTATAAGGCTTTACGGAATAGTTAAAATATTTTGGAGTGGTGGAGCATAACGGGTTCGAACCGTTGACCTTTTCGCTGCCAGCGAAACGCTCTCCCAGCTGAGCTAATGCCCCACAAGTTTTGAAATGGTATCATATCACGATATTATTTAAAATAGGAATAGAATGTATTTTAAAACCATAGATTTTTCAAAATTTTCAAGTATAAAAGTGGGAACTCCTATTGAGGTGTTGATGTTGGAGTGTGGAGATGAGATACCTAACGACAGAGTGATTATTGGTCATGCAAATAACCTTTTGGTCTCTCCCACTCCTCCACCTTTAATGATGCTCTCTAAAGATTTCTCTTTTATGGAGTTAGAAGAGGACGTTTTAACAGTTGGTTGTGCTACCCCTACAGGAAAACTGCTCTCTTTTGCTAAAAAAAATGACCTTGCAGGGTTTGAGTTTGTCTCTAAACTTCCTGGTTCTGTTGGTGGAATGTTGGCGATGAATGCAGGAGTGAAGAGCTATGAGATATTTAATATAGTAGATGCCATTAAAATAGATGGTGAGTGGGTAGAGAAAAGAGAGATAGAGCATGGTTACCGATTTGCTAAGTTAAATGGGGTGGTTACCGAGGCTCGATTTAGGGTTAAAAGAGGCTTCTCTAAAGAGTTACTTGATGAGTTGGTCAATCTACGCTCTAACCAACCAAAAACTCCAAGTGCTGGTTCTGCATTTAAAAATCCAGAAGGGGACTATGCAGGACGATTGATTGAAGCAGTTGGACTTAAGGGAGTTTCAAAAGGTGACATGCAGTGGTCTGAGGTTCATGCAAACTTTTTAGTAAACCATGGTGATGGAACTTTTGACGAGGCTAAATACTTAATGGATTTAGCCAAAGAGAAGGTATTTGAAAAGTTTGGTATTTTACTTAAAGAGGAAGTACAAATATTATAAATAGGTGAAAAGTATGGACTCTTTAATAACTCTTGTTCCATACTTGGTATGACCATAGTCAGATTTATAATCTTCAATGGCTTCTTTAAAACCTCTGGACGCTTTTAGAAGATAAGTAAGATTTTTTTTCTCATCAAGTTGTGGCATTTTATTGAGTTCTTTAGGGTAGAGTTTTATATTTATTCTTGCCATATTAAATTTAATTTTTAGAATTTGATAGGCAATTTCTGCTTTAAACTCTTCATTAGAAGTTATTTTCAAAGCATTTTCGTAGGCATCAAGTGCTTTTTCTAAATTGGTTGTTGGTGGGATAGAGTTTTTATAAATATCTTCATTACGGAAAAATACCGAACTCATAGGGAAGTTACCAAACCAACTTTTGTTGTAAAGTCCATTTCCATACAGATAGTAGTCTCTGGCTTTAGGAGTTTTATTTTCTATTGTTCTCTTTTCTAGTCTTGACATGGTTTCAGCAAACTTTCTTGTATTGGAAGAACTACTAAATTTTTTACTATTATTAATATCTATAGAGCTGTTAAAGGGGTTATATTGATTAAAGAGGTTAGTTCTTGGTGCTTGTCTTATATAGGAGAGTGCTTCAGAAAAGTTGTTATTTTGCATATAGAGTGTTGCTAAAATCATTGCAACATCATTACGCTTTAACGCTTTCATTGTACGTTTATAGACTCTTTGTTCAAAAAAAGAACGGCTCTCTTTCATAATATATTTATAAAAAACTTTTGCATCTTTAAAGTTAAGAGCTTTAAGGACTTGTTCTCTTTTTATCTCATTGTTTTGAGCAAAAAGTCTATTAAAGTCAAACTCTATACTATCTTTATCATAAAAAGAGGAGAGTTGAAGAGCAGTAAGCCGTAAAATATACTCTTGTTGTTTTTTGGGTAAACCTATAAGTAGAAGAGTTAGTTGTTTATGGAGATTTTGTTGGTCGGTGAGAGATATGCTATTGAGTTGGTTAAGGCTATTTAGATAGCTTAGTAGTTGTACATAGGGTTGCTCTTTTTTACTTGCAAGGGAGTAGAGTTTTAGAATATCGTTATGTTTTAAACTTTTTGTTGTCAATGTTTCGATGTAAAGTTTAGAATAGAGTGTAAAAAAAGATGGTTCTTCTATAGATTTTAAGATTTTAACAAAGTGGTTTTTCTCTCTGTTATAGATTTTTTTATCTTTTATGGTCATATTAAAATGCTGTTGTTGAAAATCTTGCATAAGTTTGTAGTTAAGATAATAAAACTTTTTGGATTTAGGGGCTGTTTTTGCAAGGGCTTCAAATTCTAAAAGGGAATTTGTTCTGTTAAAGTCAGTTTGACTTTGATTTTTGTCAAGGTTGATTGTTAGTGGTTGTAAAAAATCATAATAGTAATCACGTTTAGTGTCAGAAGCAATAGTGAGAGAGAGAACTAGCGTTAAAAGTACAATCCACTTCATACTTAACCCCAATCTTGATTTCTACTACTGTACTTATGTTTGTCTTTTTTATAAGAGGTACCATTTTTGAGTTTTTGTAGACGATTAAGTAGCGTCATATTGGCTTCTCTCATATCATCAAGTTTAAACTCTACTTTGAGTTCATTATTGAGTCGTTCTATGTACTCTTTCATCTGTTGATGGTACTCAGAGTTGAGTTGTACCTCTACTTGCTCATCCAGTTTTTTTTTGAGTTCAGAGAACTTTTTTAAAAACTGCTCTTGTGTTGTTGTCTCATCACGAAACATTCTAAAAAGATTTTTAGTTACTTTTTCTAAAAAGGTAATGTAGCGTTGGCGTTGGTATTTTTCTATCTGTTTGGGTGTGTATCTCATTGAAGATATTATAGCGAAAAAGTTAGGGAGTAAAAAGAGAGAGGCTGAGAGACGTTAAAAGTCTCTCAAAAAGTGCTTAACAAGCAGCTTTTCACAGAAACTACGCGTTTGCTTGTTTTGCAGCAGCAAGAGCTTCTTCGTAGTTAGGCTCTTCTGTAATTTCTGGAACAGTTTGTTTATAAGCAACTTTTCCATCTTTACCAATTACAAAGATAACTCTAGCAGTTACACCAGCTAAAGGACCATCAGCTAAAAGAACACCATAAGCATTTGCAAAGTCTTTATTTCTGAAGTCTGAACATACTTTGATGTTTTCAATTTCAGCAGCTCCACACCATCTAGCAGCAGCGAATGGTAAGTCCATAGATACTGTGATTACCTCTACACCATCAAGGTCAGCAGCCTCTTGGTTAAATCTTCTTGTCTCTGCGTCACATACACCTGTGTCTAATGATGGTACTGCAATTACTAGTTGAACTTTACCTTCTCCACCAACTTGCTCATCTTGAAGCATTGGGTTACAGTTTACTACTGTTACTACTGGTGCTGTGTCACCTACGTTTACTTCTGTACCTGCTAGGTTACATACGATGTCATTTTTAAATGTTACTGTTGCCATTTTTTTTCCTTATATTGTTATTTATGTTGAGATTATAGTTTAAATAGGATGAATTTACTCTTAATTGTAACATTTCTTGAAAAGAAGAAGAGTTGTGTGGTGTTATCTCTCATTTTGGAGATTTTAACTATAAAAATGATATCATACAAAGTAACAATAAAATACATTTTTTAATATAAAAAAATATAAAAGTAAACTGAATAGAATATAAAGGCTTATAATATGAAGAAAAAAATCGCAATAATATCCAATGTGTCTTGGAATCTCTACAACTTTAGACTTTCTCTAATGAAAGCCATGCAAAATGCAGGTTATGAGGTTGTTGCTATTGCACCACAAGATGAATATAGTCAAAAAATTATAGATGCAGGTTTTGAGTTTTACCCTATAAAACTAAATTCTCAAGGAATAAACCCTTTGCAAGATATGCAAACAACCGTGAAGTTTTATAAACTTTTTAAAACTTTATCTCCTGATTTTATATGTAATTATACAATAAAACCTAATATTTATGCTTCATTGGTAGCTAGAACATTAAATATTAAAATGATTAATAATATAGCAGGACTAGGGACGCTTTTCGTTAATCAGGGACCCATTACTCATGTTGCAAAGTTTCTATATAAAATATCACAAGCAAAAGCAGATAAGATTTTCTTTCAAAATAGAGATGATTTTGAGCTTTTTACAGGAGAGGGTATAGTAGATAGAAGTAATTGTGACATTTTACCAGGTTCTGGAGTAGATATGAAACGTTTTAGACCACAAGTAAAACCTAAAAGTGATGTTGTTCGTTTTTTACATGTATCTAGGATGATTTGGGAAAAAGGAATAGGTGAGTATGTAGATGCTGCACGAATTATAAAAGCAAAATATCCAAATGTAGAGTTTTGCCTTTTAGGTTTTTTAGATGTGGAAAACCCTGGTGCTATTTCACGTGAACAGATGAATGAGTGGGTAGAGGAGGGTGTAATAAATTACTTGGGTACCAGTGACAATGTAGATGAAGTTATTGCGACATCTGATTGTATGGTGTTGGCTTCTTATTATAGAGAAGGTACCCCTAAAACTCTACTAGAGAGTGCAAGTTCTGCTAAACCAATTATTACTACAGATAATGTTGGTTGTAGAGATGTTGTAGACCATGGTGTAAATGGTTACTTATGTGAGCCTCGCTCTGTGGAAGACTTGGTTGAAAAATTAGAGATGTTTTTAGCCTTGAGTATGGAAGAGAGACATAAAATGGGAATGAAGAGCAGAGAAAAAGTTGCAAATGAGTTTGATGAAAGAATAGTAATTGGAAAATATTTAGAAGTTTTGGGGAAATATTCAGATAAGAGAGTAGTTTCTCCTTCAGTTGCAGTCTAATATAGCTAAACCTTTAGGTTTAGCTATGGGTTTTACATTCCTCTTTTTCCGAGTACTACTTCAATAGTTTTATAAACAACTTTTATCTCTTGCCATAGTGACCAGTTATTAATATATTCCATATCAAATTTAAGTTTCTCTTTTGCATCTTCTACATTACGACCATAAGGGTAACATACTTGAGCTAGACCAGTGATTCCTGGAGCTACTAAGTGTCTATCATGATAATTAGGAATGATTTTTTCATAATCTTTTACCAGTATATCCCACTCTGCTCTTGGACCAATAAGGTGCATTTCGCCTTTTAGTACATTTAATAGTTGTGGAAGTTCGTCAATACGCATTTTTCTCATAGTATTACCATAAGAAAAAATTCTTGAATCATTCTCTTGTGTGTAAGGATTAAATTGACCATCTTCATGCATACTTCTAAATTTGTAACAAGTAAATGCTTTACCATCTAATCCAATACGTGATTGTTTAAAAAATATTGAACCTGGAGACTCTTTTTTTATACGGTAAATAGAATATACTGCTAAAGGAAGAGAAACTAAAAAGAGTGAACCCCCTACAAGAAGGTCAACCATTCTTTTTTGGAAGTACTGAAATTTTGTGTATCCCATTGGTTGTTGGCTCTTACTTATGGTTTTCTTCATCGCAAACTCATTTTTTTTATTAGATATTTTAATTGTATTATGATTGTATTTTTGAATAGATAATGTCATGGATATGCTCCTATCTTTGATTTTTTATTTCCCAATAAGAAAGTATAGCGAATATTAAATTAAAATAAATTTAAACAGAAAAAAACAAATTAATATTTTTTGAAATTAGAAAAATATATTAAGGTATTTTAGCTTAAATGTGCTTATGTATGATATAAAGTTATAAAAAAATAGTATTTGAAAAAAAATGTTATGAAGCGTTATAACAAAGAAATAAGGTGTATTAAAAAAGAGGAGAGATGAACTGTTGGTGATGAGGAGTCGAGACCCCTCGGTAAACTTACTGCTTATGCAGCAAGTGCAGATTTAGAAGCTTCTGCAACTTTTGTAAATGCTTCAGGTGCATTCATAGCCATATCGGCTAAGATTTTTCTATCAAGTTCAATATTTGCAACTTTAAGACCATGCATAAATGTTGAGTAATTCATACCATTTAGTCTTGCAGCAGCATTGATTCTAACTATCCATAATCTTCTGAAGTCTCTTTTCTTCTGTCTTCTGTCTCTATAAGCATATACTAATGAACGTTCTAATTGCTCTTTAGCTTTTCTAAAGTGTTTTCTTCTACCTGAGTAGAACCCTCTAGCTTGTTTTAATAATCTTTTGTGACGTTTATGTCTAACTGTACCAGTTTTTACTCTCATTGTGTTCCTTTACCTATGTACTATCTTCTAGTATTGGTGTCATTTTTATAATATTAAATTTAAAATGAACTTGTCCTAATTATTAGGAGTTATTGCTTTGTAAGATAAAATTAACTTAGTTAATCATCTCTTTGATTTTTTTAGCATCTGCTGGGTCTACATATTTTGCTTGTCTATTAGCTCTATGATGTGCACCATCTACTTTTGTCAAAATGTGAGATCTAAATGCAGTCCCTCTTTTGATTTTACCAGATTTCTTAACTTTAAAACGCTTTACAGCACCTTTAACGCTTTTCATTTTTGGCATATCTGTTCCTTTCGTATTTTTTACTCATAGAGAATGAGGTCGCGTATTATACCGAGATTATTTTAATATGTACTAAAATGTAAGAGAAGAGTAGGTTGGTTTACCGACCATTTATATTGGTCGATAAATCTAGGAGTGAGTTAGTCATTTATAACTTCAATAGTCTCAACAGCTTTTGAAACAGATAAGTTTTCACCACTTTTAGCTTTCATAATGTTTAAACCTTTATTTTTGGGTTGAGGATTTGCTCCAACATATACAGGTACAGCAAAGGCACGTAGTTTTGAACTTTGGGCTTTGTCTATTTTTGTAAGGAGTCTAATGTAATAAAGACCATTTTTCTCAGCAGAAACTTGTAAGTTAATAGGGTATGATTTTTGTTCAGGAGAGAGTTGAAATGTCATCTCTTTAGAGACACTCTCTTCTTGTTTAAGTTCATCATCTAAAGTTATGGTAACGCTCATGCTTCCAGACTTTACAGTTGTAGTAAGTGAAATATTGACATCAGAGGGTTCACCAGCCTTAACAGTTGTTGACTTGTATGTCATATCAATAGGTGCACCAGGTTTTTGATAGTGACCAATGGTTGTTCCTGTTTTAACGTTTGATGTTGTAGTATCTATGTTTTGCACTTGGTTTGTCTCCGTTGGTTTTGCATTTAGTCCCATAACTATAAGTAGAGGGGCTAGTAGTAGTTTTGTTTTTTTCATTTTGGTTCCTTTTTTGACTTTATTTAATTTTACTATATTTTTAGTTCTTTTCGTATGAATATTGCAGGTATAATGAATATTATTAGCAAGAAAATAAAAGCTAATAGTGGATTTTTGGGAAGTTCTATGCCAACACTATTTGAATTATTTGAGTTGTTTGATATTTTATTACCTTTTAGTGTTACTTTCCCTACCGAAACATAAAAACATGCTTTTTTAATATTATTTGTGTTGTAAATATCAAGCAGATAGTCACCTGATGATAAATTGAAAGAACCTTCTTCTAGCCCTCTTCTTGGAGATTCGTTTATGGAAACTTTTTCAAATGGAGAAGTTTTGTATAGGACAAAGTCTGGGTCAGAAGTAGCTCCATTATTTTGCTCTACTCTAATAGGGTAGGATTTGTCATTATCAATAGTGAATTTTACAAACTTATGGTTGTTTAGTTTATTTTGTACACCATAAGTATTACTTGTACAGACTTCATCTAGCGTTGTATCAATTTTTAAATCCTTGTAAATAGGAAAAGTAGTTGCTTCCAGATTCTTATGACGATTTTTCCCATAAATATCATCTATAGTCGAGATGTTTTCATCAGAAACAATACTATCTATCTGTTCATTATTGCTTGGTGTTATACTTTTAAGTCCTGTAACAAATGAAAATATAGAAGTAAAGGCTTGGGTTGTTTTTTGAGGTCCTACTAAAACATCATAAAGTGGTTTAAACCCAAGGGATAAAGTATCTTCCCCATCATCATTGTTATCATATAAATCATAAAGTATACGCTGAATAGAAGCTTCTGAGAACCAACCTGGGGTTTCATGTGTTGCTGTTTCAAGATTCATGTTCCATCCATTAGAACCCATGGTGTCAAAATAGATAGGATTGTCTGTTACGATTCCAGAGAGGGCATTTCCAAAACCTTCTCCAAAAGCTAAACGAATGTCTAAGTGGTCTCCTGAAGTATGACCCCCTCCAATACTATCTGCTCTTGAAAATTTGGTTTCAAAGTAGTGACCCCACTCATGAGTCATAATATGGTCATCATACTCATCACTGTCACCTTTTTGGTCACCTTGAATCATAATGTTGTCATCTCCATCGAAGTAGGTTCCTGACTCTATATTGTTTATTGTCCAGTTCATTTTTAGAGGAGGGAAAACTATTGAACTATCAGCAGCAAGAACCTTTTTCATAGCAAGATAAACAGAGTCTAAAATGGCAAATGGAGGAGACTGTTTGGTAGAAGCTAGTACTTTAAGATTACGTCGTGTACTCTGAGTACCTGTTGAGACAAGGCTTCCTTCTACAATATATTGAGCATCTTCATTGGTATTATCTATGACTTTTATATCCCATTTATTATTTTTGAACATCTTTGCATAAGCACGAATTTTAAGAAAAGTGTTTTCTGGTAGATTTGTAAGAGAGTAGTTACCATTGTCGTCTGTAGAAGTAGTTGCAATGGCTTGTCCTGAACGATTAATAGCTTCAACAATAATTTGCTTGGCTGTCTCTGTTGTGATATTATTTTGGTCTAGTATGGTAGAACCACCATTATGAAGAGGATGAATACGTTCATATTGAATTGTTCCTAAAATATCAATAGCATTCAAAGAGAGGGTGCTAAAAATAATAAGTGCTAGAGTAGATAGTTTACCTTGCATAAATTAATACCTTTTTTAATTTTTAAAATTTTTTTTTACATTGTTCCATATTATTGTACAAGAATTGTTTTAAAGTAGAGAGAGTATCTAGTTTAGCTAGATACTCTCTTTTTGGAGGAGGAGGTTAGTATTGAGGTAAACGTTTTGGTTTACGACTTCTCTGCTGTTTAGAGAACGATTTGGTTGGTTTATAACTGCTACCCATTTTGTTAAGACTCACATTAAAACAACTGTTATTGAATGAAGCATCATAAATTTCTAGCAAGTAGTTCCCAGCATTTAGATTCATCTCTAGTGTATCAGAAGTGGAACCTTCAAGTGGAGACATCCCCATAGACTCTAGTGGGTACTCAGCTTTATAGATAACAATATCAGGGTCACCATACTCTCCACCATAAGGTTGTGCTGTAAAGTTGTAGTATCCTGATGATGGAATGTTTATTTTTATAAATGTACGATTTCCAAGTTTGTTATAGACACCATTTCTATTTTTGTTACATTGGGTAATGCTTCGTCCTACATCTAGGGTATGGTAGAGAGGTTCTGTATAGGTACCATTGGCTGTGTTGGTTCTGTAGTTACCATACTCATCACGAATAGAACTAATCTGTTCTGCTGCAACAATTTGGTCAATTTTATAAGCATCTCCAGAATTTTCAGATTTTAAAGCATGAATAAAAGAGAATATACTGGTAAATGCAGGTGTATTTTTTTCTTTGTCTACCATAACATCAAAAATAGGTTCAAAGCCCAAACTAAGCTTATCACTTCCATCATTATTTGAGTCGTAAAGGTCATAGAGTATACGCTGAATAGAAGCTTCAGAGAACCAACCAGGATTTTGAGGAGAAGCATTTTCTATATCCATAAACCAACCAGATGATTGATTTTGTCCTGCTGTATCAAAGTAGATAGGATTATCGGTTGCAATGGCTGAGAGAGCATTTCCCCAGCCTTCACCAAAGGCTACACGAATATCGAGAGCATCCCCAGCAGAGTGAGGTCCACCAATACTGTCTGAACGTGAAAATTTATCTTCAAAAAAGTGACCCCACTCATGTACAATAATGTGGTCATCGTATTCATCAGTATCCGAATTGGCATCGCCTAAAATCCATAGGTTGCTGTTTCCATCATAGTTAGAAGTTACAATTTGACCCAAGTTCTGGTCTCCACCTGCTGCTACATTATTTATTGACCAGTTAACGGTTAATTGAGGAAAGGTGGCTTTTGGTTTAGCATCAAGAACCTTTTGCATGGCTTGGTTAATGCTGTTAAGTATGGCAAATGGAGCTGCATCTCTGCTTCCTGTATAACCATATCCACTCCAACCAGAAGCTGCGTGAAGGTTTCGTTTTGTGGTAGAAGTTCCTACATTATGAAATTGTCCTTCTATTACATACATTGCTTTTTGTGCAGTGTTATCAACCACTGAGACATCCCATTTCCCCTCTTTAAACATTCGAGCATAGACACGTACCTTTACATTACTGTTTTTGGGAACATATAGGTTATATACACCATTTTTATCTGTGGTGGTTTCATCAAGCGATTCCCCACTATCGGAAATGGCTTTAACAAGAACATTTTTTGCTGTAACTTTTTGAATATTATTGTAGTCAAGTTTAATCATTCCATAGGTTTCTATTTTAACAGGAACTCTGTCAAAGGTCACAGTTCCTGTAATCTTAATACCATCTTTATGGCTAACACCACCAATCTGCGAACATCCTGCCATAAAAGAGAAAAAAATGACAAAGGGTAATGTTTTAAATAGCTTTTTAAACATAATAGACCTTTCAAGTAAATTGTAACTCAACGTATATTTGCATATAGTTTAGCATATAATAATATAAAAATCTATACTTATTTTTTATTGTTTATTGTTCTTAAAAATATATAAAAATATTAATTTAAAAAATCATATGGCATAAATAGTGTTTATAATTATTGATTTTTAGTAAGAGTTAGTTAAAATGGTTACTATAAATAATAGGTACTTTAATAAGGTAGAGATAATGATATATAGACCCATTGTGATTGATGAAGAGATAGTTTTTTCTAAAAAGAAATTTATAGTGAGTAAAACTGATTTAAAAGGCAACATACTTTTTATAAATAAAAATTTTTGTGAAATTTCAGGTTATTCAGAAGAGGAGCTTATTGGGGTAAATCATAATGCTTTGAGACATCCTGATATGCCAAGGTCTATTTTTTATTTAATATGGAGTTCACTTTTGGCTGGAAAAGAGGTCTCTGGAGTTATTAAAAACTTGGCTAAAGATGGTAGATACTATTGGGTTATTGCAGATTTTTCTCCCAAAAAAGATGCAAGAGGAACTATCACTTCATTAACAGCATTTAGAAGAGCAGCTCCTGACCAAGTTATAGAAGAGATAGAAGATCTTTATGCAACAATGCTTAAAATAGAGAAGAAGCATGGCATGGAAGGTTCCCTCTCTTACTTGGAAGCTTTTTTAGAAGAACATGAGTTGAGTTATGATGATTTCTTGGGTGAGCTAGTAAAACCAAAAGGGATTATTGCTACGCTATTATCAGCTTTTAAAAAGATGTTTAGCTAGAGTAATCTAGCTTAAACATAAGATATTTTTAGCCTATAGAGAAGCTAAAAAATTGTTTGAATGGACTATACGTTGTCCATGAAGGAAACGCCTTTTATAAAACTTTTTTTGAATAAAGGAAGTAATCATTACTTTTTTTCCACCAGAACTGGCATGAATAAATTTATGGTCTCCTAAATATATACCTACGTGATTAACTTTTCCTTTTTTATCGGTATCAAAAAAAACCAAATCACCTTTTTGAAGTTCATTATAGGCAACTTTTGTACCTATCTTGGCTTGATACCCTGAATAACGAGGGAGTGTAATACCATGCTTTTCAAAAACATATTTGGTAAAGCCTGAGCAGTCAAAGGCATCTGGACCATTTGCAGCCCATACATACTTAACACCTAAGAACTCCTTGGCTGTCTCAATTATTTCATCTTCTTCGCTGATAACCTTCCAATCATCATCAACTTCAAGAGCTTCGGTAATATGTTCGTCATCACCCTTTAGTTCAGTGTCCATATTAGCTAACACGGAGAGAGCTAAGCTATCAAGTGTATTGTCTGTTGAAAGTTTATTTTGATTATTGATGATTTTAGGAGTAAGATTATTCTTTAGAGAAACATTGTTTTCGGAAGTATGGTTTTTAGAAACATTGTTTTCTAAAAGTAAGGTTTGATTTTTATCGTCTAAATTAAATTTAGCTATATTATCCGTTGACTTTGGTGGGATAATCGTTGATACTTTCTCTTGCATACACCCTGTAAAAAGCAGGGGAACTGTCAATAATGCGAGAGAAACTCTCTTGATTCTTCTCAAAAAGTTTCCTTCATAATTCTAATTTTTACAACAAAAAGGTTGTATTTGATTCAAAATTTATATAAAAATTGTGTAATAATTGTGTAGCTATCTGTTACAAAATTGTAATTTATATAAAGAAATATTGATATAATAGCTATTAGAATTTGTTAAGAAGGATTAAAATATGAGAAAACAGACAATAATTTCTGTTCTACTTTTATTATCACTTGTAGGATGTGATGATAAAAAAGAGGGTTCTACTCTTGAGGTTGAAAAGAATATAACAGAAAAAATAGAGATAAAGAAAGTAGATGCTACTAAAGAGAAAGATTTACTTGAAGATTTGGGGTTTGACTTTAAAGATGATAAAATTATTATAGATATTAATAAAACCACTAATTTTTTTACGCAGTTAGAAGCCAAAATATCAACCAAAGCCAAAGAGATAGAGTCAAAAATTGATAATGCCGATATAAACATAACAGAGGGAATGGGTATAAAAGTTGAGGGTAATCAGGTAGGTGTGGACTTAAATAAAACCCAAAATATGTTACAGCAGATTAATGTTTTAATGAAAGATATATTTTTAGACATTAACAATAGTAAGAATTAATACTATTATTGTAGAATTCCTGAATTTTATAAATAAGGAAGTATAATGCAACCTGTAGAGATGAACTCGCCTGAGTTTAAAGCAGAATTTGAAAAAACATGGGCTTTTGTAGAAAAAGTTAATAAATCTTTTGGTTGGGTTCAGAACCCAAATGAAGATGTCAATGAGGGTGTTGCCATGGGTCTTGCTCGAAACAAGCTTATGTATGGTAAACGCTATTGTCCATGTTTTATGGTCATAGGTGAAACTAAAGAGGAGCAAAAGGCAGCAGATAATCGTATTTGTCCTTGTAAACCTGCTATTGAAAAAGAGATTCCCGAAGATGGGCATTGTCATTGTGGAATTTTCTGTACACCTGAGTATGCTGCTTCTCAAGCTAAAGCAGAAGTAATCGAGGAGGTTGTTCATACGCATTCTCGTGGTCTAAGCAAAGAAGAAGCAGCACAACTTCTTGAAAAAGAGCAACTGGATGGAGATGAACTAGAAGCTCTAATGGAAGCTAGAGCATTAAAAATGGTTGACTTTATACTGTTAGATGTACGTGAGGAGATGGAGTATAGACAGTCTCATATTAAAGGTACAGACAAGCTTGTTCCTACTTCAAATTTTTATGCAAAAATAGAAGAGCTTAATGATAAAAAAGATGAACAGATTATCGTCTATTGTCTTTCAGGAAGTAGAAGTTTTCAAGTTCAACATGCCATGAAGTCGCTTGGCTTTAAAAAAGTAGGGAACTTAGCCCATGGAATCTATACCTATAAGGGTGAAATGGAATAAGTCGATAGGGATAAAAGTTATTTTTATCTCTTAAAACTTAGATAAAATATCTCCAATAGGATAGCAGTAGGCATCAATAAACCAAGCAGAATAAGCTAAAGAGAACAATGTAAATATAAAAATATAGCTGTAGGGTATAACTTTTTTAAAGAAGAGTATGCCCATACTAAAAAGGCTATATCCTATAGTTCCAACCACAAAAAATATCATACCTATTGTAGCATTTTCGCTTAGAGGATTAGAGACCATAAAGTAATTGAGTGTGTCTTTTAAAATAGGGTACATAGAAATATAGAAGATAAGTAGTACGGTGATGGTAGCGATAACAAAAACTTTGGATTTGACAATAAGATTATTTATGAGATTGGTTAATGATACAAAAAGTAGATGAACTAAGAAAATATAAATAAGTAAATGAGCATAAAGTATAGAGAGTTTATCATTTGTAAAGTGTTCTATTATAAACGGATATATTTTAGTAAATTGCCAATAAAATATCCCTACAATAAGTGTTGATAAAAATAGGGGAATAATAGATTTTTGGGTTATTTTTTCGATTAACTTTAAGTTCATAAAATTCTTTTTTACGAATTATGCAGTAGTTATGATAAATATTAGGTTTATTTTTAAATTAAAATGAAAAAAGAGCCCTATTTTATGGGACT
The DNA here is from genome assembly GCA_027068975.1 of Campylobacteraceae bacterium. Classification (GTDB taxonomy): domain Bacteria; phylum Campylobacterota; class Campylobacteria; order Campylobacterales; family Sulfurovaceae; genus UBA1140. Next base: position 19,342 of record JALXFN010000049.1, on the reverse strand, counting down.
AGTTTCATTTTTGCATAATTCGTATGTTTAAAGAGATAAATCTAGTTGATTAAACTCTTAAAAAATCTGGGTCAGATATGACTTCAAATGTCAATTTTTCATTACGTTTAGCTAACTCTTCTTGAATAGCAGACTTAATATAGGACACTCTTTCAGGTGATTTAGCAGCACGGTCAATAATAAACATATGTTTAGTCATATTCGCACCAACCTCTTTGGCTGTTTTAAGTAGGTTTTCCATCTGCTCTTCATGGTTTTCAGAAATTCCTTCTGAAATAAAACACATGTTTGTGTCACGTAGAGCATCTTTGATATTGCTAGTGAAAGTGATGTTATCATTGTTTGAGTTTTTTATAACCATTGCCTCTTCGGCATTATAGAAACCTCTTTTGATATTCTCTATACGTTTGTTGTCTTTTGAGACATGCATTACATCATTTCCCATTTCAGCTAATACTTTCCCACTTAAAAGTTGATTATATTCTATTCCCATTACACTAATTTTCATATTTTAAAAATTCCTTTCGTTTTATGTTTTGGATAGGAATAGTTTATATCAAATAAATAGTAACTTAACTTAAAATCTATTATAAAAATTAAAGAAAAAATTAAGAAAAGAGTGATAAGTTCTTGTAGAAGTCCTAAAAATAGGCATTTGTATTAAAAAAATAAAAAAGTGCAGCTTTGTGAAAGATTATATAAATATAAATAGTATAAAACAGATTAGAAATAATAGTAATTATATCTGTTAAAAACTATTTTTATGATAAAATGATATAGAGTTTATATTACGGGAGTGTCAATATGAAAGCAAGAGGAATATTTTTATTATTTATACTCTCCTCTATTATACTTATATCTTTATATCTTTATATCTTTGCAAAACCTTTACATCTGAAAAGGTTAGAAGAAGAGCGAATTGCTAATATACAAAAAGTATGTAAGAAAGAGTATCCAAGAAAGAGAGATAAAAAAATACTTCAACGTACAATTGTAGAAGCATCAGAAAAGATAGTAAAACTTTTAGAAAAAAAACCAATACACTTTAAGCCTTCTAGTATCTCTATAGAAGATAAAGTTACGCTAAAAGCTCTTATTGATATTTTAAATAATATTAATGAGGATGTTATCTTAAGTATTTCAACACATACAGATAGTGATGGTTCTGCACAGAAAAATCTAAAACTTTCACAAGAACGTGCAGATATGCTTAAAGAGTACATTCGAGAAAGAAGTCATATTCTTTTAATAACGGCGATTGGTTACGGTGAAGAGTTACCTCTTCCAAAAAGTAAAGATAACGTTTCAAATAGACGTGTTGAGATAAATTTAAAAGGAGTGAAGAGATGATAGATATAATTTTTTCTATAAGTGTATACATAATAGCAGCTATATTATTGGGTTTTACATTTGGTTGGTTTATCGCCAAAGCTATATTTAAAGAGAAGTTTGAAGAGCAGATAGAAGCATTAAGCATAAACTATGATGCTAACACGAGTAGTATTGATACTCAAAGTAGAAACCAAGCAAACGAGATAACTATGTTAAAAAATGAGATTCAAAATTTAAAAAAGCAGCATGAACAAGAGGTTGATGCCTTTCTTCAAGAGAGAATAGATATCACACAAAAGTATAAAGAGCTTTTAGATAAGGTCTCGTCTTAGAGCCAAACTAAAGATATGAAAAGTATCATAATTTAGAGTAAATTTGTTTTTTCACCTTTTAAGATAAAAAATATGAAGGATTATTTTTTTCTATTATATTGGGTTTTCTTCCCTAAATATAAGGGTTTGTGTACTATTTGTGTAACACAATTAAAACACATATTACTGTTATATTACGCCCATGAGAAACATATTTTTTTATTCCTATTTTTTAGATATTTTTCTCATAATTTTTTTGCTTTTACTTTATATTTTTATTACTGCTACAGCTGAATAGGCACAATAGTAGAAGCACATCATAACCTAAGTTATGCTGCCACTAGCTTAGGTTATATTTTAGAGGAGGGGAGTCCTTTTCTTATCAATGGGGTAATTACATATTTAGGTGGGTAGTTCTGTCCACAAAATCTTTTTTATTACTTATGTTAAAGAGACAGTTTAAATAGTAAAAAAAAATTAATACTGCTGGAAAAACCTACTTAGTTAACCCTAAAAATTACTTAATTTATTGGATGTGGTGGAGGAATTAATAGTAACCCTGATACTTATTACCCAGTTCGTGAATACCCTCACCATAGTATCAAATTTTTATATAGGTAAGGAGTAAAATCTCTTTTTTACTCATTTTTATTAAAAGTGAGACGGAGAAGCTGTATTAATAATATTATAAAACTCACTTCTTGTACGTTGGTCACTTTTAAATAGACCTCTTAGAGCAGAACTAACAGTGGTTGAGTTGATTTTCTCTACACCTCTCATCTCCATACACATATGACGAGCATGAAGAACTACAGCTACACCTTTTGGGTTTATGGTTTCAGAAATGGCATCTGCTATCTGCTCTGTCATTTGCTCTTGAATCTGTAATCTTCTTGCAAACAGATTTACAATTCTAGGAATTTTGGAGAGACCTACTACTTTACCATCTGGAATATAAGCTACATGAGCTCTTCCTATAATAGGCAACATGTGGTGTTCACAAGTGGAGTAGAACTCTATATCTCTTACCACAACCATTTCGTCATTACTGGAGGTAAAGAGTGCTTGGCTTAGAATCTCTTTTGGGTCTTGGTGGTATCCTTCTGTAAGAAAGCCCCATGCTTTTGCTACACGGCTTGGTGTTTTTAGTAGCCCCTCTCTTTTTGGGTCTTCACCTAAAAGCTCTAAAACCTTAGTTATAGCAGCCTCAAACTCTTGTTGTTTTTCCATAAGATTCCTACCTGATTTATATTTTACTCGATATTTTACCATCTTTTATGGTTTTTATTGTATATTCCTAAAGATTAAAAATATAAGGAATATAAATATGCCATTATTAGACAGTTTTACAGTAGACCACACAAAGATGCCTGCTCCAGCAGTAAGAGTAGCAAAGTACATGAATACTCCAAGTGGAGATGACATTACTGTATTTGATTTACGTTTTTGTAGACCAAATAAGGCGATACTCTCAGAGACAGGTATCCATACCTTAGAGCACCTTTTTGCAGGTTTTATGAGAGACCATTTAAACTCTAAAAAAGTAGAGATTATTGATATTTCTCCTATGGGATGTAGAACAGGTTTCTATATGTCACTGCTTGGAAGACCTAAAAAGAAGAAGGTTGTAAAAGCGTGGGAGAAGTCTATGGTAGATGTACTAAATGTTGCTAAGCAGAGCGATATTCCTGAACTTAATATCTATCAGTGTGGTACATTTAAGATGCACTCTTTAGAAGATGCTAAAAATATTGCTCAAGAGGTACTTGACCAAGGTATAGGAACCATGAGCAATAAAGATTTAGAGCTTTCTGAAAAGAAGTTGAAAAAGATAAACAGATAAATTAAAAAGGGAAGAGTATGTTAATTTGGATTTGTGTAGATAGCAAAGATGTAGAAAATGCTAAAATTACAAAAGTAATAGATGTAAAATATTGGGCTCTTATAGAGATGGATGGTGGAGAAAGAAAAGCAACTACTTTTTATGATAAACGTGAAGATTTTACAGAGTGGGTTGATTTTATTATTATAAAAGATAAGTATGAGTCGTATATGGATTTTATGAATGAAGGAATGATGGTTCTTACTACTAGAGAAGAGGAGACGATTGCTGAAATTGTAGAAGCTTTTGTATTTAAAGAGCTTGATGAGGTTGGGTTATAACTTTTGATGTATAACCAAACCTTACGACCCCAAAAAGAGTTGGTGCTTTGTGAAGATGGAACCAATACACTTTTTTCTAAAGAGTTTAATGAACCCTACCACTCTACTAAAGATGGAGCGTTACATGAATCGCTTGAAAAACATGTAAAACCTGCACTTAACATTCATAAGAACAAATGTTCACTCACCATCTTAGACATCTGTTTTGGGCTTGGTTATAACACTTTTACGACCATCTACTATATTAAAAAATATAATCTAAAAACCAAAGTACATATACTCTCTCCAGAGTTTGATGAGGAGCTTGTCTCCTCTCTTTCTACCTTTGCTTACCCCTCTGAATTTGACTCTATAAAAGATATTATTGAAGCTGTTAGCAAAAAACAATATTATGAAGATGAGCAGTTTAAAATAGAGATTTTAATAGGTGATGCACGAAAAACGGTTCCCCAAATAAAAGAGAGAGTAGATATTGTCTATCAAGATGCTTTCTCTCCTACACAGAATCCTCTACTTTGGACAAGAGAGTTTTTTGAAGATATAGCAAAAATCTCAAAAACTGATACAATTTTAACTACCTATTCAACAGCCGCAGCTACACGTTTAGGGCTTTATGAGAATGGATTTTTAATTTTTCTCTATTATCCAGAGATGGCTCGTAACTCAATCATTGCTTCTGTAAAAATGTTAGAAGAGTTTGAGTATGTAGATATGGAGTTAAAAAAGGTACGTAATCCTACAGCTCGGAGTTTTCGAGATGAGGATTACATTTAGCATTGATTTTAGGGGCATGAACTTTAGTTCATGAAATCAACAGCGACTAAAGTCACTTGTCCCTAAAGGTTAACTACTTGTCAGGTTTATAAATATTTATTTAATACTTTTAACCAAGTCAGTGACATCAAGAAAACTATTTTCATGTATGCCTTTGGGGGTAATACCTTTACCTATGGATGCACCTTTAAAACCAACATAGAGTTTTTTTCCATTCATGGTCATTACACTCTCTTTATCTATATCAATACCAGCATTGGCTAAGACAACTTTTTGTAAGTTTTTAGATAGTTTTGCTGTAACATCTACTCCCTCTTTATCTAATATAGAGTACTTCATACTGTATTGATATACCTCTCTAGGAATATAAAACTTTGAATTTGGATTGTCATTTTTAAAAAACTTAATATCTTCAGCACATTTTCCTGTTGAGAGGGTTTTATTAACATCTGAGATATGTACAGAGGGCATGGAGATGATTTTCCCATTCTCTAAGGTGATAACAACATTTTTTATATTTTGATAATCAACGCCACCAAAACCTACCCCTTTTTGTGAAAGATTTACACCGTAGTTAAGATTGTAACTTTTAGACATTGTACTGTTTGAGAGGTTTTTAGAGACAAGCACTTTATTTAGGTTCTCTTCTGCTATGCCAGTAACTTCAGATGCTTCACAAACCTGTTGGAATCCTTCACCTTTTAAATAGTGTAGTAGTGTATAGGGAGGGTAAGCATCGGAAGGTGGTACAAAAACATGAGAGAGTCGAAGGTTCTTTTTTACATTCTCTTCATAGGTAACTGTAGGTTTAACTTTTGGGTCACAAGCAGTAAATAGTAGTAGAAGAACAAGTGAACTTAATGGTAATAATCGTTTCATATCTAATCCTTTTTTTTAATTAAATATTATTAATGATAACCCAATAATTAATAATTGTAGCTTATTTTTAAAATAATGTGATTTTTAGTGTTTTTTTATTAAGATAAATTTTAAATATAAAAATATAATGGAGTAAGCAAATGGTAATGAAATTAATAAAACCAGATAAGTGTCTCATGATGGAAATAGAGATAGATATTCGGTTTTTGGCTTAGGGGAATATTTTTATTGCCAAATGTAAGAGGTTGGTTAACTTAAAAGTTAAATTGGTTTTGAGTCCGAAGGGGTAGTCCCTATTTTACTAAGGACTTTTTTACACTCCCCACTCTGACTTTTAACACTTAAAACTTATAAGATAAGGCTCCGTACATACCTTGTGAAACAATATCTGCATCGTATCCATCGTTTGTATTAAACTGGTTATGTCTATATCCAACTTCTAAACCAATGTCGTTATATATATCTGTTTTTAAAGCTGTTCTAATATCCATATGAATATCATCTGTAGGTGACATAATGAGTTGATTTACCCATTTTAATGATTCTGTCCATGGAGGAGTAACTTCTATACGTACGTATCCTATTGGAAAATACTTATCAAATGAGCTTGTTGTCTCTTTTGAACATACTTTAGTTTGGAAACTACCATCTACATATCTTAGCCCTGCACCTACCTCTAAATCAACTAGGTCATCTTCAGGTTTTGATATATAGTATATAGCATCTATTATATCTAAATCAAGTGTACTTTTTTGTAGCTCACCCCTGTCAAAATTAACACCATTGTGTTGCATGTCTGAAGCCAATACTTTTTTGCCTTCATTTGCAATCTTGGTATATCCAAGTTTAAAATTCACATATTGGTTTGTTCCTTTTAAATCTAAAACAAGAGAAGGAGAAATTTCTTTCTCCAAACCTCTCTCTTTTAAGTCTATAACACTTCCTGCATTTTGGAAAGTACCATAAGTTCCTGTTTGCCAACCTTCTAGTTGAATCTCTGTACTTTGTACTACATCAGCAGAAAGTGCTGATATGGTTAGTAGTGATAATAGTATTGTTTTCATTTATTTTCCTTTTATGGTCTTTTAACTTGTTTATATCTCTGTCCAGAGAAATTACTTTCATTTCCTGCCCCATCAATAGCTTTAACTTTAAAGTAAGTTCTTGACCAATTTCCAGCTGCTGGGAAGTTTGTCTGCCCAGGTGCATAGGCACAAGTAGGACTTGCAGTATCACATCCTGAAATTAGCACATAATCAGCAGGAGCAGCCGAAGTTGTATTTACATAGAATTCATATTTAACAATTCCTACATTATCTGTACTTGTAGACGCATCTAAAATAACTTTTCTACCAATATCAGCTCCTTGTATATTAACAGGTGCAGTATCTCCATTTTCAAACTTGTTTGCTGTTAATCTTGCTATAGGTTTTACGGTATCTGTAACAGGTTTAGCAACATCAGCAAAAGCTTGAACAGCTACAGTACTTTCTAATCCTTCTCCATCTTTCACTACAACTTTGTACCATGTTCTAGCACGATTTCCTGCAACTCCAAAAGCCGTTATACTAGGTGTATCTTTACAAGTTGTCTCTTCTATATCTACACATCCAGCTATTTCTGTATAGTTACGTTTATTGTCTTCAGATTTCAAGAACGTATATTTTGTAATAATGCCAGAGTTGTCTGTTGAAGTACTTGCATCTAGTGTTAACTCTTCACTTACGCCACCATTGTCAATGATTTTTCTATTGGTACCCTCTATTTGCACTCTACCTATTGGTTTAACTGTATCTACCGTAGCTGTTTTAACATATACAGGTAGAATATTAGAATTACCCACATTACCAGCAGGGTCTGTTACGGTTACTCTATAGAATGTTCTCGACCAAATAGGACTTACATCTGAATTATCTGCATTTGGTGTATCGTTTACACTCGTTGCTGTTCCCTCTGAAATAACTTCCCAAGTAGCTTTGTTGTCATTTGATTTTTCGATTTTATAGTTTACGACTTCATCATCATCTCTACTTTTTGAAACATCAATTGTTATCTCTTCACTTTCTCCATCTTTACGTATAAATTTAGAAGCTCTATTATCAACACGTACTATTCCTACAGGAGGGTGTGTATCTTCAGTTGCATTTCTTACTAAAGCTACTCTATTTACAGAGTAATCTTCGTTGCTATCTGCATCTTTAACAAGTACTCTATAGAGTGTTCTTGACCAATATCTATTTGAACCAGACAAATCAGCACTTGGGATATCAGAACATGTTGGGGTTGCACTCTCTTCACAAGCCACATCCCAAGTTGCTCCATTGTCTTCTGATTTTTCAAATGTATAAAGCTTTACACCCTCTTTGTCTCTACTTCTGGTTGCATCAAGAGTTATCTCTTCCGTTGCTCCATCTTTTCTAATTACCGTAGTAGCACGATACGTTGAGCCTTTTTTAAAGAAAAGTAATCCAATAGGCTTACTGTTAATTTTGTTTTCAGTATCCATTTTAAAGTTTAACAATGCTCTCTCTTTGTAACCATTTATAGAGGTATCAATATGACCATCTGCATCGCTTACTTTAACATAATATCTAACCACACTTCTTCTTGTAACCACTGGAAGCTCATCTACAAGCTCTTTACCTTCGCCTATCTTTTTCCAGCCACCAAGACCACTTACTACTCTATACCACTCGTATTTAACTATATCATCGTCACTTGTTTTGCTAGTCTCTCCATCGTAACTACCCGTTGCATCAAGTGTAACGGTATCACCAATTGTGATATCTCTCCACATTGGAGTATTTGCTCCATTGGCTTTAGCTAAAGCAACAGGTCTCTCATTTTCAGCAACAGCAGGTTCTACTTTTACACGAAGAATACGTTGCTCTCCAAATCCGTTTCTATTGTGGTCTACTCTTTGTGTTTCTTCATCTGTAACAAGAAGTCTATATTCACAAAACTTTGCTCCAGCAGGTATGGTATCGTTAATGTCTGCGTTTGCTTCATCTGATAGAACTTTCCAACCAGCTACCCCACCTCTACAAGCTCTGTACCATTTGTAGTTTGCGATAGGTCCACCATCTATATCATAACTTTCATTTCCTAGTAATTCAACGGTATCACCTTCGTATACGGTTACAATGTCATTGTAAATACCACCAATACTTGGTAAAGAAACCACCCCAGCATTTTTAGCATCTATTATTGCTTGAATCTCACTTTCTGTTGGATTCGCAGGGTCTGCATATGGTTTTACAGGGTCAGTCTCTGCATTAGCTGGAAGACCATCGTCATTATCTAAATAATCAGGTATACCATCAGCATCTGTATCTCTATTTTTATCTGCACCAGCATTGCCTTCATCTCTAGTTGGTATTCCATCATTATCATCATCTAAATCAAATTTATCTAAAATACCATCACCATCACTATCTCCATCAAATTCATCTTTATCTAAAATACCATCACCATCGCTATCTTTTTGGTCAGCTGATATATTTTCTGCATTGTGAATACTTTGTAAAATAGTAGGTATCGTTGGAACAAATGCTTCATTTAAGGCATTTGAATTTGTGGTTGGTCCAAAAAGTATCATGTCTCGACCATTAACTTTACCATCACCATCAATGTCACCATCAGGTTTACCATCTCCATCTAAATCTGCTGTAGATAAGATTTCATTCACAGTAGCTGTGATGTCATTTTCTGTTAACGTTCCTGCTGATATTTTTTCATCTAGCATTCTAGTTTGCATTTCAGTAGCATAGGTAACTCTAATGGCATCACCTTTACAGGTGTAACACCATTCACCTTTTGTAACGGATCTTAAGATTCCAGTATTGGCTTTGGCTTCAGCTGGAGCATCTTTTATGCCATCATCGTTAACATCCCAATCTGTCCCACCAGTAACTTCAAAGATATAGAGTCTATTCAAATCCATATCAACAGAATGAGAATCAAATATCCCCATTGTATTTAAATCTGAATTTGCATCACCAGAAGTTGTTTCCGTCCATCTTAGTTTTTTTTCACCATTATGAAGTTCATAAATTTCAACTTTTGCCCCTGCTACTCTTCCTAGTTCTGCTATTCCCTGAACAGACTGTTTAATGGAAGTAGAAGAACTACTTCCACCACACCCGATTAAGTTAAGTGCAATACTTAAACTAAACCCAACATTACGTATTGTTTTGTACATAAAAAACTCCTTTGTAAATATATGTAACATTATTATCATATAACAATTTAATAATTTATAAATAATTTTTATAAATTAATTTATAAAGTTAAAGATTTATTAATATTAAAATAATAATAATATTCTAATATAAAAAAATATTTTAATAATAAATATAGGTTAGAGAGAAGAAAATAGATACTGTGGCACTAAATAAAACAAATATAATTATAAATAATTTTTTAATATTAAAAATAATTCTTTAATAATTTTCAATAAATGTGTAGATACTACACATTAAGAAAAAGTGAAATTAAGTATCTTAAAAACATTTTATGTTATTTTATATGAAAAGGAACAAGAAGATGAAAAAGTTATTTTATATATCAATTATTATTGGTCTGTTTTTAAGTGGGTGTAAAAGTAATTCTAACACTAATGTTAACACTATCACTCTAAATGAACTTAAAGCCTTTCCTACAGCAGAGGGTGCAGGGGCAAAGTCAAGTGGTGGTCGTGGTGGAAAAGTTATCTATGTGACCAATAGAGATGCAGATGGAAATGGAAGTTTGAGAGAGGCACTGCTTACAGAAGGTAAAAGAACAATTGTTTTTGCCATCGGAGGTAGGTTTAATATAGAAAAAGCAATATCCCTTGGGCAAAGAAAGAGAATTAAAAAAACAAATGGTACCTTTGATACCTTTAATGAGGAGTTTGATAAATATAGTAACTTTACACTTGCTGGACAAACAGCCAATGACAAGGGAGGTGTTCACTTAGCTAATAAAGGTATAGACTTGCGTCGTGGTGAAGAGGCATTTACTATAGCAGGACAAGAAAATATAATATTACGATATTTTGATAGTCGTTATAACTGGCAGTGGTTTTACAGACCCGAAGACAAACAACAACATGTACCAAGCCTACGATTTATAGATGTAAATCGTATGATTATTGACCATGTTACTTCTGGTTGGTCATCGTATGGATTTATTATTACAAACTATTTTCTAACACCAAGAAAGGTACTAGGCGACATCACTGTACAACGCTCACTCATACATGAAGGTGAGATGATTCCGTCAGATGTAGAAGCAAATCAACATAATCACAATGTAGGTATGCTTTTAGGAAGAAAAGGGCATGGTGGTAAATATAATGAGTGGAACATGATGGGTGAGTTTACTATTACTAAAAATGCCTACATAGGTGTAAGCCATAGGCTTCCTAACATAGCAGGAAGTGATGCTGGAAAATTTAGAATCATCAACAACTACTCTTATGGTTTTTTAGGTGATGGAACACAAAGACTCGCAAGAACTGCAGGAAATTCAAAAAATGACTTTATCAATAATGTATTTCAAAGAACAACATACTCTCCAGAGTTTAGTAATGAAAACCTGTTACTCTATGACTTTGGAAACTTTATGCCAATTGTAAAGAATCAGATATTATTGAACAAACCAAACTACTATATATCTGGTAACTTATTTTTAGACCCAGTAGAAAATATACTTGACATTAGTAATAAAATTCAAAAAGACCCAACACAGATGCTTTTTAGATGGAAAAATACAACAAACCATCCTTATCCACGTACCAATCTTACAAAAGATGAGCATAATCTTATTTTGAGAGATAAACCTACAGATTCACCTTATAAAGTGACTGTTTTAGAGGCAGATAAAGTAAAATCAAATATCTTAGACAATGTGGGGGGAAATATACGATTTAAAAAAGATGGTACAAGCTATATAGATGATGAGATAGATAAAATATATATCAACCAGTGGGCAAAAAATAATGGAGGACCTAAAACTATAGCTGAATATAAAGGAACAACTGCGTTAGGGAACTCTGTACGCTTTGTTTATCCTCAATATAGTACTCAAGCAGCTGTTGATTTAGACCAATACGATACCGATAGGGATGGTATGCCCAATAGTTGGGAACTCTCCCATCACCTTGACCCTGATGTAGCTAACAATAATGTTGTTCGTGCAGATAGAAAATGGCATATGGGTGACTATCTTGTTATTAATAATGCAGGGTATACCGATTTAGAGCTGTATCTTGCTGATATTGCAGGTGACTTTCATATGTTAGCAAATGACAAGAGATAGTTGTATGCTATACTTTAAAATAGCTAAGTAGGGGGTGATTTTTACCCCCCTATCTCTTTTAGAGTGTATCAAACCACGCAAACGCTTCCAAATACAAAGGAATAGAACAACTATCATGTGTTCCACCATCTTTTAAAATTAACTTTGTTGATGTTGAACCGTTTTTTACAAAGCTATCATAAGCATTCTGTGAGTTGAATGATGGAACAACTTTATCACCTTTACAGTGGAAAAGGTGTATTGGCATGGTTGGTTTCCAATCCATTAAAGAGTTCTCTTTTAGAGCATCATTTAACTGAGTCTCTTCACCATTTTTGTAACTGCTTAAAAAACTCTCTTCATAAAGTTTACTACGCTCTATTGGGAAATCAGTTTCGATTATATTCCCTTTCTCTTTTTCAGCTACATAAGTCGTTATTTGCTCATAAATAGGAGCTTGTATTATACTTCCTAAAATGTCCCATTTATAATATCGGTTATAACTGTAGAGTAAAAAGAGAGGAAGATGAGGCTCTGAATACTCATCTTTACTCAATAAAATATAATCTGCTGTACCTTTCATGTCATACGAACCAGCCATAGGAGCTGCTGCTGTAACGGGGATAGTATCACCATACTCTTTTTCTAAGAGTTCAAGTGCAGCCATGGTTGCATAGCCACCTTCAGAGTAACCAGTGAGGAAGAGTTTGTTGTTACTCTCTATATGTCTCTTGTTCATAAACTCTTTACTTGCTAAAATAAGGTCAACTACCACTGGAGCTAAACTCTCTTTAACTTGATAAGGGTGATATGATTTAGATGTAATCCCATAACCAATATAGTCTGGCATGGCTACTGCTTGTCCCTTTAAGGTAGAGATTAATGCACCAGTTGTTTTTAGTGGTGCATGTTCAGATGGTGCATATTTGTCCCCAAACAGTGTACCATGTTGGTCACTAACCAATGCTACTGGTTTTTTTACATTAAGTGGTAGGGTAATGAGTCCTGATGCGTTAATTTTTTGATTGTTCTCATCAACGGTGGTATAGACAACTTTATATGCCTCTACACCATAATATTTGCTATTTGCAAGTGCAGGATAATTTTTTAATAGTGGCTGATAGAGTTGTTTCATATAATTGGCATCTTTTGACGTGACTTTTTCAAAAGATATAAGCTCCCCTCTCTCACCTAATCGGCTACTGTCTCCTGCTTGTTCTCCAAAGAGTGAATCTAAAAAGAGTCTACTCTCATCTGACTCTACAATCTCTTTTAGACCTTCATCTTTTGTATCATGTTGTAAGGTAACTTGGTTGTTTGCAAAAGCAAGATTTGCACGTTCTAAATAATTTTCATCATCTAAAGCTTCTACCTCTTTTGTGTTTAACAGAGCTTTTCCTAAGACCTTTACATTGTTGTATGGGTCAACTTTTAGGTACTCTAACCACTCAGCACTCTCTTTTTGGGTCGGTTCTCTTTTTAGAATAGATTTATAGAAGTGATTTATAGTTGCAAGTAAGTCACTGTTAGAGACGGATGCATCACCTAAAATTGGGAAATCATAATCAAACAACTCTACCTTAACATCATAGTTATAGTACTCATTTTTAAATGAATAGGTTCCCTCTTTTAAAGGAACCTTGACACTTGAGGAGCCTATATAATCATAATCTCTATCAACTGTTTTTAATAAATTTTCATGAACACCATATCTAAAGTCTTGGTCAATTTCATTAACATCTAAGTCAAGCTGTAACTCTTTTTCATTTTCTAAAACCAAATCATCAAAAAGGACTTTGTTTACAATCTCTTCGTCACCACTATGCCGATATTTTACAACACCTGGAACAGCCCCATGTATATTTATATTGGAAATCGCATCGTTAATCTTCCAGCGTCTTTTAACTTCAGGAGAAAATATTTTAGAACTAAAGACCACTTCTGCTGGGTTGGTTCGGCTAAAAATAGTATGTCCAAAAGCTTTTATTTTGATATCATGTTCATGCTTATTAAATATTTTTGCTTTTGTTAGGGTAATTTTAACCCGTTTATTAGAGGTTAAAAATGTTCCTATCTCTGCCCACACGCCTTTGTTGTTTTTAATGCTTAAATGGTTTTCGTGAAAATAACTATGTGTTGGAGGCAATCCTTTAAATTTAGATGAGTCAGAGATATCATGAAAATAGGTATCTTCAACTGTCTGATAAGCATCATTGGGTTGATATTGCCCATTTGCGACCAATAACCATGTTAATGCATGTTCTTTTAAATCATCTTTTGTAGAGGTTTCATGTCCTACTAAAATATCTTTATAGTAAGGGCTTGTTGCTGTTGTTCTCCCCGATGCAAGATTATCTTCAATCCAATCATAACTCATGTGGTCAACATCAATATTGGGTCGCTCAAAAAGCTTGACTATTTTTAGTAAATCATCATTACTCGCTGCATAGTTACCATTGACAACCCCTTCAAGAGTCAACCAACGTGCTATTTTTTTGTCACCTGCAAGTCCCTCTAGATTCTTTTCAATAAGATAACGAGTCACTAAAGCCCCCATACTACCACTTACAAAATTGACCTGTTTTGCACCAGTTCTTTTCATAAGATGTTTAGCATATTTAGCAACTACCAGAGCATAACGAGGTATTCCTCCTCCAAACTCCTCTGTAACAGCTTCAATATCTTTAATATCTTGTTTTGTATAGTAACTAGGAGGGGTGTCTCCATAGTAACTTGTAGCAGCAAAAACATTTGTTTTGTTTTCATCTTTAGGATTGTTAATGGTTGGCAAAGCTAAAAATACTGGAATATCATCCATAAAACTCTCATGCTCATCTTCCCCATATACCGTATCTGTTTTACCTGCACCATGCCCACTAAATCCATGCACATAAACTGTTACTGTCTTATTGGGATTATGCGTTTTATTCAAATCTACAATCGCTGGTGGCAATATATCAACTACTTTAACCTCTGTATTATTGTCATCAGCTACTGTATCATTATCATCAACTAGACGTTGAGCAGCATTATTACTATTGTTGCTACATCCCGTAGAGGAGTCACCACAACTGGTAGAGACACTACCACAAGAGGTAAACGCCATTACAAGCAACCCAAACATAACTATCTGTTTCATCTTTTCTCCCATTTAACTATTTCCAAAATAAATTATAAAAACTTATATTTTTTATAACTTTTTCCGATGATGATAGCATAATCTTTATAATTAGAATCCCAAAAAAAATTCTTAAAATTAAAATAAAATATTTTTTAAGTTTAATGAAACTAATAGTTAGAATAAGTGCTTTTTCTCTTACGTTAATCTTCTCTAAATAGGTCGCTCCTCTTCAGTAACAATAGTATCTATAAGTGGCATATCAGGTAGGTTACTTATATCATAAATTTTTTTTGTAAATTTTAAATATTGTGTATTTCCTGATGCATGTTCATCTAAATAGGTTATAAAGTACTTATCTGTACCTATTGGTCCTTGCTCCCAAATATAATGGTAGTCACTTCCTCCTGCATCAATTCCTGAGATTTTACTAATATGTCCATCTTCAGATACATGATAATATCTATAAAGACCTTGTTCAGGTGTATCATGAATGGTATAGAAGAGGTCTACATTTGTATTAGTTTTTGATAAACTAGCCCAAGCACCCCAACCTTCATGTGTTAACATAACATTGTCTACAAGCTCTAAAGTATTAAGATTTATCGTTCCCATATATTGATGAGTGTCTGTATATGTAAATACTAATATATTTCCATTTTCTGTTATATAAAAATTTCTAGGATTCGAATATACTGTAGTAGAGTGCATAGTAATAATAGGATGCTCTTTGTCAGAGATATCTACAGTTGTTACTCCTTTATGTTTTTCAAAATATCTACTCTTTTTATCTACAAAGATATAAGCTTTTCTCTTATCTTTCACATATTTAATGTAGACACCATTTTCTGGATTTCCATTACCATTTAATAGTACTTTTTTAGGGAAGTTATCTACTGTTGTAACTAATGATATGGAGTAGTTAGCACTTCTATACCCATCTACATTAACATAGACATCATTATCACTCTTTAAAGTTACAGAACAACTATCATCTTTTGTGCCACCATTTATTGATTTACAATCAAAACTATGTCTGTTTGATTTTCTTCCAATTCTAAGTCTTAAATTAGCATTTTCTGTTAAATTAAAAAGCTTAACCTTTACTGTTTCAGCCTTTTTTGCAGGGATTTTATAATTTTTTGATTCTCCTCTTTTAACACTATCTCGTCTCTCTTCATGAGTCAAAACAGGTATATCTTCTAGCTCTTCTACAAAGACAGAGAGTTGATAGTCAGCTGTTTTAAATCCATATACAAAAATATGGTAGAAAGACTCTTTATCTTCATTGTTTAAAATACACTCTTCATTATCTGTGTTACTGTTTGAAGAGAAGCAGTCATTTGACCTAATAGTAGGTATTTTATCTCTTTTTACATAGAGGTCAACATCTGCACTAAGCTTTGTTAAGTCAACTCTTATGCTTCTGTTTTTAGGCACTTTTATTTTATAGTAGTGTTTCTCCATTTGTTCTATAGATTTGTTAATAACATCTCCAGAGTTTAACTCCTCTTCTATTCCTGTAGCAGATAAAATCTGCATAGTTAGTATGATAATTGTTAGTAGCTTTTTGTGGTTCATAGTTGAGTCCTTATTTAATTTCAACATAAAATAGTATGTCGTTTATAAAGCTAACTATCCCCTAATCAATAGATTTATGTTTAACATAATAAAATATATTATGTTTTATTATATTGTATTATGGTTTAAAGCATATTAAAATAACCCAAACTGCTAATCAAAAATTGGCTTTTAACTAGCAGTTTGGGTTATAATTAAACTTAAGTAGCTGACCATAATAAACTCTAATCAAAAAAGGAAATCTATGAATAAGGCAAAATATTTTATCACCTTATCTATCTCAATACTAATTGGATGTAATGTAACTACAAATAAGACAAATATAGATAACCCTTTACTTGGTTCATGGAGTTATACTTACCCAAAAAATGGTTGTATTGAAACATACAAGTTTTTACCAAGTGGTATTCGATTGTCAAAAAGCAACTTGGAAAAGGTAAAAGCAAAATATAGTATTCAATCCATATCAAAAGATAAGAATCTCTATCTTTTGACAGATACTGTCTTAGAAGATAATGCATTACAAGATTGTACAGGTTCTACTATGGATATGACAAATGATAAAGTACAACTCTATTTAATAATCAAAGAAAATCCTCAACAATTTACATTCTGTACAGATATAAGTTTAAAAACTTGTATTGGACCATTTATAAAAGATTAACTATATAAAT
This sequence comes from Campylobacteraceae bacterium, assembly GCA_027068975.1. Classification (GTDB taxonomy): domain Bacteria; phylum Campylobacterota; class Campylobacteria; order Campylobacterales; family Sulfurovaceae; genus UBA1140. Next base: position 2,228 of record JALXFN010000049.1, on the reverse strand, counting down.
TGTTAATCTCCTATGTCAATTAACCAAAGTAAAAATACAACTATAAGGGGAACAAAAAACAAAACCAATAAAAAGGAAACCCCATGACCTTAACCCTACTAATCTACCTATCAGCCGACAACAACCTAAACGATTCAGCCATGCAAGACCTAGAAAGTCTGCGTAGAGGCTCTTTTAACAGTGACATAACCGTTATAGTACAGCTTGACCGTTGGGAGTTTGTGGATGTGGAGGAGACCATTCGTTACCTTATAAAAGACGGGGAACTCACCGAGATAAAGCGTTTGGGTGAGACCAATGCTGGTGACCCTGCTGTTTTGAAGAGCTTTATAGAAGAGTCAGCCAAGGCTTACCCATCTGACAAACTTATGGTGGTGATTTGGTCTCATGGTTCGGGGGTGGATGATGCTAACATTTACGATAGAAAACGAGAGCTTTACTTTGTGCCTAAAGAGGAGATAGAAGAGATAGCCATCTCTTATGATGACTCGGCTCAAGACTTTTTAGACAACATAGAGCTACAAAAGGCGTTAGATGTAGATGTCAAAATAGATGTTTTAGGCTTTGATGCTTGTCTTATGGGGATGTTTGAGCTTGGCTCTCCTCTAAAAACTCCTCGAAACTAATGGTTTCACCAATATTTTGTTCTGCCTCTTTCATTGCTTGAATGGTTGTTGCATTGGGAACTTTTAGCTTTCTATATTTATTAGAAGATATTTTAGGAGGAAAATTATGATAATATTCTATGACAGTCGCTATTTTAGAAAAGGTTTTTTTAGCCAAATAGACCTTCTAAGTCAGAATCCACTCTTAACTGTTCAATCAATTCTATATCCTTAGTATCATTACTTAATTCAGCCTTCTCTTCTAACATAAATAAAATAGCCTCTTGCTCAAATTTATTTCCATTTTTTATCTTAGATTTATAGAAATCAATTTTCTCATCAAATGAATTTAGTGTAGATGAATATGCTTCTATATATTGTGCATATTTCTCTTTTTCTCTATTGAGTTCATGAAGTTTCTCTTCATATTTAGGTAAAATGTGTTCATCAGCATACTCTTGTAGCTCTTCATCATTTGCAAATATTGGTATATTTTCACTATCAGGCTCAATCGGTTTATCCTTAACTTCAATAGGATTTTTCTCTAAGATTTCTTGATATTTATGTACTAAATTTTCATCTTCACTACTTTTAATTCTATATGAAAAATCATATAATTCTTCTTGTAATTTTGGATTTTTGATAGAATCCATTTGAGAAATTTTTTCTAATAGAAACAACTCATTTTCACTATTCATCAAGGTATATGTTGAAAAACGTAATTTTAAAGCATAAATATCACTCTTTTCAATTGGCAGATTATCAGCTTCTAACAATTTATCCATTTTATCTTGTATATCCTCTGAATCAATTGTAAATCGTATACGCTCAAGTGCCATAAAATAAGACTCTTTACCTTTTGGATTTTCTATTTGATTGGTAAGAAATTTCTGAATAGTTTTATCTTTTTGATTAAAGGGTACAGATGAGTTTTCATTATGTCTATCTCCTTCATAAGCTGTGGAAATACCTGCTATTAAATTGGCTAGAACGTTATCAGGAAGCTCTCTACTATTAGCTATTTCAATCAACTCTTTATAGTATTTAAAAGCACCACGTGCAAACCATAGCTCATTTAGAATCTCAATTGTATTAGAACTATTAAAATCACTTTTTTGAAGGATATTCCATAATTTAGTTGCATCAGGTTCAATTACTTGTGTATTAATTATTTTACTCAAAGGGATATTTTTACTTTCATTATTTAGTTTTTTTTCTTTATCTTTGTGAAGAAAGGAATTTGGTTTATGTATAATAGCAGATTTTTTGTCTAAAGTTGTATTAGAATATGCAGTTGATTTTTTTTTATCTAAAAATAGATATCCTAATATAGCCATAGAGATGGCTATATATAAAACTTTTATTTTCATTTATTTACTTGGATAACTAGTTTGAATGTACCATCTATTTTTAGCATGGTTAAATTTTAGTGATGCTTTTGCATGATACAAATAGTTATATTCATCTCTTTTTGTATAGTATGTTCCACCATACCATGTTCTAGTTTTTTTTATTTCATTAACCCAAACTGCTAGTTGAAAAGAGATAAAGGAAAAAAATAGTAGAGTTCCATAAAAGCTGTGAGAGGCAGATTATGGAACAAAGAATGATAACAATATACTG
>JALXFN010000048.1 GCA_027068975.1 Campylobacteraceae bacterium | reverse complement strand
CTTTAGGAGCAGTGACTTTAGTCGCTGTTGTCTATTTCATGGACTAAAGTCCATGCCCCTAAAACACTCAATATGTAAAAGTGTAAATTGGTCAAAAAATTCTTAAGTCATTGGCATTGTCATAGTCCCTCACTACGACATTAAATTGGCATAAAATGAAAGTTCTTGCTTTAAGTAAAAGATGGAATTTGTAGATTTTAGAGTGATGGGTGTTGGGTGGTTTTGTTGAGTGAGTTTTTGTAAAGGGTGGATATTCAACGTCTGACCCCTTGATTGCTTGATTGATTATGATTATATTTTCATGTTAGAATAGGGGTGTTCAATGTTCGGTGTTACCGAACCTACAGTTATTTTCTAAAGTTTACTAAATAAGCATTTAAGAGGTCTTCTCATCAATATACTCTTGAACAAAAGCTTTAATATCACTATAGACAAAAGAGTCTTTGTAGTCCTTGATTTTCCCTCCACTTGCGTTGGGGTGTCCTCCACCATTTCCTATCTCTTCTGCCATTTTAGAAACATCGAGTTTGTCGTGACCTCTTAGTGAGAAGTTACCTCGCCAGTTGATGTCCATGTAGAAGTCGTAGTCAGGGTTTTCTAATAGGAATGTGTTCCCAAGTATGGATGTGTTTCCTAAGTTATAGCCTAGTAGACCTTTATGACCACGGTAATCAATGGTGAGTCTTTGTTTGTCATCACTTAGAAGTTTGGTCATGTAAATGGCAGCTAAATTATCTTTTGTGTTATCCTCTTCTTGTTTAAAGAAAGACTTTTTAAGTTTGTGTAAATCATCATCTAAAGCTATGTGAGCATTCTTTTTTTCTACATAGTTTTTCATCGCTTCTATAAGTGATAGTTTTAAGGCTCTATCTTGGGTAGGGAATAGGGTTCTGTTTATCTCTCTTGCACCAGAAATCATTCCCAATCCCACTTTTCCAAACTCAAACAGTTCATCATCGCTCACCCAAATGTCAATAGCATTAATGGCTTTGACTATTTGGGCAAAGTTGTTCTCTTTATCAAAATTGTGATGTTGTTGTAACCATTCGTAGGTGATGAGTGTGGCAGACTTTGTAGTGTCTAGTTTGTACCATGCATATTGTTCAGCTGTCTTTTCACCTGAAGCATGGTGGTCAAGCAGTTGTATTTTAGCCCCAATCTCCATCGCTTCTGTTTCTAACCACTTTGCCTCTTTGCTTGTAAGGTTTAGGTCTGTTACCAAGATAATATGCTCTACATCATCTTTTCCTATAAATTTTTCACGTTTTATAGCTGTGATTATCTCTTCAAGACGTGCTTTAACTTCAGGACCATAATTGGCGTTATAAAATTTTATTTTTAAGTTTTTACTATTATTAAAGCAGTTTTGGCTCAGGTATTGACAGCCGTAGCCGTCAAGGTCAATGTGAGAAAGATGGTAGATGTTCATTATTAAATATATCCTCTAAAGTAAGTTCTTGTAGGAATGTATCTATTTTATTTTGAAAGGTTGCTAAAAATGGAGAGATATTACAGTTACCAATAGCACTATTTGGACAAGAATCTGTATATTGACTACAATCAAAAACAGCAGGAGTTTTCCCTTCAGCTGCGACAATAATTTCTGCTATACTAATTTCATGGACTTTTTTAGCCATAATAAAACCACCATGAGCTCCTTTTTTGGACTCTAAAATATTTGATTTTGCTAAACCTTGTAAAATTTTAGCTAAAAAGCTTTTTGGAATAGAGAGTTCACGTGCAAGTTGTTCGGCACCTTGAGGTTTCTCGGAATTTCTTATAATGTCTAATGATAGTAGGGCATATTCACTGGCTCGGGTTAGTAACATAGTATTATGATATCCTTTATAAATTGTATTAAATTCTAATTAAGACTATTTTACTCTAAATTGTATTAATTATAGATTTTATCTTGATTTAAACAAATAGTGCTAGAATGTCACTTCAAAATAAACTACCAATCAGGAGGTCATTATGGCTTTAGATACGGCGAATAAGCAAGAGATTATTGCTAAATATTCAAGAGGTGAGAACGATACAGGTTCTACAGAAGTTCAAGTTGCATTAATTACAGCAAGAATTAAATATTTAACAGAGCATCTTAAAACAAATAAAAAAGACCACTCTTCAAGATTAGGACTGCTTAAACTAGTTGGTCAAAGAAGAAGACTTATGAGATACTTGAAAAAAGTTGACCTTAAAAGATGGGCTGCTATTAAAGCAGACATGGGAATTAGAAACTAATTTCTCTTCTATATACGATGCAAGATTTTTTCTTGTGTCGGTTTTTTATACTTTTTCTTTCATTTAATAAATTCCCTTTTCCCTTAAATTTACAATTATAATATCTTTATATTTTAAGGCTCTTCTTTGTCCTGAAAATAAAGTTTAGTGTATGTGGCTAAACTTTATTTACAAAAATTTATAAACTAAACCTTGACAAGATGGACTCAATGCTGTATAATTCAGCAAATCTTCATGTGATACATTATTTTGGAGATTCTAAAATCTTAAATTAGGAGTAGTATCTATTATGAATAAAGAGAATGAAAATTCTACAGTAGAGACTGAACCAGAAGTAGAAACTCCAGAAACGGAGGAAGTGACGGAAACCGAAGAGAACGCTACTGATGAACTTACACAATTAAAGGAGTTGGTAAAAGAGTGGGAAGATAAATACTTAAGAACCCATGCTGACTTTGAAAACTCTAAACGACTTTTAGCTAAAGATAAAGCTGCAGCTGTATCGTATGCTAATGAGAGCTTTGCTAACGACATGTTGTCAGTTGTTGACTCTTTTGAGAGTGCTTTAGCAACGATTGAAGCAACCAATAGTGAAGAGAGTTCTGAAGTTTTAGACAAAATAAAAGAGGGTTTAGAGTTGACTTATGGTCAATTGACTAAAGTTCTTGAAAAAAATGGAATTAAAGCTGTAGAAGTTGAAGGTGAGTTTAATCCAGATGTTCATCAAGCCATTATGCAAGTAGAGAGCGAAGAGAAAGAGGCTGGTGAGATAGTACAAGTTTTACAGAAGGGTTATACTATTAAAGATAGACTTTTACGACCTGCGATGGTCTCAACAGCAAAATAAGCGATAAAATTTTAGAAATGCACCTAAAGTGGCATTTAAAATTTTGGAAAAAAACTATAATAACACAAATATAAAAATAGACAATAAAAGGAATAGATATGAGTAAAGTATTAGGAATTGACTTAGGAACAACAAACTCTGCAATGTCAGTGTTTGAAAACGGTGAAGCAAAAATTATTGCAAACAAAGAGGGGAAAAATACAACTCCCTCAATTGTAGCATTTACAGACAAAGGTGAAGTTTTAGTTGGTGAGTCAGCAAAGAGACAAGCAGTAACAAACCCAGAGAAGACCATCTACTCTATTAAAAGAATTATGGGGTTAATGTGTGATGAAGAACATGCCAAAGAGGCAAAAGAGAGACTTCCATACCATATTATAGATAGAAATGGTGCATGTGCTATTGAGGTAGCAGAAAAAACATATACACCACAAGAGATTTCAGCAAAAGTACTTATGAAGCTAAAAGAGGATGCAGAGGCTTACCTTGGTGAAACGGTAACTGACGCTGTTATTACAGTACCTGCTTACTTTAATGATTCTCAAAGAAAAGCAACTAAAGAGGCTGGAACCATTGCAGGTCTTAATGTTTTAAGAATTATTAATGAACCAACTTCAGCAGCACTTGCTTATGGTCTTGACAAAAAAGAGTCGGAGCAAATCGTGGTTTACGACCTTGGTGGTGGTACATTTGATGTTACTGTTCTTGAAACAGGAGATAATGTTGTAGAGGTTATGGCAACAGGTGGAGATGCATTCCTTGGTGGTGATGACTTTGATAATAGAATTATTGACTATGTCGCATCTGAGTTTCAATCAGAAACAGGTGTAGATATTAAAGCTGATGTTATGGCTCTTCAAAGAGTTAAAGATGCAGCTGAAAATGCGAAAAAAGAGCTTTCAAGCTCAACAGAGACTGAAATTAACCTACCATTTATTACAGCTGATGCAAGTGGACCAAAACACCTTATTCAGAAAATTACAAGAGCAAAATTTGAGTCTTTAATTGAAGATTTAGTGGCTTCTACTATTAAAACTATTAAAACAGTTCTGACAGATGCAGATGTTTCAACTTCTGACATTAACGAAGTTGTAATGGTTGGTGGTTCTACACGTGTACCATTGGTTCAAGAAGAGGTTCAAAAATTCTTTGGAAAAGAGCTTAACAAATCGGTTAACCCAGATGAGGTTGTTGCTCTTGGTGCAGCGATTCAAGGTGGGGTTTTAAAAGGTGATGTTAAAGATGTACTTTTACTAGATGTTACACCACTTTCACTTGGTATTGAGACTTTAGGTGGAGTTACTACTAAAGTAATTGAAAAAGGAACAACCATTCCTGCTAAAAAATCACAAGTGTTCTCAACAGCAGAAGACAACCAACCAGCAGTAAGTATTCATGTACTTCAAGGAGAAAGAGAGTTCTCAAAAGATAACAAATCTTTAGGTATGTTTGAACTTAGAGATATTCCAGCAGCTCCAAGAGGTGTTCCTCAGATTGAAGTAACATTTGATATTGATGCCAATGGTATCTTGACTGTTTCAGCACAAGACAAAGGAACAGGTAAATCACAAGAGATTAAAATTACTGGTTCGTCAGGTCTTTCAGATGAAGAGATAGAAAAAATGGTTCAAGATGCTGAAGCTAACAAAGCTGAAGATGAAAAGAAAAAAGCACTTGTTGAGGCTAGAAACCAAGCAGATGCATTGGTTCACCAAACTAAAAAATCATTAACTGATTTGGGTGATAATTTTGATGCTACAGAAAAAACGTCTATTGAGGCAGCAATTGCAGATGTTGAAGCACTTCTTAAAGATGATATGGCAACTAAAGAGCAGATAGAAGAGAAAGTAAAAGTATTGACTGAAAAGTCTCATAAACTTGCAGAGGCTGTTTATGCTAAAGAGCAAGGTGGTGCTAAAGAACAAGCTGCTAAAAAAGCAGAGGATGATGACATTATTGATGCTGAAGTAGAGTAATCTACTTTAGTTTTTTATAACTTCTGAGACAAGATTTTTATCTTGTCTTATCTTTCTTCTTTTAGTTTTTACAACAACAAAACCTCTTTAAAATTTATGATATAATTCTCTAATAAAGGAAATAATCATGAATATAAAAACTTGTAATACACTTGATGAAGCACGAACAGAAATAGATAGGGTAGATGAAAAAATAGTTGAATTGGTTGCACTAAGAAATAGCTATATTAAACAAATAGCTAAATTTAAAAATACCGTAGATGAAGTAAAGTCAGATGATAGAATAGCTGATGTAGTAAGTAGAGCTAGAGCTAAGGCTATAGAGCTTGACCTTTCACCTAATCTTATAAATGATATGTTTGTAAGAATGATTGATGAGATGGTCGAGACCGAGATAGCTGAGTTAACCAATACAAAAGTGTTTTAATGAATACGTTGACTAGTCACCTGCAACAGCTTTAACTCCTGCTGCTCCCACATCTATAGTGGCACCCACAACACTTCCTGCTATAGAAATAGGGGCTGTAACGATTTGTGTGCAGCCATTTATAGATAGTGATAACATTAGTAAAAATATACTTTTTTTCATTTTAATCCTTAAAATTAATTTACTTATATTATGCAATATAAATTATTAAATAAAGTTTAAAGTATATTGTTAAGTATGTCTATAGGTAAAATTCTAGGATAGAGTCGTCTATACTCTTGGTTATCACCTAAAAATTTCCATTCTCCAGAGCCATCTTTTATGGCTAAGAGTTTCTCCTTTTTCTTAATAGTGATGGTTCTTGCTTCACTGTCTACTCTAATATTTTCACGACCATATTTATTGCTGAGTATTTTGTCTAAAATAAGTAGCTTTCGTTGGGTATTGTAGAGTTCTGGGTTAATAAAGCTTATGTTGATGGTTGAGTTGTAGTTTACTTGAGAAAATGTTCCCTCTGAAAAAGGTTTTATAGTACCAATTTTAGTAATGGTTGCGTCAAAAGAGTTTATTTGTAAATCAGAAGATATAAGCATAGTATTGAGATAGTCTCTAAACATATCTTGATTTATAGGAACAAAAAGTTTGGGGTAGGTCATACTAATGATATTATCGGCATTGAGTGATTTAAGTTGTGCTAGGTAGTCATCTAAAGCATTTTTAAGATGAATTTGTTCTATAGTAAGTGAGCCTAATGAGTTATCATAAAGAGGTTGTTCCAAAAGAGTTACATTTGATTCTGTTGGAACCTCCTCTTTTTTAGGTTCTGTCTTTGGCTTTTTGTTGCCTATACAAGCTGTAAAAAAGAGTAATGCTAATATTAGTATGAAGTTTCTCATATATTTTTTCCTATTAAGTAGTTAAGTGTCACTTGTGTTAATTTTGGTGAGGATAGAGGTTGACGCATTATAGTATAAGAGTGCAGCTCTAAAGTATTAAATACAAATTTTTTATAGGTATTGTCCACCAATGAAGAGATTTTCAGAAGCAGTGAACATGCTGTTGAGAGAGCTGAAGGGTAATCAGTATCATAAATACCTACCTTTATTTTAAAGCTACTATTCGATAGGTTCCACTGGGCATAATTATAAAACACCTCTATTAGTTTATTTGCAAATTCAGTTGCTAGATGTAGATAACCTTCATTATTTGTGGCTTGGTATGCCTCTATAAGAGCCTCTCCTAAGTAAGCATAATCTTCTAAGAAGCCCTCTATTTTTAAAGAGCTGTTACGGTAAAGAGTTTGATTGATGTACACAGTGTTTAAGAGAGTATCTAAGCTTTCTATCGCAATAGACTTATACTTTTCATCAACTGTACTTGCTTTAAAAAGAGTAGATACCATCATGGCATTCCATGAGGTAATAATGGTTTTATCTATAGCTTCTTCATTTTGAGTTTCATCTTTTTTTGCAAAAAAAAGTCCCTCTTTATTCATTTGAGTTAACATGAAATCAATGGTTTTAAAGGCTACTTCTTTATAGTTTTGATTATTGGTTAGTTGAAAGAACCTAATATAAAGTTGGCTTATAAGAGCATTATCATAAGTCGTCTTAACTCTGTGTGGATTTGACCAGTTCTCATTACGACTGTAACGATAAAATCCACCATGCACATGGTCATAAATTTCACCTTTTTCCATCTTGTTTAAAGAGAGTAGGGTAGCCTCTAAAAGTGTTTCATCTTTTGTCTCTTGATAACTCTCTAAAAGCAGTTCGAGTGTAGAAGTGTTTGGAAATTTTGAACCTGTGCCAAAGCCACCATTCTTCTTATCTAGTAGAGTATCAGTATGCGTTACAATGGTGTTTAACAGAGCCAAATCAAGTTTGGTCGCCTCTATGCTCTTCTCTTTACGGTTAATATATTGTAGTACCTCTTTTCCTTTTTCTTCAAAGGTCTCATACTCTGTAATGTACTTTTTTGAAATACTACGTAGTAACTCCTCAAAACCTAACTCTGCTTCTTGTGCTTCTGTTGAGATATAGGTTGCAGAGTAAAACGGCTCTAAATTTTCTGTCATAAAAATAGAAAGGGGTGAACCTCCAACTCTTCGGTTCATAAGTTTGTAGACTTCTTGATAATAAGCATCAATATCTAAATACTCCTCTTTATCAACTTTTATGGATATAAAATATTTGTTTAAGAGTTCTGCAATTTTCTCATTTTGAAAAGACTCCTTTTCCATAACTTTACATCGAAAATTAGAGCTGTAACCTATGGAGAGAAAAATTGGTTTGTGTTCAGCCTTTGCTCTACTTAACGCCTCTTCTCCCCAAGGATACCAATCAATTAGGTCTTTAGCATGTTGTTGTAAATAGAGTGAGGTTTCATCTTCTAAATGGTTGGACATATTTTACTTCCCTTTTCTTTTATGAGACAATGTTTTTTATATATTTAAGAATAATTAATAACACAATCTGAGTAATTTGATATTTTCTAAGCTTTTTTCTTTCAATCTATCTAAGAGTTTATGCTTTTATTTGCTATAGTACTACACATAATATACACAGGTAATACTATATAATGTATGAAATATAGTTACTTTTGTATTAAAGAAGGATAAAAAAAGAATGAAGTTTTTAAAATTATTTTTATTTGTTACCTCTTTTTTAGTAGCAGATTTTGGTTCAATAATAAAAAAAGACAAGTTTATGCCAGCAGAAGAGGCATTTAAAGTCTCTGCTGTTCAAAATGGTGATGTTATTGAAACTAAAATTACTTTAGGAGAGAAGATTCATGTTACGGCTGATACATTAAAATATACCATCGTTAAGCCTAAAAATATTCTTTTAAATGTTAAAACACCAAAAGCAGTAGATGTTGATGGAGCGATGGTCTATACGAAAGAGATTATAGTGAATATTCCTGTTCGTGATATTAGCTCAAAAATAGGCAATAAAGATTATACTTTGTCTATTGCTTTTTCAGGTTGTGCAGATACAGGTATTTGCTATAATCCAATGGAAAAAACATATAACTTCAAAGGTGATTCTACAGCTCCTGAAATTGATTTGTCTACAGTTGATTCTACAAAAGAGAATATAGGTTTTTTTGAAAAACTTAAAGATGCTATAAATTCATCAAATCCTAATGCTATTTCAGAGCTTTTAATGGGTGAAAGTTCACTCTTTATTATTTTCCTTTTCTTAATTCTTGGTCTGCTTTTAGCTATGACACCTTGTATCTTCCCAATGATTCCTATTTTATCTTCTATCATTGTCTCTCAATCAGGTGAAGGTGAAACAAGTGCTGCCAAAGGTTTCTTTATCTCTCTTATATATGTACTCTCTATGGCTGTTACCTATACAGCTGTTGGTGTAATTTCAGGTCTGCTTGGAGCAGACATACAGTCAGCAATGCAAAATCCATGGGTATTGGTTGCTTTTGCTGTAATGTTCTTTGCTTTGGCTCTATCGCTATTTGGTTATTATGAGATTCAACTCCCTTCAAAATGGCAATCAAAAATCAACTCGGCGAGTGATTCGGCTCAAGGGCAAGGTATAGTGGGTATTGCTATTATGGGATTCTTGTCAGCCTTTATTATTGGACCTTGTGTTGCACCACCATTAGCAGGTGCTGTACTCTTTATCTCTCAAACAGGGGATGCCGTTCTTGGAGGCGTAGCACTTTTTGCTATGAGTATGGGTATGGGTCTACCACTGCTTATTATCGGTTTAGGTGCTGGTAAATTTATGCCAAGACCAGGTGGTTGGATGACAGTTGTCTCTCAAACCTTTGGTGTGATGATGTTGGCAATGGCTATTTTTATGTTAGGTAAGGTTGTTTCACCAAGTGTAACCATGTTACTATGGTCACTTCTTTTTATGGGAACGGCATTCTACATGGGTGTATTTAACAACTCATCTGAAAGAGTTGGAATAAAAAAACTTTTCCAACTTTTAGCCTTTGTATTCCTTCTTTATGGAGCTTCTCTATTTTTAGGCTTCTTAACAAGTGCTAAGTCAATGTTGCATCCATTTAAATCATTTACATCAGGAACGAACTATACAGCTATGCCAACAGAGGTGGAAGCAAAAGGTGGCTACACTATAGCCAAACTTCAAGCTGAAGTAGAAGCTTCAACTAAACCTGTAGTGGTTGACTTTAGAAAAAAAACTTGTCCTTCATGTGATGAGCTAGAAGAGTTTACGCTTTCCAATGCAGCAGTAAAAGCTGAATTAAAACGTTTTACATTTATAAAAATTGATATCACCGATGGAACAGATGAGATAAAAGCACTAATGAAAAAATATCATGCTTTTGGAACACCGACAATTTTGTTTTTTGATAAAAACAATAAAATGCTTAGTTCACTAACTATTTCAGGATTTGTTAACGCTGATGAATTTATGAAACACTTAAAGAGTATTTAGTGAATTTAACCATCGCTATTGGTGAGCTTAACATCTTAAAAGTAGAACGAGATACCGACTACGGACTCTACTTAAGAGCAGAAAATTTTGAAGAGGTACTGCTTCCAAATGTCTATGTAATGGAAGATGAGATGCCTATTGGGGCAGAGATAGAGGTCTTTGTTTATACTGACTCAGAAGACAGACCTGTAGCTACAACTAAATACCCTTATGCAAAACTTGGTGAATTTGGCTACTTTACAGTAGTGGACTATCAACGTTTTGGGGCTTTTGTAAACTGGGGTCTTCCTAAAGACCTTTTTGTCCCTCTCTCACAACAAAAATGTCACTTTCATATTGGTTCAAAGTACATTTTACGTGTTTGCCTCGACGCAGAGACAGGACGACTTTATGGAACTCATAAAATAGGCAAATGGCTCTCTAAAGATACAAAAGATTTAGAAGAGAAACAAAAAGTAGATGTACTGGTACTCTCCAGAACTCCACTTGGATACAAAGTAATAGTAGAAAACCTCTATGAAGGTATGCTCTTTGAAAATGAAATCTTTGAAGAGTTAAAAGTAGGGGATAGAAAAGTAGCCTATATTAAAAAAATTCGTAAAGATGGAAAACTCGACTTAGCACTACAGCCCATAGGTAAAAAAGCCACAGGTGATGTGTTTGAGATAAAAGTACTAGAGCTACTAAAAGAGAAAGAGGGTTTCATAGCCCTAAACTCAAAAAGTGATGCAGAAGAGATTTCAAAAGTCTTTGCCATGAGTAAAAAAAGCTTTAAACGCACCCTTAATTCACTTATAGAGCAGAAAAAAGTTCTTCTTGAAGGTGAGGGTATGAAGTTGGTTTAAAACGTTTATAGCGTCTTAAAATCGACTATCTCTACTGCATCACAACCTTTTTTAAAGAGTTTACGTTTTTTAGCGTCTTCTTCTGCCAGTTCTATGAGGTCTGCAAAATCTTTTTTTTGAGCTTCAAAACTGTAGCGTTCTTTCTCTGTGCTTAAAATGATGTTAGTTTCATTATTATCACTTGAGAGTGCTAAGTTTCTAATACCTTTAGCATATTCACTTTTAATTATTTTAATAATCTTCTCATTTTGTAAAATCTCTTTTAGAGATATCTCTTTATGGGTGTCGTTGTCACAAATAAGCTGATAGGTCACGTTGAGTTTTCCTTGCATTGGATTTTCCTTGTAGATGGTTTGGATTTAAGTTGATTGATTATAACATAGAAGTAAAATAAGTGTAAAAAATATGGCAAATTGTCATGAAATTAGGAGATGGACTTGGTATATGAGAATGAATTGATAAAAATAGAGGTAGAAGAGTCTGAGATTCCATGGCTTAAAATATTTACTCAAAAGCCTTACAGAGAGTTTTCTGAATGTACTACAGAAGAGAAGTTAGAGATATGGAGAGTTTTGGACATTATAGAAAAAGAGATGCTAAGTTTTTTTAAACCTAAAAAAATAAACATCGCTTCCTTTGGGAACTACATGCCCCATGTGCATTGGCATATAATGGCACGTTTTGAGACAGATAGTTACTTTCCTGAGCCTATGTGGGGAAAAGCTCAAAGAGAGGGTTCTTATGAGCTGAAGGAGTTTGATAAGTTTCTTGAACTACTTAAAAAGAAAATTTAGTAAGCTTTTAATAAAAGAAGATTTCTCTTCTTTCGTTGTAGTATGAAAATCTTCATCTATTTTGGTTTTATTTTTTTTTATTTTTTTTATAATACTTCGTTTTTTGGTTTTAATGGGGGTTAATCTATCGACATAGGCATGTGCTGCTTTTATCTGTTTGGCTTCAAAATTAATTTGCATCTAAAATTCTCTCTATTTCGTACATGGCATCTTCATTTTTAAGTCTAAACTTTACCTCTATTCTTCTACTGGCATCTTTGTCCTCAACACCATTAACCTTGATGGCATCAAGGTAAGAACGTCCACTGGCTACAAGTTTGTCTTTAATATTATGCTCTTTAATGTAGTCAAGTGTTAAGAGATAATTCATAACAGCATAGGCACGTTGTTGTGAAAGATTTAAGTTATATAGGTAGGAGCCATCACTATCTGTATGCCCTTCTATAATAATCTTATCTAAATGGTCAGCAATATTTTTGTTTGTTATTAATGTATCGACATAATTAATAAAATTCTCTTTGAGTTCATTTTTTGCACCTTCTTTTAAGGTAGAAGAGCCTTTATCAAATAAGATATTTGAAGCGAGTCTAAGTGAACCACTCTTTTTATCGATATTAATTTTATCACCCAGTGAAGATTTTAACTCTGCTATGACCTTTAATTTAATACCTGTTAAAGATTTTATTTGTGCTTTTTGAGCTTGAAGTTTAGCTAATAACTCATCATATTTTGTCTGTTTATTGTCTACAGCTTTTAACAATTCAAGAAGTTTTTGTTCATTGAGTTTTAGTTTATCATTTTGTTCTGACATACTGTTTGAGAGGAGTACAATCTTATTTTTATACGCTTCTAAGTCCAATTCTTTTTGCTTCAATGTACGGTTTTGCTCTTCAGTTAGATTTTGTAACATAACAATATGGTTAGAGTAACTATCAACTTTTGCATTTTGAGCTAAAAGTAGTTGATTGAGTTTTTCTATCTCATCACTTTTGAGCTTTAGTGTATTATTTGAGATAATAAGGTTTTCTTTAGTATTTTGCAAACTCTTTTCTCGTTGTGCTAAAAGATTTTTTAGTTTATTAATTTCATCATCTTTTATAAGAAGTTTTTGTGTCATATTTACAAGATGAGTTGACTGTTCAATGAGTGTCTGGCTTTGTTCATTTAAGACAGTATTCTTTTTGTTGATATCATTTTTTAAAATGGTTGACTTAACCATAATAGCCCCAATAAGCAAAATAAAAACAAAAAGTAAACCAGCCATTAAGTCAGCATATGAAATCCAGAAGTTGGTGTTTTCATTGTTATTGTTTCTCTTTTTATTAAACATTATTGTTTCACTATATGACTTGAAATCTGATTATGATATTTAGTTATAGTATCTTGTAATATAGCATTTTGTTGGCTGGTACTGTTTGCAAAGTTTGCAAGTTTTACAATGATATCGCTTAATTCCTCATCTATTTTATGGAATGTTAAGGTTAAGGCATTTTCTAAACTACTATCAAATTTATTGAGTGTTTGATTCAACTCTTGGGTTGTTTTAGTAAACTCTCGAATATTTTTTTCTATCTTTTCACTAGCAGAGAGTGATGCTTGAGAGTATTGCATCTTCTCTAAAGTCTCTCTTAAGTCTGTTGAGACCATCTGCATGTGGTCAGTAATACCTGCAAAACTTTTGTTTGTTTCTGACATAATGGTATGAAAATTCTCTAAGTGTTTTTCATTTAATGTTTTTATAAAGTCTAAGTTAAAAGTCTCTTTGAGGGTCTGCATCATTTTTTTATCACGCATTTCATGTTGCATATGCTCATGACGTTTTAGTTCACTCTCACTCCAAATATAACTTTTATAAACTTCAGATAACTGATGTGCATCATGGTCAACTTTTGATAGACCCCTTTTCTCAAAAAAGTTCCAAAGAATAGAGAGAAAAATACCATAAATAGAAGCGTAAAATGCTGTTCCTATACCTGAAAGTAGAAGTGAAATGTCATGGTCAAGTGCTTCTGTATTGCTAATCGAAAAGTTTGGCATAGAGATAGCAATGGCAGTAAAGGTACCTAAGATTCCTAACATAGGGAAAAATGAAGGTGCAATAGAAGCAAAGTTATCATTTCTAAATGTTTTATAGTAATCTGCTATAAAGTCACCAATATCAATAGTCGATTTGGTTTTATCAAAAATAGTAAGTGAATTCTCTTTTATAGCTGCCTGTAAATCTTTTTGTAGTTGTACATACTCTTTACGCATTTTACAGACTATAAAGTTTGCATTATGTTGAATAAACAATAGATAAATAAAATAGATAATACCAATAATAATAATAGAGTGTAATTCAACTTTTAGTGAAACTATATTTAGATAACCTAAGAGTATCCCTACAAAAAACAGTGTTGGAAGTAGGAGAAGTATAAAATAGTTTAGATAACAAGGGGTGTTTGAACTGTTTAGATTATTTGTCATTTAGATTCCTTATATATATAAGTGATAACAATATCATAATTTAATTAATAGAGTATTAATCTGTAATATTGCCATCTTGTTCTAATTTTAGTTTTGTAATATTAACCTCTTCTGGTTGATGTAAAACCTCTTTAACTAAATAAAAGAAATTTGGATGTAAAACATCAGCATAGGTTTTAATTATAGCAGTTTTATACGTACTTTTTGTAATGATTTTAGTCACTACTCCTACAGGAATATTAGGTAGAAAAATATTATCTAGTCCCGAAGTTACTACTTTGTCTCCAATAGCGATTTTAGACCATTTGGGTATAAAGTTAATCTCCATGCTTTGAGCATCAATTCCCTTTGCAATACCTGGTGTATTCTCTTTTCCTATAAATGTTGAAAATTGACACTCTGGGTTAGAGAGCAATACACCTTTAAGTGGACCTTCATTTTTAATAGCAATCCCTGATGCAACATTTTTTTGGATTAAACCATAAATTTTTTCTTTACTTAATTTATCTCCCTTGGTAAGATAAATTTGTGAAAAATCATTAAGTTTTTTATAGGAGATGGTTTGAACACGTATAATGTTTTCTTGTAAATCAAATTTTAGTTGAGAAAATCCATTAAGTTGTTCAAGCTGAATAATACTCATCTTCTGTTGATAAAGATATTTTCTTAGAAGAATATTTTCTTCCTGTAGTGCTTCTATTGATTTAGATTGGTTTGAAAATCTATCAATGGTGTTATGCATATCATTACTAAGGTTAAGGTAGCTCTCTTTGATTGGTAGAGTTATAAGTGCAAATTTGTCTTGAAAAATCTCCTCTTTTTTTAAGAGGAGTAGTGTACTTATAACAAGTATGATAATTACAATAGATTTTCTATTCATCATAAACAGTTTGTTGTAATAAGTCTATCTCTTCGAGTGCTTTACCTGTTCCTTTTGCAACAGCAAGTAGTGGGTCTTCTGCTACATAAACAGGGAGTTTAATAACATTGGAGAGGAATTTATCTAAACCTCTAATCAATGCACCACCACCTGTTAATACAATACCATTCTCAACAATATCACCAGCCAAGTCAGGAGGAGTCTGTTCTAAAACAAGTTTTAAAGCTTCCCCAATCTCTTTTAATGGCTCTTTCATTGCATCTCTTAAGTGTTCAGAATTAATCTCTATAGAGCTTAATAGACCAGTTACTTGGTCTCGACCTTTTACTTGCATGGTGAGTTCTTCATCGAGTTGAATGGCTGTACCAATATTGATTTTAATCTCTTCAGCAACTCTATCTCCAATAAGTAGGTTAAAGTTTTTCCTCATATAATCAATAATTGAAGTGTCCAGCTTATCTCCAGCTGTACGAATAGATTTGGAGACAACCAACCCTCCAAGAGAGATAACACCGATTTCTGTTGTACCTCCACCAATATCAACAACCAAATTTCCATTTGGCTCTTTTACAGGAATTCCCGAACCAATTGCAGCAGCCATAGGCTCTTCTATAAGGTAGACTTCTCTTGCCCCTGCAGACATGGCAGCCTCTTTAACAGCCTTACGCTCAACTTGAGTTAATCCAAATGGTACACAAATTATTATTCTAGGAGAGAAGAGACCTTTTCTATTGTGAACTTTTTCAATAAAATATCTAATCATCATCTCTGTAACATTAAAGTCAGCGATAACCCCATCCCTCATAGGTCTAATGGCTTTGATATTTCCTGGTGTTTTACCTACCATATCTTTTGCTTCTTGACCTACAGCTAAAATTCGCTCTCTACCATGTTTATCATATTGAATAGCAACGACTGATGGTTCATCAATACAGATACCTTTTCCTTTGACCAATACTAATGTGTTGGCTGTTCCTAAATCTATTGCTAAATCGTTTGAAAACATTCCTAATACTTTTTTAAACATATATTATCTCCCCTCTGTGCAGTTATGCTGTTTTTGAATTTTTTATATAAATTGGTTTACTACCACTGTTGATTACATCTTCTGTTATGATGACTTCGTAACTTCCAAGTTCAGGAAGTTCATACATAATGTCTAACAGACTAGCTTCCATAATTGAACGTAATCCTCTAGCACCAGTTTTTCTTTGAATCGCTTTTTGAGCTATGGCTTTTAATGCATTCTCTTCAAAAGTCAGAAGAACATTATCAATTTCAAAAAGTTTTTGATACTGTTTAATGATTGAATTTTTAGGTTCAACCAAAATACGTACCATATCTTCTAGTGTAATTGGTTCTAGTGTAGCTGTAACGTGGAGCCGACCGATTAGTTCTGGAATAATTCCAAATTGAACCAAATCATCAGACTCTACAAGGTGCATTACTGATTCGTTCTCTTTACTACTTCGTTTTGTCTGTCCAAACCCAAGCTGGTTTGCACCTAATCTTCTTTGAATAATCTCTTCCACACCATCAAATGCTCCACCACAAATAAAGAGTATATTTGATGTGTCAATTTGAAGAAAGTCTTGATTTGGATGTTTACGTCCACCTTTTGGTGGAATGTTAACAATTGAACCCTCAATAATTTTTAAAAGAGCTTGTTGTACTCCTTCCCCAGATACATCCCTTGTGATAGAACGGTTTTCACCCATACGAGCAATTTTATCCATCTCATCAATAAAAATAATACCTCTTTGTGCCTTTTCAATATCATCATCAGCAGCTTGAAGTAATTTGGTTAAAATATTCTCTACATCTTCACCCACATAACCCGCTTCCGTTAAGTTGGTAGCGTCAGAAATAGCAATAGGTACATCTAAGAATCTTGCGATAGTTTGAGCAAGAAGTGTCTTTCCTGAACCTGTTGGACCAATAAGTAGAATATTTGATTTATCGATACTTGTGTCGTTTTCATGCATATTTTTAAAAATTCTCTTATAGTGATTGTACACTGCTACAGAGAGCGTTTTTTTAGCTTGATCTTGACCAATAACATAATCATTTAATAGTCTATGGATCTCTTTTGGCATTAAAAGATTTTGAGGTTCACTACTTTGTGTAGATAGATGGTCATCATTTTCTCCGAAGAGAATTTTATAGGCTGAAGTAACACAGTTGGAACAAATATATACACTGTTTCCTGCTATAAATGGATTGTGCTCTTTTTCTGTTGTGTTGCAAAAGCTACATACTTTTTTAGACATTACTGTTTTTCCTTATAAATGGAATACCACGTTTTGATTGTGTGATAAACGCTGCTAATTTTTTTATATTTTCAGACGAACTCTTTTGAAGTAGTTCTTCTGCTGATTCTTGAAGTGCTTTACCACTTTCAAAAAGTTCTCTGTATGCTGTTTTTAAGGCATTAATTTCATCTCTTTCAAGATGACGTCGAAGCCCTGTTAAATTAAGACCTCTTAGTGTTGCTCGGTTGCCTTCTGCCATACAAAAAGGCGGTATATCTTGACTTAGAGCTGATGCTCCTGCAATCATAGCAAAATCACCTATTTTAACAAATTGATGTATGGGTGTTAAACCTCCTACAACAACATTATTCCCCAACTCAACATGACCAGCCAAAGTTGCACCATTGGCTAAGATACAATTGTTCCCCATTATAACATCATGACCTAAATGTACATAGCCCATAAGTAAGTTATTGTTCCCAACTTTGGTAATGCTTCCACCACCTAGGGTTCCTGGGTTAATGAGTGTAAATTCTCGTATTTTATTGTTGTCACCAATAATAAGCTCAACATCTTCTCCATCAAACTTTAAATCTTGGGGAATGGAGCCTACAACAGCGTGTGAAAAAATATGATTACCTTTTCCAATAGTTGTTCTACCTACAATAGTTGCATGGGCATCAATAATATTGTTATCACCTATAATTGTTTTAGAGGAGATAGTAACAAATGGACCAATGGTTACATTGTTACCTATGGTAGCACCATTTTCTATGATTGCTGTTGGGTGAATATTTGACATATTAATTATTGCTCTACTTTTTATTTATCTACTATCATGGCTTTTAATTCAGCCTCTGCTACTAATTTATCTTTAACATAGGCTTTTGCATCAAGTTGCCAAATACTACCTCTTTGCTTTATAACTGTTAGTTTATAGATTAATTGGTCACCTGGTGTTACTGGTGAGCGAAATTTAGCTTTATCAATACTCATAAAATATACAACTTTATTAGACATATCTTCTTGCTCCTCTTCAGTAGAGCTTTTAAAAGCAAGTACTCCACCAGCTTGTGCCATACCTTCAATAATCATTACACCTGGGTAAATTGGATGGTCTGGAAAGTGTCCTTGAAATACAGGTTCAGAGATAGATACATTTTTGAATCCTTCAATACTTACACCTTTTTCAAGTTTTGTAACACGGTCAAGTAATAAAAATGGGTACCTATGTGGTAATATTTTTTGGATTTCAACTACGTCATATAACATTGTACTAGCCCTTTGTATAAAAACTTTTTAATTATTTTATCTAAAAACAATTAAAAATATATCAAATCTCCAAGAGAACCTCTTTTACATCTTCATAAAGATGGCTTTTATAAACAATTTCAATCTTTTGTGTTGGAATTTTAACAACAACCAATATAGATGATAAATCATAGTTAGAAATTAATTGTTCTCTAATTTGAACTTCTTTTTTAAAAAGAGGAGGACTATAAATAAGCTCTTCAATGGTTTGATAGTTAAAATTTCCTAGTTTATTATAGGTCTCTAGTGTTATGAATTTTACTTCATCTCGGTTCATGTAATGTATCTCTCCTACTTGAACATCGACTCTACCTCTTGTATATTCGCTTTTCAGTGTGGAGTAGGGTAGGAAGTGTGCTGGTATGGTCTCTTTTTTAACTCTTAAATGACCATATAGTTGTCGCCAGTTTAAAAAACGCTCTTTAACTATTTTATACTTTATATTATTATTTTCAAGTTCCCAACGTTTTTCATAAAGTTCTATACGTGCCTCGATGGACTCAGGTTGTATCTGTTTTGAGATAGGAGAAAAAAGCTCATCTGCTAATTTTTGTTGTTGCTCTCGTTGCATGGTAAGTCCAAAGAGACAACCACAATAATCTTGACGATAGAGTGCCTCTTGTTTTGCAAGTATGTTCTGTTCTTGTGTCCCTGATGCTTTACGATAATCAGGAGCAATAAATGTTAGGTTATATTTATCCCCTAAAATATCACCAGCATGTTGAAGTTGCTTAAGTGATTTTTTAGGACTGGTAAGTAGGGTAGAGGTAAATGTTTTTTCACCAAGCTCTTGTGCTTTTTGGGCTGTGACTTCAAATCGTCTATCAAAGCAGATAGCACATCTGGCACCTTTCTCGGGTTCCTTTTCAAAACCACGAACAGCCTCTAACCAATTTTCTGTGTCATATTCACCTTCAATTAGTTCGATACCGAGCATTTTACAAGAGCGTTTTACATCAAGTAGTCTTAAATAGTATTCACTATAAGGATGAATATTGGGGTCGTAAAAGAAGCCGACAAGTTTTTCTTTGGGGTAACTCTCTTGGATTTTTTTTAAAAAATAGTGGCTGTCTACAGCACAACAGATGTGAATTAAAATAGTATCTCCTTAGATGTTTTGTCTATATGTTTCAGCTTCCCAATTGGATAGATAAGATAACTCTTTTATTGTTAAAAAATTCTTTTGAGAATATTTGTTTTTAGTTAAAACCATAATATGGCTCTTAAACATCTCTTCTATCTCTTTACTCTTTTTAATGTTTTCAGCTATAAAAAAAAGTTTATTTTCAAATATAATTACTTTTGGAAGAGTGTGGAATTGTTCTTTATAGGATAATAATGATTGAGTATCCAATAAATCATGAATTTTAACAGCACTTATACCACAATAAACCAAACTATCTGGACAGAAAGGTTTACTAAAAAATAGTTCTTCATTATTTTTTAATTGTTCATTCAAAAAAGTGTCTTCAGAAAGATAAGATATATTAGAGGTTATATCTATTCTATTTAAAAGTTCAGTGATTTTATTAGTGAGCTTATATTTTTTCATATCAACTTTTAAATATTTTTCTATTTTTTCTAAAACATACTCTGTAAGTTTTTTAATATCTTCTTTATTGTTTGAGGTGATAATTAAACCATGATTTTGTAAGAAAATAATATTGGGTGTCGTGTTAAGTTTGCTAAGTTCTTTGTCTAAGACAAGGGCTAACTCTATCCCCGGAGTTTGATATTCAATTAAAAGTATATTCTCATCTTTAAATATTTCTTTTAAAATAGTTCTCCACTCTTCTCTAATGACTATCATATTTACAACTATTGGATGTGTATGAAGTGTGTACTTTAAAAGCAGAGAATGTAAAAGAGTCTCTATTGATGGGCGATTGTTTTTATCAAGTGTTGATATCTCTACCAAATTTTTTGTTATAGACTCTCTTTCTCTTTTATCTTTTGAGTTGATAATCTTTTCATTTTTGACTATATTTGTAATTTTATTAGTCAATACTTTTGAATAGCCATGATTTTTATTGATCTCACTAAGTAAAAATCCTGATGCTTTAATAATCATTTCCCCTGAATCAAACTTAATTGAACTGTTTCCACCACCAACCTGAGTTAAATCAAATCGCTCACCTGCATATTTAGAGATATTTATTAAATCTTTTACTTTATTTAGATATTTCAAAATGTTCCCCATATTTTAGAATTTTTAATTGATGAGTATGGTTTTAAAAAATTAGCTGAACGTATTAATATCAACTGTTTTAAAAGTAATCCAACCTATAAATCTTGCTTAAAATTTTTAAGAACAACACCTTGGGCAAGAAAAAAAGTAGAAGAATTGTATTTGGAATCTATTCCTAAAAATTAAATTTTTGAGAT